>NZ_JBEPBM010000076.1:0-16209 GCF_040299205.1 Streptomyces sp. NPDC000983 | reverse complement strand
ACCGTCTCCGCCGACGTCGTCCTGGCCGGAACCGACACCGTGGCCATCGGCCCGGCCGACCTGAACCTGGCCGAGGGCACCAACACCATCGTCTACGCCTGGGGGAGCGCCGACGACGACAACCTGGCGCTGGCGACGCAGACCCTCAAGGATCTGCACTCCGCGCCGGGCGGTGTTCCCGCGGGTGAGAGCGGCGAAGCGGCCGCCCACAACGAGAGCGTTCCCCTGGGCGCCCTCTCGGTGGGCGCGCTGTCCGCACTGGTGGCGGCGGGGCTGCTGCTCCGGCTGCGCTCCTCCGCCCGATAACGCACGAGGCCCGAAACCCGGGTGCCGTGGCATGGCGCGGCACCCGGGCCCCCGACACCCGGTGAGGGGTAGTTCCCTATGGATGGACCGCCGTCACGGCGAGGCCTCGTCGCCGCACTGTGCCTGGCTCTGGCGGCGTGCGTCGTCGCCGGAGTGCTCGCCGCGGCCTCCTGGCCGGACCCCGACGCCGGTGACGACTTCGGCCGCACCCCGGCCGTCACCGTCCCGGCCGAGCGGACCGGCGGCCCGCCGGCAGGCCGGACGGCCGAGGGCGGGACCGCGCCGGGCGGCACCGCCGCGCGGGACGGATCGACGGACTCCGAGCCGACCCGCGTCGCGCTGCCCCGACTCGACGTCAGCGCTCCCGTGGACCCGGTCGGAGTCGACGCCGAGGGGCAGGTCGAGATCCCCGACGACCCCCGGCGGGTCGGCTGGTACCGCTTCTCTCCCGCCCCGGGCGCGTCCGGGGGCTCGACCGTCGTCGTCGGCCACGTCGACTCCGACGGCCGGGGCCTGGGCGTCCTGATCGCACTGAACGACGTACGCGAGGGAGACACGGCCGTGGTGCGGCGCGCCGACGGCCGCAGCGTGACCTACGAGGTCACCGCTCGCCGTACCGTCGCCAAGGACGCGCTCGCCGCGTCCGGGGCGTTCCGCAGGGACGGCCCCGCGGTGCTCACGCTGATCACCTGCGCCGGACCGTACCTCGCCGATCGGGGCGGATACCAGAACAACCTCGTCGTCACGGCCGTGGAGAGGCCCAGGTGACGGGCATGTGGGGCGGACCGGAAGTCCTGGCGGCTAGTGTGGCGGCCGTGACGTCCGCCTCTGAAGAACAGCTGGCGCACGGCTTCGCCGACGGCGACGAGTCGTGCCTGGCCGAGGCGTACCGGCGATGGGGTGCCTTGGTCTACACGGTGGCGGCGAGAAAACTGGGAGACGCGGAGGAGGCCAAGGACGTCGCACAACAGGTGTTCGTCGGCGCCTGGCGCGGCCGCAAGGGCTACGACGCCCGGCGCGGCTCACTGAAGACGTGGATCATGGGCATCACGCACAAGAAGGTCGCCGACGCCCTCACCCGGCGCTCACGGCACCTGCGGGACGTGGAAGCGGTCACCGCCGCCTCGTCGAGCGGGCAGCAGGAGCCGCCCACACCCACGGACGAGGTCCTGGACTTCGTGCTCCTCGAGGACGAACTGGAACGATTGCCCGAGCAACAGCAGACCGTACTGAGAATGGCGTTCTACGACGACCTCACCCAGGCCCAGATCGCCGAACGCACCGGCCTGCCCCTGGGCACGGTGAAGAGCCACACACGGCGCGGACTGATGCGCATGAGGAACCGATTGGAGGTGGACGGTGGAACACACGGATGACGACACGCTCACGCTGGTGGCACTCGGGCAGGACCCGTCCCCCTCGGTCTCCCGCCACCTCGGCGAGTGCGACCGGTGCCGCCGCGAACTGGACCAGCTGCGCCGGGTGACCGCGGCCATGAAGGCGCCCTCGGCCGAGGACGACGACCTCCTCGAACCGCCCGCCGAACTGTGGGACTCCATCGCGCGGGAACTGAGCCTGGACGCGCCCGACGACGAGGCCACCCCCACGGACGGTATGCACCCACTCGCCGCCCCTCTGCCGGCAGCGGAGGGTTTGGCGGCGTCGGCCGAGCCCTCGGTGAACGGCCACCGCCCGCCGGACAAGCGGCGCCGGCTGGCCCGCTTCACCGTCGCCCTCGCCGCCTGCGCCGCCCTGCTCGGCGCCGCCGCCGGTTCCACGGTCACCTGGTGGATCACCCAGAACAACACGGCCGAAGCCCCGTCCGCCGAGGACGGCAACCGCCTCGACTCGCTCCAGGCGAACTCGGCCGGCTACGCCAGCCTCAGCGACAGCGACGGACAGCGGACCCTCGACATCACCGTCAAGGGCCTGCCGGAGACGTCGGGCTACTTCGAGGTCTGGCTCATGGACCGCAGCCACACCAAACTCATCTCCATGGGCGTCCTCGGCCCCGACGGCCACGCCACCCTGCCGGTCCCCGACAACGTCGACCTGAACGAATACTCCGAGGTCGACGTCTCCGTCCAGCCCTACAACGGCAAACCCGATCACTCGGGCGACAGCCTCGTGCGAGGACCCTACGCCGGGTGACGGGGCAACGGCGGCACACGCACCGCACCGCACCCTCCGGCAGGCGTACGCAGCCCTACCTGCGAACGCCGAGGACCACCCCGGTCGCCAGCGCTGCGACCAGGATCGCCAAGGCGAACCGCACCCCGAGACCCGGGTTCCGCGGCGCGGAATGACGCCGACGCACGGGCGGGACATCCCTCCGCACGGGCGGGACATCCCTCCGCACGGGCGGCTCACGCCTCGACCGCCGCTCGGTGTATCCGCCGCCCGCGAAGCCGATCAGCCCGGGGGAGAGGACCGACCGAGGATCCGCGTACAACGCGGCGAGTTCGTGCAGCGCCTGCTCGCAGTCGGCGCAGAGGGCCCTGTGGGCGTCGAAGTCGCTGCTTACCGTTCCGACGCCCATGCGACGCGCCTGCGTGTCGAGAATGCGCAGGTAGCCCTTGCACTCGGTGTCTGAGCGTCTGGCGCCGTACGTCTGAAGGTAGTTGCGGCGCAGTGCGGTGAGCGCCTGTTCACGGTGGTACTCGACCTCGGACACCTCGATTCCGGCGCAGGTCGCGGCCAGTTCGATGCCCCTCGGCTCCAGTTCCTCGTGCCAGAGGATCACCTGCAACTGCTGCGGCATGGACCGGAAGGCGTGCTGGAGAACGTCGTGGCTCGTACGCCCCCGTGCGCCACGTCCCTCGCTCGCGTCGTCGGCCCTGAACAACCAGTGCAGGAAGTCGGGGGACAGCCGCAGTCGGCGTTCGTCACCCGCCCACTGCGCCGTCAGCGCCTGGAGTTGGAGCAGCAGGCTGTGCCGTACCGCTCCGGGCTGCCATGTGCCGGCCGCGGCGGCCCGGGCGGCCGAGGACAGAGCCTGTCGGGAGAGCTCGAACGCGTGGCGTTCCTCAGTCGTGCACAGACGCGCGTAGTGCATCAGCGCGGCCATATGGCGATGACGCAGAACCTGCAGCGCCTCGACCGCGAGGGGTGTGCCCTGGGTGAGGTACGCCAACAGCTCCGCGTCTGAGGCCGTGGGCAGTCCCCGCACGGCAGAGGGCTCTTCGGGCTTGGACATGTGCCATCCCACAATGAGTCGAAGGCCTGGGTGAGTCGGTAATCGGGCGGTCACTCCGGGCCACCCCGCGGTGCCCGGCCACTATGCCACCGAGGTGATCGTGCGGGCGAGAAGTCGGACACCCCGTCAGGCGGCGGCCGACGGCGCCGTCCGCCACGAAGCGGCCCCCGCCGCCCGGCACGGCCCCACCCGTCGAGGTGTGCCAACGGTCTGCGCCCGCGATCTTCGTCAGGCTGTCGCTGAGGCTCTGACCGGCGCGTAAGCGCGAGCCGCCGCGTGGGTGCGAGTCCCCGCTCAGCCGTCGCCAAGGATCGGCCGAGGTTGTGAAGTGCGGCGCGCGCGCCGCCGGTTGGGCATCGGCAGACCTACGGCGTTCCCCTTATAGCGGAATCGATTACGCGACGTCTTCGACGGCTTGACAGCGCTGGATGCGCGGAGTTCGTGCTGCTGATGCCGCTGAAAGTGAACGGGATTCCGAACTCCGGACGCCGTTGGGGCGGTAAGTCCTGTTGCGGGCTTGACACTTGGGGGAGACCTCATGATGGGGTCCCGTGTGCCCGGGCCATGGGCGGGCGGGGGCAGCTTGTCCGGCCAAGGCCAACTGGGTTGCGGTGCACGAGACTGCGGGGACGGTCAGGGGACTGACTTGCCCTCTTCATGGTCCAATTCGGCCGCCTCGACAAGGGGCGCCAACTCGTTGGGCCAGTGCTCTCCGACGTGGTCGGGGTCTTCGTAGTCGACGCAGGGCGATGTCCGGCCGTCCGTCTGCACAATCCCTGTGCCGGCGGAATGCACGTCCGCCTAATGTGTCGATCATGTTCAAGTCAGGGGTGGGGTTCCTCGCGTTGTTCGGGCTCGGCTGGTGGCTGCTGGCCACGAGTGCGTTCGGCGGCACGGCGCGGCTGGTCGAGGTCGTGGTCGGCTGTGCCGTCACGTTGGCGCTGATGCTTGCCGCGCACCGTCTTCTCCCGCCGTCGGCAGGAGGGCCGTTCCCCGCCGACAGACGTCGGCGCTTCAATCAGATCAATGCTCTCCAGTGGCTGCTGATCATCGCCATAGCGGTGGTGTGCGCTCGCGCCGGGACGCCGGTGCTCATTCCCCCGCTGGTCGCGATCGTCGTCGGGCTTCACTTCCTGCCGCTCGCGGCGGTGTTCGAGCAGCCGCGACTGCGGGTGCCGGCAGTCCTGTTGGTCGTCGCCGGAGCATCGGGCATCGCCGTGTGGCTGGCGAACGGCCCGGACGAGGCCGTCCGCCTCGTGGTGGGCGGGATCTCCGCGCTCTGTCTGTGGGGGATGGCGCTCTGGACGGTCACGGGCGTTGCGTCCGCTGCGGAGCACGCGGCGGGGGAGTGAGGGGCAGAGGCGCGTGACGATCGGCGCGAGGTGAGGTTTGCGCTCACTCCCGCGCCCTTCGTCGGGGCAGGGTGAGGTACCCCGTGCGGATCGCGACCGTCGCCCTCGGTGGTGTTGAGGTCAACCGGTCGGTGGTGAGGCCGAATCCGCCTGCCGGATTTCGTGCAGCGCTTCGTCGAACAGCGTGCGGGCGCGGGTGAACCAGTCCGTCAGCGCGGCGATCTCCTCGGCTTCGTAGTCGCCGAAGAGGGCCGCGAGGCGCTGGTAGAGGGGGCCGTACACCTGAAGGATGCGTTCCTGAGCCGTCTCCTCCATGACCACGTACACGCGTCTGCGGTCGTTCGGGTCGGGGGTGCGCCGGATGAAGCCGGTCTTCTCCAGGCGGTTCAGTACTCCCGTGACCGCTCCCGTGGTCAGTCTGGCCCGTTCCGCGAGGTCACCGGCGACCAGTGACTCGCCCGCGGTGGACGCCTCGATGAGGAATCCCAGGCAGGTGAGGTCCGTGACGTTGAGCCCGAGCCGTCGGGCGACGTCCTGTTGCCCGAACTGGGCGGTGGCGATCATCCGATCCATGGCGTAGAGCGCCTGGTCCGCCGTCGCGGCCGGGCGCGGCGTGCGTTCACTCACACTGTTCCCTTAGGGTCTAAGTTTATTAGCTCGCGAGATAAGATATCTCTGCATCTCGGCGGCTACCCGCTTCATCCTCCCAGCACCCAAGGAGCGCGATCATGTTCATCCACGGTGACGAAGACTACGACCTGGGCCACACCGTCGCGGGATGGACCGGTGTGGGCATCGCATCGCTCGGCTTCGGACTGTGCGGTCTCGCGGTGGTGGCGGCATCAGGACTCTTGGTGCTGGCCGGTGCGGCCGTGCTCGTCGTGGCGTTGCTGACCACTTGGGTTCTCCATCTGGCGGGCTGGGGCAAGCCGGGCGGCCCCCGCCCCGTCGACCAGTGGAACTGGCGAGTGAGGGATCTCGGCGCCCGCGACGGCCATGCCGACTGCCTCGGCTGCCGCCTCGCGGGGCGGCGGGCCACTCGCCGCGAGGGGGCCCGCGCGGTGGAGCCCGCCCTCGCCGGAGCCTCCACGGAACCAGCGGCGGTTCGGACTTCCGTATGAACCACAACCCCGTCCTCGTGAGCGACGACGTCGCACGGGCGCTCCGGACGGTGATCCAGGACGACTGGGGTGACGCACTCTGGCCACGGCGGCCGGACCCGGAACTTCGTGTCCGATGGCGTCGTTGGAAGAGTCGTCCAGCTGCTCCTGTCAACAGGGCTGTCACCCAAAGGGATTGTCGTCCGCTCCGGCGATGGCGCGGACGTGCGAGGGGCGTACGGTCAGTGCAGCGTCTCGGCGTGAGGGCCGGACGCGCAGGCGGGAAGGGCGGTGTCGCGTGGTGGGAGCCGGCGAGAAGGACTGGACTGTGCGAGCGGCGTGCCGCTCCGTCGATCCCGACGCGCTCTTCGTCGAAGGCGCCGCACAGAACCAGGCGAAGGCGGTCTGCGGTGGCTGCCCGGTACGCACCGAGTGCCTCGCTCATGCGCTGGACAACGGCATCGAGTTCGGTGTCTGGGGAGGAATGACGGAACGCGAGAGACGCAGCCTTCTGCGGCGACGTCCGACCGTGACGTCCTGGCGGGTTCTGCTCGACACCGCACGGGCGGAATACGCGCGCCGGGGCGGCCAGGACCGGGTCACCTCCCAACGCCGCCGTGAGGCAGGTTAGTTGGAGGCGCTAATCCGCCGCCCCGGTCGGATCGGGTGACCGGCGTCGGCGCAACGCGCTTGCCACCGCGGCCGCTCAGAGATGGCCGCTGAGGAACTTCCGTACCTCAGGGCTGGTCATGAGCCCGGAGCTGTGCGCCACCAGCTCGCCCTCCTTCAGTACGACGTAGGACGGGGCGCCGGTGATCCCGTATCGCTCGGTTGCGGCCGGGCAGCGTGTGATGTCGGTGCGGACGACCGTCAGGCGGCCCGCGTGGTCCTCGGCGATGCCGCCCACGACGAGGTCCATCGCCCGGCAGGGCTCGACGGCCTTGGGCCACGTCCCGATGAAGTACGCGAGGACCGGAACCGCGCTCATCTTGATGATGAAGTCGAACTCCGCGTCCTCGCGGGGCCGGTGGACCCTCTTCGCCATGAAAGCTCCTGACCTCGCGTTCCGCCGTTCCACCCCATCATCCCTCGCCCGGGATGCCGTGCCGGACCCGACGGCCGAAGCGAGCGTCATGCGCGACGAAGTGCGACCGCCAGCGTCAGTTCGAGGACCCGGTGCGGCGAGGCGAGGTCCGGAAACAGCTCGCGCAGTTGCGACATCCGGTACCGGACCGTCTGGGGATGGACGAACAGCTCCGCCGCCACCTCGTCCCGCCTGCCCTGGTGCAGCAGCCACGCCCGCAGCGTCTCCTCCAGCCGGCGCGCGGTCGCGGCGGGCAAGGCCCGCAAGGGTGCGAGGGCCCGGGTCCGCAGGTCCGCGAACGCGTCCACGTCGGCGCTCAGTACCAGCTCGGGCAGGTGGTCCTCGGTGTCGCGGATGTCGGGGGAGAGGGAGCGGGCGCGCACGGCCCGCTCGTACGAGGCGGACGCTCGGATCCACGGCCGGGCCGGGCCGACCACGGCGGTGCGCTCGGTGAGCTGCCGAAGGAGATGCGGTCGGTCGGCGTCGGGGACGAGGAGCACACCGGTGCCGTCCGGCAGATCGTCCAGGACGAGGGCCCCGGGGTCGAGCGTGCGGTAGGCGGGCCGGGCCTGGGCGGCCGGCAGCAGGACCGCGGTGAGGGAAACCGGAGGATGCCATCCGGCTCGCTGGGCGGAGACGAGGAGCACGTCGGGGCTGGCGCCGGCGAGGAGGTCGCGGGCCAGGTGCTCCAGGTGGCGTTCGTGGTCCCTGCCCCGCGCGGCCAGCTCGTCGGCGTGGCCCGCGGCGCTCGCGGCGGAGAGCTCGTCGATGTAGGCGAAGGTCAGCTCGGCGAACTTGGCGACCTCGGCCGCGGGCAGACCCGCGGGTACGGCCCCCGCCGCCAGGCATCGCCAGGCCACGCGGGCACCGACGCGATAGGCGCTGAGCAGGGCGTCCATCGAACGGCCGTCGCGGACCTCACCGCGGCCCAGCTCGTAGGCCGCGTCGCCGCCGTCGCCGCCCGTGGCGTTCCCGCTCGCGAGGTCCAGGTAGTGCCCCAGAGCGGTGCGCACGGCCCGGCGGATGGTGGCGCCCATGTGGCCCGAGAGGGCGTTGGCGTAGGACGGCACCTCGTCGATGATCGCCTGGACGACCTCGTCGGCGGTGGCTTTCAGCCCGGCCCGCAGTGCGGTGACCGTCGTCTCGTCCAGGGCCAGCTCACTGGCCCTCCGGATCACATGGCTCACGATTTATTCCCTGCGAACAATTTGGCCGACCAGATTTATGTCCTGCGGTCAGGACTTTACGCCCTGAGGTACAGCAAGCTGGAGTCATGACGAGTACAGCCCTCCGCAGCAGGGCGTGGAAACTACTGGAGATGGTGACCACGCCGTTGCTGCCGTCTGACTACCTCGACCTGGTCAGCCCCATGCGCGCGGGCGCCGACCTCCGGGGCCGCATCGAGGCCGTGCACCCCGAGACGGGTGACGCCGCGACCATCGTGATCAGACCGGGGAAGGGCTGGCGCGGCCACACGGCCGGCCAGTACGTGCGGATCGGCATCGACGTCGACGGGGTGCGCCTGTGGCGCGCCTACTCCCTCACCTCCCCGGCCGGGCGCCGGGACGGCCGCGTCACGATCACCGTGAAGGCGATCCCGGACGGCAAGGTCAGCAACCACCTCGTCCGCAGGGCGCAACCGGGCACGCTGATCCACCTCGACCAGGCCACCGGTGACTTCGTGCTGCCGCAGGCCAAGCCCGCCAAGGTGCTCTACCTCACGGCCGGCAGCGGCATCACGCCCGTCATGGGCATGCTGCGCGACACCGAGTTCGACGACGTCGTCATGGTCCACAGCGCGCCCCAGCCGCACGACGTGATCTTCCGCAGCGAGCTGCACGACCTCGTCGCCGACAACAAGCTCCGGCTCACCGAGGTGCACACCGACACCGACGGCATGCTCGACATCGCCCGCCTCGACGAACTCGTACCCGACTGGGCCGAGCGCGAGACCTGGGCCTGCGGGCCCGCGGGCCTGCTCGACGCCGCCGAGAAGCACTGGGCCGAGCACGGCCTCGGAGAGCGCCTGCACACCGAACGCTTCCGCCCCGGCATCGTCGTCGCCGGCGACGGCGGCGAGGTCACGTTCAGCACCAGCGGCAAGAGCGTCGACGCCGACGGCGCCACACCGCTGCTGGACGTCGGCGAAGCGGCCGGAGTGCTCATGCCCTCCGGATGCCGCATGGGCATCTGCTTCAGCTGCACCTCGCCGCTCAAGGCGGGCGCCGTCCGCGACCTGCGCACCGGCGAGATCACCGAGGCCGAACCGGGCGTCCTCATCCAGACCTGCGTGTCCGCCGCCGCGGGCCCCTGCGACATCGAACGGTAGGAGCACCTTGACCGCCATCGACCCCACCGCCCACCTGTCCGCGGAGCAGATCGAGGAGCTCGGCCGCGAGCTGGACGCGATCCGCGACGAGGTCATCGCCAGCCGTGGCGAGAAGGACGCCGCCTACATCCGCAAGGTCATCTCGGCGCAGCGCAAGCTGGAGCTGGTCAGCAGGGGCGTGCTGCTCTTCTCGTTCTTCCCGCCCGCGTGGATCCTCGGCACCGCCGGACTGTCCGTGGCGAAGATCATGGACAACATGGAGATCGGCCACAACATCCTGCACGGCCAGTGGGACTGGATGCGGGACCCGAAGATCCACTCCACCACCTGGGAATGGGACCACGTCTCGCCGTCCGACCAGTGGAAGCACTCGCACAACGAGCTGCACCACAAGTACACCAACGTGATCGGCAAGGACAACGACCTCGGCTACGGCATCATGCGCGTCGACGAGGACCAGCGGTGGCACCCCTTCCACCTCGGCCAGCCGCTGTGGAACTTCATCAACGCCTGCTTCTTCGAGTACGGCATCGCGGCCTACGACCTGGAACTCGGCCGGAACCTGAGCAAGCACCGCCGCAAGAACCCCGAGTTCCGCGCGCGTGCCAAGGCCGTCGGCCGCAAGATCCGCAAGCAGGTCCTCAAGGACTACGTGATCCACCCGCTGCTGTCGGGCCCGTCGTTCCTCACCACGCTCGCCGCCACGTTCACCGCGAACCTGGTCCGCAACGTCTGGTCCCACTCGGTGATCATGTGCGGGCACTTCCCCGAGGGCGTGCAGGTCTTCGAGCGCCGCTCGATCAAGGGCGAGACGCGCGGCCAGTGGTACCTGCGCCAGATGATGGGCTCCGCGAACATCAGCGGCAGCAAGGCCATGCACTTCATGACCGGCAACCTCTCGCACCAGATCGAGCACCACCTCTTCCCCGACCTGCCGAGCAACCGGTACGCCGAGGTCGCGGTGAAGGTCCGCGCCCTGTTCGAGAAGTACGAGCTGGAGTACGTCACCGGACCGCTGCCCAAGCAGGTCTTCTCCGCGTGGCACAAGGTCGTCCGGCTCTCCCTCCCGAACAAGAAGCCGAAGGTCAAGCTGCCGGAGCGCGAGCAGGAGGTCCTGGCGGCCTGAGGGTCGGTTGTGGTGTGAGATTTTTCGGCCGAACCCGGCATCGCCGGGTTCGGCCGGCTCCGTGTCAGGTGGTCAGCAGGCGGTTGAAGAACGCGCGGTAGTGGCGCAGTGCTTGGCGCAGGTCCTCCGTGTTCGCCTGCTCGCCGCGGTTCCACTGTGCTTCGAGTTCTTGCTTGTGGTCGGCGAACGTGGTGGCCAGCTGCTGCATCACGTCGGCGACGAGCGAGTCGGCCGTGTGCACGGCCTCGCGAGGGTCGTCGACGAACTTGTTCTGCACCTCGTGCCAGCGCGCGCGGAAGCCTTCCTCGTCCTTCGGGGTGAGGAGCTGGGGCGTCTCGTCCTCGGTGTGACCGTCTTGGCCGCCTTGCCGCCGGCCGCGGGAGTCGGCCTCCACGACCTCGTCCTCGCTGCCGCCACGGTCGGTGGTCGCGGCCTCGTCGTCGGAGGGCCGGCCCGGCGTGTCCGTGCTCTCGCCCGGGAAGGTCGGCACGCCGTTCGGCGGGCTCGCTGAACTCTCCCGGGCGGACGTGTCGCGAGGCCGGGCGAGGTCGTCGGTGGACAGGCCGCTCGATGCGGTGGTGTCCGGTGCGTCGTCGCGCTGCATTTCTCCTCCGCTTCCGGCCCGGGGCCTCCCGGACGGGTGGTGGGCTGTTCCTGAGCTGTCACGCGGGGGCGTGGCGGCGAGGGCCGCCGCCGTCGGAGAGCAGCTCGTCGAACAGGGTCCTGTAGTGGACCATGGCCCCCCGCAGCTGCTCGGTGGTCGCCTCGTGCCGTGCGCTGAGCGCTTCGACATCATGGGCGGCACGGTAGTGCTCGAGTGTGCGGCTGTGCTGGACCGAGAGGTCCTTGAGCTGTTGCTCGAAGTCCTCGGTCGGATAGCCGCGCTCGTGCATCAAGGAAGTCACCAGACGGTCCGCGTCGTGGACGGCGTCCTCTGGGCGGTCCACGAACTCGTCCTGCACGCCGGTCCACTCCCTGGTGTACCGATCCCGGGAGCCGCTGGTGAGCGGCTTGATGTCCAGTGAGTCATGCCGCTTCTCGCGGGCCCTGAGCTCACGCTCACCGGCCGTGCGGCTCTCGGCGTCCTCCACCGTCCGCTCGTATTCCGGGCCGAACCGCTCGCGCAGCTTTCGGCGGCGCATGACCATGGAGGCCACCACGACTGCGACGGCGATCACGACCACAATGGCAATGATGATCGCCAGGAGTGTCCCTGCTGACATCGCCCGAGCCTCCAAATTTGTACCATTTATCCCCTCTTAATGCCGAATGGCCGCTTCTCTGCTTTTGAAACGAACGTGGAGACGAATCGACCCGGCGAACCCGGCGAGACATGCCGCCCGGTAAAGGCCGCGACAGTGGCGGCGGGAGGAAGGGCAGAACGGTCTTCCGGATCGACGGCGCGTAGGCGCGGCGAATACTGGCGCAGGGCGCTGCCCCCCGCGGCACATCACTACGACGGACACAGTGGACCGCGCCATGCCGACCATGGCCCGGCCAGGCAGTGCCCACGTCGCGCGCAGCCCCGACAGCAACCGGAACGCCACCGCACGCAGTTGAGTGAGACCTCGCGCGATGGCGCACCGTCCCTACGCGAGGGTCGGTCCGGCCGCCCCGCACACTCCTGCAGATCGCCGTCCAAGGGCGAGGATGCGGCGCCACCACCTACTCCACCCCCAAAGCCACCCTCGCGGCCCGGACAGGTTGTCCTGCGAGGAGACCGATTCGTGCAAGGCTGGGTAGGAGGGTGTTCCCAGGGTGGAACGAGCGCAGGAGGAACAGTGGACTGGGGTCGGTTCGCGTAGCAGATGGCGTCCATGGCACATGACCTGCTCGCCCAGGATTCGGTGCCCGCGACCTTGGAACGGATCACCGCATCCGCCACCGAACTGGTCGCCGGCTGCGACGCCGCCGGCATCCTCGTGCTCCACGACAGCCACGTCGAGACCCTCGCCCCCACCCACCAGTTGGCCATCGACAGCGACCAGCTCCAGGAACGCCTCAACGAAGGCCCCTGCTTCGACGCCGCTCACAGCTCGCACGGCGAGCGGGTCTTCCGGATCGCCGACTTCGCCAGCGAACGGCAGCGTTGGCCCGCCTACGCCCCCCCCAGGCCCACAAGCTCGGCGTGGGCAGCATGATGGGCTTCCTGCTGTTCACCGAGGACGAAGACCTCGGCGCCCTCAACCTCTACTCCCGCGAACCCGGCGCGTTCACCGCCACCAGCGAGACCGCAGGCCTGCTCCTCGCCTCCCACGCCGCGGTCGCATTCTCCGCCGCCCGCACCCACGCCCAGATGGAACGGGCCGTCGCCACCCGCCACACCATCGGCGAAGCCATGGGCGTCCTCATGGGCGCCCGCCACCTCTCCGAAGAGGAAGCGTTCGAAGTCCTGCGCCGCTACTCGCAGGAGGAGAACATCAAGCTCCGCGAGGTCGCCCAGCGCATCTGCGAACAGGGCACCCTCTGACCCGCGCTGCCTCTGCCGAGTCAACTGGCGGGAGGGATCCGGTAGACGGAGACGTGAGAACGCGAGTCGGCGGTGAACTCGGTGCCGGTCCAGTCCGCGTGTCGGGTCTCGAGTTCGAATCCGGCGAGCTGGGCCATGAGGTCGAGTTCGGCCGGCCAGATGTAGCGGTGAGGACTGCGGAAGAGCCGCGCCTGCTGCGTCTCGTCGAAGTGGAAGTGGTGCGATACGACGTGCTGGTGGAGCACGTCGTAGGTGTCCAACCCGATGTAGCCGGGCTCGGACTGCCAGACGGTGGCGCTCCGGCCCGGCGGGAGCCTGCGCAACTCGGGTACCCACAGCTCGATCACGAACCGGCCCCCGGGGCCCAGGTGGCGGGCGGCGTTGCGGAAGCACTGCACCTGCTCCTCCTGGGTGAGCAGGTTGGAGATCGTGTTGTACACGAGGTAGACGAGGGCGTACTGGCCGGGAGCGGCGGTGGTCGCCATGTCACCGGCGATCACGGGAATCGTTGCTTCATCGGCCTTGGTGCGCAGTTGCTCCACCATCGCCGACGACAGCTCGATGCCGGTGACGGGGACTCCGCGCTCCGCGAGCGGGACGGCGACTCGCCCTGTCCCGATGGCGAACTCAAGCGCTCTGCCGCCCCCTGCGAGCCCGACCAGACAGTCCACGGTCGGTTCGAGGACCTCGGGCGCGAACATGCCGGAACCGGGCGTGTCATAGCGCTGGGCGGTGTCGGCATCCCAAATCTTGTCCTGCTGCATTCCGTCAACGCTCGCTGCTGGCACGTCGGTTGTCCACCGAGTTTGTCGGCCTCAGAAGCAAGCGTGCGGGGAGGCGCCCCTGCGCGGCAGCGCGGCGGGGGCGGCTTCCTTCCTCCGTCTCGGGTCAGGGTTGTGTGTTCTGCATCAGCGCTTCTTCCGCTGGTACGTGCCGGACTGCTGCGACCGCGCAGGCCGCGCGCACGAAGGCGGCGACGGCCGCGGAGCGGGCGTCCTCGGGCCAGGCGACCGACAGGGTGGCATCGGGCAGGTCACCGACCGGGCGGTAGGCGATGCCGGGACGCGGGTGGCGCCGGGCCACGGACGCGGGCGCGAAGAAGACGAGGCTCCCGGTCTCGACGAGGCTGAAGATCTCCGACAGGTTCGACGCCGGTCGCGCCGTGCCGGGTCGAGGCCGCTGTTCGACGGGGCGCCCGTGGACTGCCGGCGCGCCTCCCGGGACCGTGCGGCCGGCCAGGTCGTCGAGACAGAGCGCGGATCGGGCGGCCAGCGGGTCGGCGGCGGCCACGGCGACCAGGAGCGGTTCGCTCAGCAGCGGTTCGCTGTCCAGGCCACGGTCGTCGAAGGGCGACAGGACGAGTCCCACGTCGGCGCGGCCGTCGCGCAGAGCCTGCGGCTGCTCACCGAAGCCCCCGAGGACCAGTTCCGGCGGTAGCGAGGCGTCGTCGGCGTTGTAGGCGTCGAGGACATCCGGCAGCAGACCGCCGTCGATGTCGGCTTTGAGGGCGATTCGCAGCCGCGGCGAGGAACGGCCCGCCTCCTGGACTCGGTGGGCGGCGGCGCTGATCGCCTCCAGCGCCCTGCGGGCATCGCGCAGCAGGACCTTGCCGGCCGCGGTGAGCTCCACCTGCCGGGTGGTGCGCCGGAACAGAGTGACATCGAGCTGCCGCTCCAGAATCCGGATCGCTCGGGACAGCGGAGGCTGCGCCATCCCCAGCCGCTCCGCGGCACGCCCGAAGTGCAGCTCCTCCGCGACGGCGACGAAGTACCGCAGCTGCCGCACCTCCAGATCACTCATACCTCCAAGGTATCAACGCTGATCGAGTCGGTCTTTCCCCTTCACCGTCCGGCCGGGTTGTACTCGAGGCGGGCACACCCGCGGCTGTCGCCGCCCAATCGTCTTCAACGGAGGTACGCCATGATCGTCATCACCACACCCACCGGCGACATCGGCCGACAGGTCGTGGACAGGCTCCTGGACGCCGGGGAGGCGGTCCGCGTGATCACCCGTGATCCCTCCCGCCTGCCAAAGCGTGTGCGTGCGAGCGCCGAGATCGTGCAGGGTTCCCACGGCGACGCCGACACGATCGCCAAGGCGCTCGAGGGCGCCGACCGGATGTTCTGGCTCGTGCCGCCGCCCGGCTTCCGCGACGCCGGCGACGCCGGCCACTACTACCTGGACTTCACCCGGCACGCCGCCCAGGAGGCCGCGAAGCGGGACGTGCGCATGGTGGGCGTCACCTCCCTGGGGCGCGGATACCCGGACAGGGCCGGTCTCCTGTCGGCCGCACTGGCCATGGACGAGGTGATCGAAGCCGGCGGCGTTCCCTACAGGGCCCTGGCCCTGCCGTTCTTCATGGAGAACCTGCTCCGACAGGCCCGGGGAATCAAGGAGCACGCAACGATCACCATGGCGAACGCTGCCGACCGGCCCTTGTTGACCGTCGCCACCCAGGACGTCGCCGACGCCGCCGCAGCCCTCCTCCTCGACACCTCCTGGAGCGGCCAGGCACGCGTCCCCCTGGTCGGCCCCGACAACCTGACCCCCGACGCCATGGCCGACACCGTCTCCCAGACCCTGCGGCGCACCGTGCGCTATCACCAGGTCCCGCTCGCCGACTTCCGGGCCGCGATGGTGCGGCGCGGCGCGAGCCCGGCGCTGGCACGGGACATGGCCGACATGGTCCAGGCGCAGAACGAAGGGATCTACGACGCCGAAACCCGGGACGCGGGCTCCACCGCCACTGGGTTCCGCCGGTGGTGCCAAGACATACTGGGCCCGGCCGTCCGCACCTGACGCCTCATCAGCCATTGCCGCGCTGCTCGAACCACCGCTACGGCTCTTTCGGTCATCGTCCCCAGCCGAACAGCCCCGGGCCAAGGCCCTGTTCAAAGCGGCTGGCCTGCATCCCCGCGTCATCTCTGCCTGTTGGCGCGCGGAGGTGCTGCCGTTGCAGCCGTGGCACCCGAAGGCCGCAGGTGGGGGCAGCCCACCTTCCGGTCGGTGGCTGGCCGGATGCTGGCGCGATCTCCGAGTTCATCGGGTCTCGTTCGTGGATACCGAGGCCTTCGGGTCGGGGAGGAAGTGAAGCTCCTGCGGAGCAGGGAGGGCTGTTGCGCCCGCCGGGTGGAGCAGCGTTGTCAGTGGTGGCCGTTAGGTTGCTCACGTGCATCTGCGGTATTCGTTTCGGATCGAGCCGACGCCGGGTCAGCGCATCGCGCTGGCCCGTACGTTCGGCTGTGC
>NZ_JBEPBM010000075.1:0-17047 GCF_040299205.1 Streptomyces sp. NPDC000983 | reverse complement strand
CATCGCACCGGACCGGAGACGAACGGACACTGATCACCTCAACAGGCCCCGACTACACGAACCATCCGAGTGTCCTGAACCGTCGGCGACGCCGTACCGGGAATCTCAAGATCCCCGACAGAGTCGCTCGTTCACTGAAGGGGTTGGCATCCATCGCCCCGCACTACCGCCTGGATGGAGGTCGAATCGGCGGCTGGCCAAAGGAAGAATCCGAAATCATCGCCGGGAGGCACCTCTGCCTCGGTTGGCAGATCACCCCCTTCCTTAATTACTAGAATTTCAGGTGCGACTCCGCCAATCGACCGCGAGAAGATCACGACCGAAATTGCTTCAGTCATTATGGCCGAAGCAATTGCAGGCACGAGGTTTCGCCGTGAGGCCCACTGAACGTTTGTGTCAAGATATGCCGTAACTGAGGAGTATGGTCGAACAGATCTGGCAATTGTCGAGAAATCCCCATCGAAAATTGGATGCCATCGGTAGCCACAGCACCCTTCCGCCCAGCGCTCAAGGATTGCAGTTGCGCCTCGCGATAGCCTGATGCTGTGCGCCACCTCCTCCCAGAATTCTCCATCTGCTGGACGGGAAACCACCGTTGTTGCGTCGCTTTCTTCTTCGCCGCAAGCCACAGAAACCAAATGCAACCCTAGACGTTTCACCTCCTCCAGACAGTCCACCGCATCCGGTTGGATCTCTACCGAGATGTAAAAGTCAGTCTCGACCGCCACTCGCAGGACATCTCCACTTTCCAAAGTGCAAGAAATCAAACCATGACGGAGCATCCGCCTAAGTAGCCTGAGGGCAGTGTGCCGCTCAACAGAACGGCCCTCATAAGCGGCACCAAGCCAGGGTGGCGGAGGCTCGTTGAGAACTAGGTTTCTCAACTTAAACCTGTCCGCCTGCATCGCGTCGGCTAGAGATTCCACGGCGGAGATGTACAAATCCTCCACTCGCTGATACTCGGCAGCCGTCAGCACTTCGCCATTGAAAGACTTGCCGACATCTTCAAAGGAGGACCAGTCGGAAATCCGGCCACTACGCCTGGACTCGTCATATTTGGAGACAAGGAAACAAAGGGTCATGGGCGAAGCCATTTCAGTCCACCGAACTCGTCTAGCTCGTAAGAACCGCTCCGGAGCGTACTCCTGGTTGTCTGGAGCGACTCAACGGTAGGACCGGCCTTGAAAAGGCCACCCCCATGTCCAGTCATATCTTGAGTCACATACCTCTCCGACGCCGGCGCCTTCTTATTCTCCCAAATCTTCGTCGCCCCTCGACCTGCCGACTTATTCTTGGTCTCCTTGTAACCAAGGCGAGCAAGAACCTGGTTGGACTGAGCCCTGGTTAGAATCGGCCCTTCGCAGTCACTGTTGTGAACGAGTACTGGAGTCTCGCCCGCCAGCACATAGTACGTGTGCAGGTCGTCGACCGTCAGGTTGTACGTGCGCGCATGCCTGCTGAAAGTCCGGTTCCCAGTGACGATGACGGTGTCGCCCTCGTCGGTGAGGAGGGTCATACCTGTTGCGAGATCGGCCGCGTTTACCCAGCGCCGTTCCGATGGGGACCAGAAGGGGTGCTCGTGGGTGGCCTTGAGTTTCTCTATACCGTTCGCTGTCGCGATGAACAGCTCGTTGAAGTGCTTGTCATCTTCGGTGACGATGAGCCGGGTGACCCTTCGGGGGCCTGATTCCCCGGTCTCCGGGTCGGTGGCCAGGACTTCGTCGCCGATCTTGATGTCCTCGATGTCCTTAGTCCGGCCGTTGGCCAGAAGGACATCAGTACCAGCAAGAAAACACTTCGCACATCCGGCCCTCTTGGAGGAGCCGCGGCCAGCAATACGACCATTTCCGCTGACCATGCCACTCTCTGCAGCGGCTACCAGTGCATCCGCGGGGCTGGCCCAGTGGTCTCCGCAGTCCCAGCTCGCCTTACAGGAATACAGCATTCCCTTCATGCGATTCCAGGAATCAGGGTCCGATCCATCCGCACGCGGGGCCATGCAGTAATAGTCCTGGCTAGGACTCGCATCACATACATAGGAAGCCCAGTCATTGAATTCTGCCGCGACTTCGTCAAGGTGGGGGTTGTCTGCGGGCATGTAGACTTCCGGATATAGCCGGACATGCCACTCGCCGTCGATTTTCACGAGATTGTTTGCGTCGTCGTTTGCGGCGGCGGGGAGTTCTCCGACGTAGTCTGCCCCGCTGATCGTCTCCTGACCTACACCACCAGCGTTCGGAGGTGCGACCGTCACGTACTCCTTCTCGCCGCCATTCGCTCCTGTTCCACCGATGGGATATCCGATTCCACAGATGTCCGCGCGGCACAGGCCAGAGGGATCTCCGAAGGTTACGGGACTGTTGCTGGAGTATGCATATCCGTTCATCTGTAGCGGGTCGCTGATCACGATGATCGGATCTGCCGACAGAAACCTTCCGGAATTCTGGTCGTATTCGCGGGCTCCTATGTGGGTCAGTCCTGTATCCGCGTCGTCGATGCCGACTCCGAGGTAGCTGCGCTTGTTCGGCCACGATGCAGGGCTTGTTCCGCGGGTCTCGCCGAAGGGCTTGAACTCGCGACGGGTGACGGTCTGGCCGGTGGCCATTTCGACTGTGGTGTTGGCGGTGCCGAGGTGGTCGGTGAGGAGGATGCTGAGTTTGTGGGCAGTGTTGGAGCCGTTTGTCGTGGTGCGGGTGACCGCGGGGGCACCGGCTTGGGTGTAGGTACGGGACGCCTTGGTGATGGTGCCGGTGGTGTTGGTGGTCAGCTCTGTTTCGCCGAGGTACAGGGTGGAGCCAGCCGGGGAGTTTTCCAGGATGCGGTTGCCGCCGGCGTCGTAGACGTAGGTGGTTCTGGTGCCGTCGTCGGTAATGGAGCCGAGTTTGTTCTCGGGCGTCCAGTCGAGGTTTTGGGTGGTGTTGTGCAGGTCGCGGACTTCGGTGTTGCCTGTCGCGTCGTAGGTGTAGGAGCTGCCCTTGCCTTCGGCTGTTGAAGTGATCCACGTCATGGTGTGGGGCTGGGTCTGGTACGACGGAGCGGTGCCGTTGCCGGTGACAGTCTTTCCGTGACCGTAGGTGGAGGTGACGTTCTTCGTGGGGTCGGTGATGTCGCGTTCGGTCAGGGTGGCGCGGTTGCCGAGCCAGTCGTAGGTGAAGGACTGACGGTAGGCCGTGTCGCCGGTGGAGAGGGAGGCCGTGTCGGGGGCGGCTGCGGCGAGGGTCGTCGACAGTGAGGTGTCGGGGGTGGCGGCGTCGCTCAACTCGTCGGGTGCGTCAGTGACCGGCCCTGTTGAGGGCGCGTGGTCCGTGCGGTGGCCCCAGGTGGCGCCGTTGGCGGATTTGCAACCGGTGCCCTTGCCGTCGGGGGCGGTCTGCGACGTCCATGCGTGGGTGAGTTCGCCCATGACGTCGTAGGTGAAGCACTGGGTGTCCCACGTCTTTCCGGTCGTCTCCGTCAGCTCGCGGGCGTTGGAGGTGATGGTGCCGGAGAGGTCGTAGGAGTAGTAGCTGTCGGTGATGCGGTGGGTGGCGGTCTCGCGGTCGGTGATGGTGCGCTGGAGGCTGCCGGTGTGGGGGTTGACGAAGTTGGTTGTCCAGACGCGGTGGGGCTGGGCGCCGGAGACGGTGCGCAGGACTTCGCCGTAGGGCGAGTAGGTGGCGTCGGCGGTGTACCAGGTCAGGCCGGAGGTCGATTCGGGCAGGCCGTCGTTGTTGTAGCGGGTGACGACCTTTTCGCTGGCCAGGCCGCCCTTGGCGGGGAGGGTGACGGACTGCGGCAGGCCGGTGGGGGTGTAGGCGTAGGCGTAGGTGCCGGACAGGCCGGTGGTCATCGCGTTCGCGGGGATGACGGTTTCGCTGCCGGTGATGCGGTATTCGGCGTCGTAGCCGGTGACGCGGTTGATGTAGTCGCCGTCCGGGGTGTGCCGGATGGAGGCGGTCGGCTGGCCTAGTGCGCCGGAGATGTCGGTGTCGTAGGTGTATTCCTTGGACGGGTTGGCGGTGGCGGAGCCGTGGCGTATGTATCGGACGCGGCTGAGGACGTCGTACTCGGTGAACGTCTCCTTCTGGCGGGCGTCCTTGGTGTAGTTGGGGCGGTCCGCGTCGTCGTAGCCGGTGGTGGTGGTGCCGGTGTCGGGGTCCGTGGAGGAGGTGACCCGGCCGCGTGCGTCGTAGAGGTAGGTCCAGGCGTTGCCTGCGGGGTCGGTGACCTTGCTGCGGTTGCCGCGGGCGTCGTACTCGTAGGTCGTGCTGCGGCCGGTGTCGCCGCTGTCCCGGCTGTAGTGCTTGATGGAGGTGACGCGGCCCAGGGCGTCGACATTCGTACGGGTCCGGGGTGTTGTGGAACCGGGAGGGTTGACTTCTGTGTAGGTGTCACTGTGGGTGGTGTAGGTGGCGTACTTGTAGTTGCCGCCGTGGTAGACGGAGGCGCGGTACTGGCGTTCGAGGCCGTCGTAGCGGTATTTGACGGAGCTGGGTACCAGCGCCAGCGACTGAGGCTGGAACATGGTGGTGCTCGGGTCGCCCTTGGCGAGGTAGCCGCTGGTCTTCTCCCAGACGAGGCCGTGGTCGTTGTAGTGGGTGTCCATGACGATCCGGCCGGGCCCGTGGGCCTCGGTTTGAGTCTGGACCTCGCGCTGCAGGCCGTCGTAGAGGGCGATGCTGGTGGCGTAGGAGCCGTCGTCCTTGAGGGTCTGCAGGGTGACCGAGGCGGGCCGGTTGGTCTTGGAAGTGACCGTGGCCGCCTGGTAGGAAATCTGCACGCTCGGCGACTGGCCTGCAGTCGACCGGGACGGGGCCCAGCCCTTTACGAGGCGGCCCAGAGCGTCGTATTCGCTGCGTGTGAGGCGGCCGTTGGGGTCGGTGACAGTGAGCGGCAGGCTACGGCCGGGGTCCAGGGTCGCGATGGTGCTGTGGCCCTTGGCGTTGATCGACTTCACCTGGGTGAGCGGGCCGCCCTCGTCACCAGGCGTGTACTGCGTTTCGGTCGTTCCGGCCCCGGGGGTTGTGACGCTGCGGACCCGGCCGAGGGGGTCGTGGCTGGTGGTCGTCACGTGGGTGTGGGCGGTGCCGGCGCCGTTGATGCCTGCAGCCGAGGTGAGGAACCCTTTGGTGGGGGTGGCACCGTAGGTGAGGTTGTCGTAGGTGTATTGCACCGACGATTTCAGCTGGGTCGCCGGGTCCGCGGTGGCCTGGGCTGCGCAGCTGGTTCCGGTGACACGGACCTGCTTGGGCAGACCGATCAGCCAGTCAGCGGTGTTGTGCAGGTGAGACGCCATCCGCTTATCGATGGCGGGGCTGGTCTGGTCGAACAGGGTTCCTGTTCGGGTGATCGCGCGAGGGCCGGCGCATGACAGCAGGGCCTCTTGGTAGGTCGGGGGTGCGAACCAAACCGATCACCAGGAGGCCCTGTTGCCGCAGTCTTTCGCGCTCACCTGTGTGGAGTCCAACTCGCCGTCCCTGTCGTGTGACTGCCTCGCGCACAGGTTCGGCAACGCGGCCGACGGGCCGGAGCGCGTGCGGTGTTACGGCTCGGACATGACGGACGCGGAATGGCAGCTCATCCGGGCGGTACTGCCGGTGCCCGCGTGGCTTGAAGGACGGGGCGGCCGGCCGGAGAGCTATTGCCACCGTGTGATGCTGGATGCCGTCCGCTACGTGGTCGACAACGGCGTCAAGTGGGCCAATCTGCCTGTGGACTTCCCGCCGTACCGGCGTGTGCATGCGTTCGCCCGCCGCTGGCAGGTGACGGGTCTGCTCGCCGAGCTCCACGACCGGCTGCGCGACCGCGTGCGGGACAAGGAGAGCCGCTCACCGGACCCGACGGCCGCGATCGTGGACTCGCAGTCACTGCGGGCAGCGGCGAACATCCCGCGCTCCACGTCCGGCTGGGACGGCGGAAAGAAGGTGGGTGGCCGCAAGCGGCACCTAGTGGTGGACTGCCTCGGCCTGGTCCTGGCCGTCGCGGTGACCGCGGCGAGCGTGCAGGACCGCGACGCCGCCGCCCCGCTGCTTGAGCGGCTGCGACAGATGTACTTCTCCATCCGCCTGGTGTGGGCGGACGGCGGCTATGCCGGACGGCTGGTCGACTGGGCAGCCGAGAACCTCCACCTCACCCTGGAGATCGTCAGACGCACCGACGACACCACGGGCTTCGTGGTGCTGCCGCGCAGGTGGGTGGTGGAAAGAACGCTCAGCTGGCTGATGCGTTCGCGCCGCCTGGTCCGCGACTACGAGACCCTGCCCGTCATGCACGAGGCCATGGTGCTGTGGTCGATGACGATGCTCATGAGCGGCCGCCTGGCCGGACGCCGCCCCGGTGCCTTCAGCCGGCCGGCACCACGAGCGCGGTGAACACTCCCGGCCGCGCCTGCCGAGCCCACCCCCGCTCCACCAGGCGTTTCGCCTTCGACCGCAGCCCCTCGACCTTCGCTGGGACCACCTGAAGCCCCAGAGCCCTGGCCAGCTGCTGACAGCGCATGCCCTCCCGGCCCGCTTCCGACTCCAGCACCGACACGATCCGCTGGTAGTCCAGCGCCAGGACCGACACCGTCATGCCGTCGGTCCGGTGGGGCACCACCGAGCCGGCCACTGAACCCCGCTGCGGCTCCGCGACCACGGAAGGCGGCTCGGCCAGCACCTCGGCCACCGTTGCACGGGCATCCACCAGCCGCTGAAGAGCCCGTTCCGCCTCGCCGAGCGCGGCCTGCACCCGCTCGGCCTCCTCCTGCAACAGTGCGATTTCTTCTCGCACCTTCTTCTCCCGGGCCTCCAGCAGACCGAGCACCGACGGCACCAGCCACCTCCACGAGCAACGCGAGCGAACGAACCGTCCGCATCTCTCCCGCCGCCGGCCGGAGTTCATGCCCACCCAGCCCGAACCAAACGAACACGTTCGGAAAGCGGATGGCGTCTGAGATCCTCATGGCAGGACCGTGTGGCCCGCTATGAGGCGGCAGGATGCCGCTAGGAATCAGGGTTGCATGGCAGTCAATATCGTGCGGAGGAGATATATGAGCGACGGGGTGACCTGGCTCCCCGAGTCTTTTAGCGAAGGCTTCTGCGTGGCCTTTTGTGAAGGAGTAAGCCTTGAAGACTTTATACTCAGGCTCGGGGGAAATATAGACCGCTCTCTGATGCTTACAAGAGAACAAGTGGAGGCTATCGACCTAGCCAGCCGATATCCGGAGATGAACGAGTTGGAGTCCTATGACCTCAACGAAGATGAGTTGAGAGATACGGCTTTCATGCACCCTGATGCCGAGATAATTCGCATGGGATGCATCAGCGGATGGGCATATGCAATCCAGTCGTTCGGGTCGTACCTTTCAAGTCCGGTGACGGCGCGGCAAGCGTCCCGCGACACTCGCTATATATCGTTTGGACAGACGGTAAATATGGCGGCATGGGTGCAATACGCGGTTGATGGCGAGCTGGTTAACTCGTTCGATCCGCTGCATCCCGTGGGGGGATCCAGCGAGGGAATCCGGGTCGAAGGGCTGGAAGACTCTCATGACCCGGCATTCAGTGTGTTGACGCAGATGGAGGAGCGGTTTCACCTGGAGATCCCGCGGAGTACAGACATTCAGCCGATGATGACCGTCTGTGTTGGCCGGTAGAGAGTTTTCCGGTGGGTTTGCCGCTCACGGCAAGCCCACCGGAAACTTCTATCCGACGCAGTTGCAATATTCTGGCCACGACATGGCATCTACCCAGAACGCATCACCGTCGAGCATTCGTTGACTGGGGAAAAAGCGGCCGAGATCTCCCCCGATTCCTTCGTTGTCCACCTTTGGCATGCTGGCCCTGGCGCAGGGGGCAGAGCCGCTCACGCCGTGGGAGAGCATGGTGTGGTTCCGCCTGGGCTCGAAGTCGGCGTACCCCGGCGACGCCACGAACTGTTTGCAGTTGGTGCCCCTGCCGAGGGTGCCCGGGATGACGCTCGTTGCCCCGCCTTCCTTGCTTCGAGCAAAGGGGTACTCGTCGCACTGGATCTCATGGGCGCCGTTGAATCTGTCCTCGATCACAAATGTGCGGTCGCACACCCTGTTCCGGTTCGTCTGGGCCCTTTGGGTGTCGGCCTCGCGATGCAAAGGCAGACCGCTACCGTCGCTCTCCTCGCGCCCGGGATGGGTCTCTATATATGCCTGCGCATCGTCTATGTAGTCGCTCCCCGCAGGATACTTCAGGTAGTTCACGACAAACGTAGGAGTGTAGGCCGGAACGATGCAGCCGATGACTGTGCCTATTTCCTTGTCACAGCGCACCTCCCAGGCACTGGACTCGTTGATGCCCCAGTTGTGGCTTTCCTTATGCCCCCCGTAGGAAACGGTGACCGTGTACGCCAGCATCATCGTGGCGTTGCCGACCGGTTCGGCCCACACGCGGTTCCAGGTCCCTTCGAGCTCGGACAGGATGGTGACGGGTACCGGTCCACTCCAAGGTGCCTCGCCCTGCTGACACTGGGACGTGGGAGCGCACTCCGCATCGACCTCAAGCGAAAAACCCCCTGCAAGCACGCCAGAAGCGCCCTGCACCTGCATATAGAAGTCCTCGTGAAACGATCCGGGGAGAGGCAAAGGCTTACCGTCCACCTCCCGCGTGTTGATTTCCTGCTTTACGGTCAGGAATGCAACGCCCAGCGGCGCTCCCGTCTGGGTATTGAGGACCGTTACCCGGAGCATCTGACTCTCACAGATGGACACCCGAGTAACATAAACCGTGCCCATGTCCTTGCCGTCACACCACACGACTCCGCCAGCGGCAGCGGACTCTGTCGAATTGAGGCGGCTACGGCTACGGCTTTCCGTAGCGTCTACCAGTTCGACACACATCGCCTTTCTCTCACCGCTGCCGGCAGCCTCACGCCGCACTTTTTCGCAGCTCTTTTGGTCCTTGACGTTGGCCTTCTTCTGCACGGCACGCGGCCCGTTAAGGGTTTTCTCCCTTTCCTTATGCAGGCCTGCAGATGACGTGCTGACCGATGCAGCACTGCCGGAAGGGGTTGCTGTGGCCGCAGTCATCCCACCCATGACCGTGACCACCGCCGCAAGTGCCACGAACCCTCGCCTGAATCGCAAAATCATCCTCCGAGTTGACGGAATTGCAATGAATTGAGGCCGCATCTAACTCGTTGGGGCTTTGGCGCGAACTCCTGCGGGAATCCAATCACGCGGCCGTGAAAGAGGTCAACAAAAAACAGGAACCCGAGCGATCAAGCCATTGAGAGAATGGCCTAATTGGCAATTGCGAGAATTCAGTGCAGGCGCCAGCGAACGCCCCTGCCCCCCGCTCCAGGACGATGTGAAAAGGGGTGGCCGTTGATGGTGTTGGAGGGTGCATCACTGCGCCTGCTGCACGAGGGACGGTGGGTGGTGAGCAGGGCGTGGATCGGTGGGCTGACGGGTGCATCGGCTGCAACGCTTGCTCGCTGGTACGCCGAGCGTCATACGCGGCCGGAGGGGTGTCGTCATCCCGAGGTCGTGCACACGGTGAAGCGGACGTACTCCTTCGATCAACAGGCCGTGGAGGCGTTCTGGACCACCTGGCAGGAGGACGTCGGCGCGGGGCGGTTGGGTCGGGCCGGCCGTAAGCCGGGGACCCCGGCGAGCATCGACCGCAGCCGGCGGGACCAGGCGGTGAGTGTGGCGCTGGCCGCGCTGCGCGCCGAGAGCGGGTACCGACGCGGCCTCGCCGCGCGCCTGGCCCGTGAGCACGGCGGAGTGCCCCGCAGCTGGCAGCGCGCAGTCAACGACGCCCGCGCCCTGCACGAAGCGGGAGACGCCGGCACCGCATCCTGAGGGCTGGAGCAGGCGCACACCATGTCAGGGGAAGGACCGCTTTGACCTCCCCAGGCTTCGGCGGTCCTTCCCCTGCAGACGCCCTCCGACTACCCGGATGATCGGCGGTCATGCCCGGTCGGCTTGCCATGACCGCACGGCAGCCGCGAGGTGCTCTTGAAGCACTTCCGGCATCGGCTTCCCGGTCGCGGCCGAGGTGATTGCCTCGGCGACGTCCCGCAGTTTGATATTGGCGTGCTGGGAGACCGTCACCAGGATCTCCCACGCCTCCTCCGGCTGACAGGCGAGGCCCGCAATCAGCACCCCACGGGCCATGTCGATGACCGGCCGGCTCTCCATCGCATGCTTGAGCTGCTCTCTTTCCTCCAGCAGCTCCACAACCTCATCCCTCGGCGAGCCGCCCTCGCCCGCACTCTCCCCTGCACCGCTTTCACGACCACGGAAAGGGTGAGCTGATCGAACGCGATCACGCCGGACCGGGCGCTGGGGAGGCCGCATACCAACCCCCTGCCCCAAACACCCACCAGCACACCGTGCGGCAAACAAAGTCCCCCTACCCGGACGATCGCTACCGACCGGACAAGAAGCCGCCGTAGCTCAGACACTGGCATGGAGCCATCCCTGCGCAGGCGGCCCTTGCGTGCGATGCGCCGCGCGGAGGCGGCTGCCGACGCGCACCAGACACGATGCCGCCCGATCCCCCGGCCGCTCGCTCCCGTACGCCCGCCCATCCCTTCCTTCCCCTTTTTCCTTGTTGGTTGGGTGCCGGGGGTGTGCAGAGGGGGATGTCGGGCTGCCAACCACGCTTGGAACCGCATGGTGAGCTGCGGGTATGCGGCAGGGGTCCTTTCGGCTGCGGACAGTTGTCGGCGGGGTTGTGGGCCAGGTTGTCGGGCCGGTTTACGGCAGGGTTGTCGAGTCGTGTCCCTGGTCGGCCTCTGGTGGTCGGTGGTCTGGTCGGCGCTGGCTGATGCGCTGTCTTCCTGAGCGCGGCGTCGCCTTCCTGTGGCGCCTCGAGGAAGGCGAGGGGGCGGCTGGTGTTGGAGGCGGAGGCGGGCAGTGGTGACGGGCTGGCGTTGGCGGTGCTGGCGCAGTATCGGATGGCTACGACCGAGCAGATGCACTTGTTGATTGCGCCGGGGGCTCGGATCGAGCAGACCCGACGACGGCTGATGAGGCTCCGCGCTGATGGGCTGGTGGACCGGATCACGTTGCCGCGGGCTGGTCGGCGGCGGGTGTGGTGGCCGACCGCTTTTGGGGTGCAGGTTGCGTTCGAGCGGCCGGAGCTGCGCGGCCGGCGGCCGCCGCGGCTGGTAGCCGACCCGGCTGCTGCGCGGGTGCGGGTGGGGCACGCGCTGACCGTCACCGAGACCGGACTCGCTTTCCTCCAGGACGCACGCCGTCACGGGGACACCTGTCGCCCCTTGGACTGGATCCCGGAAGTCCATCATTCCCTGGGGGCGGGCGAGGCGGTCATTCCCGACGCGCTGCTGTACTACCAGCGCGGGAAACGGGGGCGGGGGGCGATGTTCCGGGCGTTCGTAGAAATCGACCGCGCGACCATGGGACCCGAACGCCTCGCCGCGAAGATCGGCGCCTACGCACGCCTCCACAACCACATACCGGCACTGCCAGTCGGTCGCCGCAGGCCCGCTGTGGGGCAGTGGCCGGTGGAGGCCGAGGAGGGGTGGCGACGCCTCTACCCGCTCTTCCCGAGGGTGTTGTTCGTCCTCGACGGCACCGGCCCCAGAGGGGTCGAGAACCGTGTCAGAGCCCTGCACGCGGCGGCCAGTGAACCCGCCCTCGCGGTCTTCCTGCGCACCGTTCCCGTACTCGTGGCTCCCCTCGTCGACATCCTGCGCAACGGGCCGTCAGAGCCTGTCTGGCGGCCCGTCCACGAACCCGACAGCCGCATCGCGTGGACCGCATCCGCGGCCGGCTTCGCCGCGCAGTGAGCAGGCTGCTGCGCAGCCGTTGGTAGCGTAGCGGCGGCTGCGCAGTGACCGGCCCTGATGGGTGCGCAGGGGTGGCCGGCTGCCGGATGCGCACCCCGACCATGGGCCCGACCACACCTGGTCACAGCCGTATTGCGCAGCCGATGGGCTGGGCAGGCGGCGCCCCATGGGAGGTCCTCAGCGCTTTCGGCCTCGGGACTGATAGGCCCTCATGCTCAAGAGCCGCATACTCGCCTTAGCTTTAGGGGCGGTCCAGCCGAGGGTCTGTTTCATGAGTACATCAACCCGCCTCGGGCAGAGCGCTGCTATTGGGGTTTCGGAGACGGCGGGTTCACGTCGGTGTCGGGCGGGGGCGCCGGCTTGAGCGGCGGCGTGCGGAGGTTCCGTTCGATGCTCTCGCTGGTTCGCATTATGGTGGTCTCGGCTGGAGGCGCAGGCCACGCGATGATGAGGTAGTCCTCTACCGGTTCCGTGCTCACCCCATCGAAGTTGAGCGCACGACCGCGCGCGTGCACGCGGACTCGGTACCAGGCGGGTCCTGCGGGACTGAGCATGGCGGAATCGTCCGCGAGGGGGCCGTATTCAAGCGACTCCACCGAGAGCTTGCCGGCTGGGGCATGCACACTGGCCTCGACGATTTCCTCCCAGCCGTCTGCTGGTTGACCTGGTGTGTCGGCGTGCGGCCCCTGGATTGTCACCCGTATACGGCCCGTGTTGATACCGGTGCCGATCAGAGCTCCCTCGCTCATGGGAGCGACGAAGCCGTTGGACCAGTCCGCTGAGTGGGCAGGAATTTCCCCTGCGTCCAGAAGGCCGAACAGGCCCTCGTTGACGTACACCTCGTGCGTGACGGCGGCCACGATGGCTCCCTTCCCGTGAAGTGCCTTGTGAGCATGGCTGCATCCTGCGGCGGGAAAATTCTTGCACTGGCTTTGTTCACGAGAACGGGGTTCTGGCACAGATCTTGGGGAGCCGTCGCGGAGGGTGACAGTGCCGTTCGATTCAAGGGTGGTCACGAGCCCGGCTGTCCGGCTCGAACACTCACCTCGTAGCCTCCGCGTATGACTGCTGATCCGTTCCCTTGTCGCTGCGTCCTCTGTCATGACTACGGTGACCGAGACGAAGCGGACCGCATGGATCTGACGATCATCGAGAATGTGCAGCGGCACGGATGGCACGTCGTGATGGTTCCCGAGGACGACATCGGTCCTGGATTCGCCTACACGATCGGCCTCGTGCACACTCACGGCGCACCTGAGCTCGCCATGTTCGGACTCGATATCCACGTCATGCACCGCATTCTCAACAGGCTCGGAGAGAAGGCCGCCGCAGGCGCTGTACTGGCTGACAGCCAGAGACATCCTCACGTTGTCGACGGTCACCAAGTCGCGCTCAGGCAGGTCGATCTCCGCTGGTACCGGACCTTCTTCGGACAGGCCATCGGGTTCTTCCGGCGACCTCCTTTCCCCATGCTGCAAGTCGCGTGGCCCGACGCGGATGACCGATTTCATTGGGACGAGCAGGCTGAGGAGAGGCATCGGGAGTCACAGCCTCAATTGTGGCTGCCACCGCGTGAGCACCCTGTCGGGATCTGGACGACCGAACTATGACCCGAACCGGCCAGCAACCGAGCAACACCATTGTGAGAAGCTACTGGAGCAAGATCATTTTGCGGAGCAGTTCGAATCCGGCGCGGCCGTAGAGCTGCCGCTTGATCTTCTTGATGCGGTTGACGGCTCCCTCGATGCTGCCGGAGCTCCAGTCGAGAGTGAGCCCAGCGGTCACAGCGTCGATGTCTCGGAGCAGGTGGAGTGCGAAGCCGGTGAGGCCAGGTAGCTGGCTGGCGTCGACTGCGTCGATCCAGGTGGGGAGTGTGGAGCCGAGGCGGTCGGTGAGTATCTCGCCGAAGTCGCGGACGTGTCCGGCGGCCTTGTCCAGTTCGGGGCAGCGGGCCAGGACCTCCTTCAGGCCGGCCCTGTCTTCCTCGGTCAGGGTCGCGGGGTGCCGGGTGAGCCAGCCGGTCACCTGCCGCACCGACGGTGGCCGCGGTGCCGCGCCGGACGGAGCCCTGCGGAGGGTAGCGATGTGGGCGCGGACCATCTGGTAGGTGACGGGCGCGTTGGCGGCAATGAGTTCGGTGTGGAGGTGGGTGACGCTGGTGCATCCTTCGGCGAATCGGCGCTCCAGGTAGGGCTTGTAGGGGGCCAGCCTGCTGGGACGGGGCCGGTTCTCGCGGATGGTGTCCTGCCAGCGGGCGGCGTTTGCGTACCGGAGGACGGTGTTGAGGCCCCAGCCCAGATGTCGGGCTATCGCCCGGCGTGAGTGACCCTGGGCCAGGAGCTCGTGAACCAGGGCGTGTGCCGCCTTCTTGCGCTCGGCGCGTCGGCCGACGGGCTCCGAGTCGTCCTGCGGTCGACCGGAAGCAAGTCGGGTGGCCTCCGGCAGTGTGCCGCTGGCCGACGGGCTGCGCAGGCAGTCGCGGTGGGAAGCGACGCAGGTCTCCACTGCTCGGCCGAGACCCTGCCACAGATGGAAGCGGTCAGCGATCTGCAGGGCATCGGGTGCGCCGCGCCGGGCACCCTCGGCGTAGGCGCCGGCCCGGTCCCGGCAGATGATCTCCACGCCGGGGTGACGGATCAGCCACGCGGCCAGCGGCCCGGCTTCACGCGTCGGGAGCACGTCGACCACGCGATGGTCTTCGACGCTGGTCAAGACGGTGGAGTAGGTCTGACCGCGGCGGATCGCGAAGTCGTCCACGCCCAGCACTCGCGGCGTGCTGAACTGCGGATCAGGCAGCGCCATGACCCTGCGCAATAAGGTCATCCTTCCCGCGCCGAAGCCCAGCTGGGCAGCCAGCCGGGCGCCCGCCCGCCCGGCCAGCGCGAGCCCCACCCGCTCCAGGGCGTGGCTGAGCCGCGTGGTGAACCGTGCGTACGGGGCGGCCAACCGCGAGAACGGCTCGGCGAATGTGCGACGCGGACAGTCCGCCGCCCCACAGATGAAACGCCGGACCGCCAACCGGATCACGAAGCCCTGCTCAGCGAGCGGAAGATCCTTCAACCTGCGCTGATAGCGGTCGTGCACCCGGTCCGAGAAGCAGCCGCAGTCCGGACACGCCGCCCCGGCCACCCGGCCTCTCGCCACCACCTCGACCGTGCCGAACGCGGCCGACACCGCCTCGACATCCACGTCGTCGATCCCGTCGAACACGAGCGAGTCCCAGAACGATGCATCGGTCAGCATGACCAGCACCATCACGGTCCACAGCCGACCACGGCAGACACGACCACCAACATGACGGGGCGTCAATTTCGGAGGGCGGGCGGCCAGGCGTACGCGGTCTCACGCGACCCAGTCCCTCACAATCGAACACCAAGGTGACGCTCCGCGACCGCTCCCCAAGATCTGTGCCAGAACCGAGAGATGACGGCACGTGTCCGGGCCCGATGAAGGCTGGTCGATCTCGCGGGGCTGGCGATCGGTAGGTCGTGCTGTCGAACGTTGAGTTGCCTGTTCGAAGGGGTGGGGCCGGGGTGGAAGAAGCAGAGATCACGATCAAGCTCACCCGCGACGAAGCGACGATCCTGTCGGACTGGTTGGAACGGTTGCAGATGACCGACCTGAGCAACACGGTCGACGATCCAGCCGCATGGGCGCCGATTCATCGGATCGCCGGCCAGCTGGACAAGTTGCTGCCCGCGCTGTTCTTCCCTGACTATGACGTGCGGCTGGAGGAGGCCCGGCGCCGCCTGCGTCCGCTCGATGACGACGGCTCTGAAGACTGAGCCGATCGAATCTCGCGACCGGACAGCACCGCCCGCGAATACCAACCGGCCCGCCGCCCGTCAGGGCGGCAGGCCGTCAGGGCGGCAGGCCGTCAGGGCGGCAGGCCGTCAGGGCGGCAGGCCGTCGAGTCAGGTAGCGGCAGATGTCAGCCGGCCTTGGCGGGCTCCTCGGCTCGGGCTCGGGTGCTGGCGAGGCGGTAGGAGTCGGTGCCGGTCTCGATGATGGTGCCGTTGAAGGTGAGCCGGTCGACGATGGCCGCGCAGAGGCGGGGGTCCGTGAACGTCTTCGTCCAGCCATCTGGGGCTGGCACTTGTTCCCTCACAAGTGTTGCCGCTGCCACCTGGCCGTATCCCGTTCCTGGGGTCCTCGTTGGTTCTCGCGGTGGCACCCAGGTTTTCAAGGTGCTGCCTTGACCGTTCAGGTGCGAGGAAGGTGTGCCGGTGGCCGAGGCGAGACTCCAGGTCATCGCGGGTGGGGGCATCCCGCAAGAACCCCTGTCAACGGACCCGTGGCAGTTCCAGGCCGCGTGCGTCGACGCGTTCGTCGCCTCGTGGCGGGCCCGCGGGTTCAGCCCGGTGACCATCGACAACGACATCGGCCTGCTGGAACGGGCCCTGGCCGCGCTGGGCCGGCCCGCGTGGGAGGTGACACCCGAGGACATCGACCGGGTGGTCGGCGACCTGGCGGTGAAGGGTCGTGCGACGTCGACCCGGCGCGAGTACGTGCAGATCTTCAAGAGGTTTCACCGGTTCCTGCAGGCCCGCAAGGCGGCCGAGATCGAGGCCGCATTCGGCGCCCGTCTGGTCTGCCCGGTCGACGAGTTCAATGCCTCCCGGCATGTCGGTGACGACTCGCCGACCCTGCTGCCGCCACCGACACCGGAGCGGGTGACGGAGTTCTTCGACTTCATGAAGCGGCGGATCGCCACCGCCCGGAAGTACGGACCCGCTGCCCGGGACTATGCGATGTTCCGGACGCTGTATCACGCCGGGCTCCGCTCGGAGGAGGCATCGCTGCTGGAGAGGCCGGACCCGCACTTCACCCGAGGCCCGTTCGGCAAGCTCCACGTCCGCTTCGGCAAGGGAGCTCACACGTCCGGGCCGCGGCCTCGGTGGGTGCCCATGCTCGATGGGCTGGACCTGGTTCTGCGATGGTTCCTGGAAGACGTGCGGCCCAAGTTCCCCGACTCACCGGTGCTCTTCGCCGACGAGTCCGGCGGCAGCCTGCACCGCGGGACCATCCGCAACCGGCTGCGCTATCTGATGGAACTCGAAGGACGCCCGGCAGCCGAGAGGTTCAGCCCGCATGCCCTGAGAAGAGCCTGCGCGACCCACAACTACGAACGCGGCGTCGATCTCGTCGCGATCCAGCAGATGCTCGGTCACTGGACAGTCAGCTCGACCATGCGTTATGTCCGGCCCTCCGCGACCTTCATTGAGGACGCCTATCAACGCGCTGTCGCCAGCACGCTGGCCGAGCTGACCGGGAAGGACACCACGGCATGAAGATC
>NZ_JBEPBM010000074.1:0-18142 GCF_040299205.1 Streptomyces sp. NPDC000983 | reverse complement strand
CAGATCCGAACCCGGATCCAGATCCACCAACACCAACCGACCCGGATTCTCCGACTGCGCCGACCGCACCAACCCCCACACACCAGCCGACACCAGGTCGTCCACCACACCACCCACAGCAGCGACAGCCCCCCGCGTCACCACCACCAACCGCGAACCCACCAGCCCCTCATCAGCCAGCCACTCCCCCACCACGGCCAGCACCTCCGCCGCCACCCGCAAACCGGCCTCAGCGGGGTCTCCCTCGACGCTGCCGGGGGTCCAGAAGACCAAGGAGGGCGCAGGCACACCGGCCTCCATCACCACCCGCAGCCCGTCGAGGTCCGGATACGAGTCGACGGCGAGCCCGGCGCCCTGCACGGCTGCACCGACGTTGTACGGGTCCTCGGTACCGAGGACGGCCCATACGCCCGCATCCGTCACCTCGTCCGGGACCGGCAGCGACGTCCACTCCGTGCGGAAGAGGCCGTCGAGTTCCGTGTCCCGCGTCCCGCCCAGCGCCGCCGCCGACACCGGACGCAGCACCAGTGAACGGATCTCGGCGACCGGCTGTCCCGTGCCGTCCGCCACCTCGACCCGCAGCGCGTCCTCGCCCGCCTCCGTGATACGCACCCGCAGACGGTCCGCACCCGCCGCGAACAACGACACACCCGTCCACGCGAACGGCAGCCTCAACACGGCGTCGTCGCCGCCGAACTCGCCGAATCCGTTGGCGTGCAACGCCGCGTCCAGCAGAGCCGGATGAATGCCGAACCGAGCCGCCTCCGCCCGCTGCGACTCCCCCAACTCCACCTCGGCGAACACCTCACCACCCCGCCGCCACACCGCCCGCAACCCCTGGAACGCGGTCCCATAGCCGTAGCCGACCGCCTCGACGCCCGGATAGAAGTCGGACACGTCAATGGTCTCGGCGCCAGCCGGGGGCCATGCGGTGAGGTCCGTTCCGGGCGCGGTGACCGGCTCCGGGCTCAGCAGTCCTTCCGCGTGGAGGGTCCATTCCCGGTCGGGTCCGGACTCGGCTGGACGGGAGTACACGGAGAGTGCGCGCCGCCCTCCCTGGTCGTCGGCGGCACCGACGACCACCTGAAGATGGGTGTCTCCCTTCTCCGGGAGCACCAGCGGTGCCTGGAGGGTGAGTTCGGTGAGCTGACCGCAGCCGACCTCGTCACCGGCCCTGATGGCCAGTTCGACGAAACCGGTGCCGGGCAACAGCACCGCGCCCGCGACGGCGTGGTCGGCGAGCCACGGGTGCGTCCGCAGGGAGAGTTGGCCCGTCAGGACCAGACCGCCATCGGCGGCGAGGCTGACCGCGGCGCCGAGCAGTGGGTGATCGGCGGCGGCGAGACCCGCGCCGGTGACGTCGGCCACCGATGAGCTGGACTCCAGCCAGTAGCGGCGGTGTTGGAATGCGTAGGTGGGGAGGTCGACACGTTCGACGGCACGGCCCACGTATACGGCGGACCAGTCGATGTCGGCGCCCTGGACCCAGAGTTCGGCCGCGCTGGCGATGACTCGGGTGTTCTCGTCCTCGTCCCGGCGCAGGGTTCCGACAACAGTGAGCGGAGTCTCCACGGCTTCCGCGATGGCCTGCACGGCGGTGGTCAGGACGGGGTGCGCGGACACCTCGATCAGACGGGAATGCCCCTGGTCCAGGGCTACTTGGATGGCGTCGGTGAAGCGGACCGGCTGACGCAGACCCTCGTACCAGTACGTCGCGTCCATCGTTGCGGTGTCCAGCGGCTCACCGGTCACCGTCGAGATCAGGGGAATGCGGGAAGCGCGCGGCTGGACCGGGGCGAGAGCGTCGAGGAGCCGGTCCCGGATGTCCTCCACCTGTGCGGAGTGGGAGGCGTAGTCCACGGGGACGCGACGGGCCCGCACCCCAGCGGCTTCAGCGGCCGCCGCGATCTCATCCAGCGCCTCCGGATCACCGGCCACCACGGTGGCGTCAGGACCGTTGTAGACAGCGACCGACACCCGGTCCCCGTACGGCCCCACCCACTCCGACACCCGCTCCGGACCCGCCACAAGCGACAACATGCCACCACGACCAGCCAGTTCATCCCGTACAGCAGCCGAACGCAGCGCCACCACCCGCGCCGCATCCTCCAAACTCAACGCACCGACCACCGCCGCAGCCGCAATCTCACCCTGCGAATGACCAATCACCGCAGCCGGCTCCACGCCGAGGGACTCCCACAGCGCGGCCAACGACACCATCACCGCCCACAACACCGGCTGCACCACATCAACCCGCTGCAGCCAACCGTCGTCATCACCGCGCAGCACATCGGTGAGCGACCACTCCACAAAGGGAGACAGGGCGCTCTCGCACTCCGCGATCCGTGACGTGAACACCGGCGAGGACTCCAACAACCCCCGCCCCATCCCCACCCACTGCGACCCCTGCCCCGGAAACACCAACACCGGCCCACCAGCACCCGACACAACCCCGGAAACAGCCTGAGTCGACACACTCCCGGAGGCCAAAGCCGCCAGCCCAGCGCTCAGTTCGGCTGACTCCCGCCCCCACACCACAGCCCGGTGCTCCAGGGCAGAACGCGAGGACCACAGCCCCCACCCCACATCCACCGGCGCCCCGGCCACCCCCGCAAGCCGCCCCGCCTGCGCAGCCAACGCCCCCGCCGAACGCCCCGACACCAACCACGGCACCACCGGCGAACCCGACAACGCACCGGAACCGGAGACCACCAGCGGCGCCGCCCCCGACTCCGCCTCCTCCAGGATCACGTGCGCGTTCGTCCCGGAGACGCCGAAGGAGGACACGGCGGCGCGGCGGACGTGGTCGTCCTGGGTGGGCCAGGCTCGGGATTCGGTGAGGAGGCGGACGTTGCCGGAGGTCCAGTCGACGTGGGGGGTGGGTTCGTCGATGTGGAGGGTGCGGGGCAGGACGCCCTCGCGCAGGGCCATCACCGTCTTGATGACGCCAGCGACTCCCGCGCACGCGCCCGAGTGGCCGATGTTGGACTTGATCGAGCCCAGCCACAGCGGGCGGTCGTCGGCGCGGCCCTGTCCGTAGGTGGCGAGGAGTGCCTGGGCCTCGATCGGGTCGCCGAGGGTGGTGCCGGTGCCGTGGGCCTCGACGGCGTCGATGTCGCGCGGGGTGAGCCGTGCGCTGTCCAGGGCCTGCTGGATGACCCGGCGTTGGGCGAGTTCGCTGGGGGCGCTGAGACCGTTGCTGGCACCGTCCTGGTTGGTGGCGGAGCCGCGGATGACGGCGAGGACCTGGTGGCCGTTGCGGCGGGCGTCGGAGAGGCGTTCGAGGAGCAGGACGCCGACGCCCTCGGACCAGATGGTGCCGTCCGCGGCGGCGGCGAAGGCCTTGCAGCGGCCGTCCTTGGCGAGTCCGCGCTGGCGGCTGAAGCCGATGAAGCCGGACGGGGTGGGCATGACGGTGACGCCGCCGGCCAGGGCTAGGTCGCATTCGCCGTTGCGCAGGGCCTGGACGCCGAGGTGGGTGGCGACGAGGGAGGAGGAGCAGGCGGTGTCGACGGTGACGGCGGGGCCTTCCAGGCCCAGGACGTAGGAGATCCTGCCGGAGACGACGGCGGTCATGTTGCCGGTGACGAGGAAGCCCTCGATCTCCTCGGGGACCGTGTCGAGGCGGGCGGCGTAGTCGGCGGCGACGGCTCCGGCGAAGACTCCGGTCCGGGTTCCGCGCAGGGTGGCGGGGACGATGCCGGCGCGTTCGACCGCCTCCCAGGACGTTTCGAGGAGGAGCCGCTGCTGGGGGTCCATGGCGAGGGCTTCGCGGGGCGAGATGCCGAAGAACTCGGGGTCGAAGTCGGCGGCGTCGTGCAGGAAGCCGCCCTGGACGACGTAGCTCTTGCCGTAGGCGTCGGGGTCGGGGTCGTGGAGGTCCTCGTCCCAGCCCCGGTCGGTGGGGAACGGGGTGATGCCGTCGGTGCCGTCGGCGACCATGCGCCACAGTTCCTCGGGTGAGGTTACGCCGCCGGGGAAGCGGCAGGCCATGCCGACGATCGCGACCGGGTCCTGATCCCTGGCCTCCAGTTCGCGCAGCCGCTGCCTCACCTGGGAGTAGTCGGCGGTGACGCGCTTGAGGTATTCGCGGAGCTTGTCTTCGTTGTTCGGCATCTCGGGGACTCCCTAGGCTCCAAGCTCGCGGTCGATCAGGTCGAACATCTCGTCGTCGGTGACGGAGTCGAGGGCGCTGCCGTCGAGGAGGCCGTCGCCGGGGCCGTCGCCCGTGGGTGTGGTGGTGCCGGTCCATCGCCAGAGCACCGCTTCGAGTCGTTTCACGACGCGGGTGCGGGCGGTGTGGTCGCCGATGCCGGGTTCGACGGCCGCGAGGGCGGTGTCGAGGCGTTCGATCTCGGCCAGGACGCGGTCGGTGTCGTCGGCCGCCGCAGGGGCGCCGCTGGCGACGGCGAGCCGTTCGTCCAGGTGGGCGGCGAGGGTGGTGGGGGCGGGGTAGGTGAAGACCAGGGTGGGCGGGAAGGTGAGCCCGGTCCGGGCGGCGAGGCGGTTGCGGAGCTGGACGGCCATCATCGAGTCGAAGCCGATGTCCTTGAACTGCCGGTCGGTATCGACGGCTTCGGCGGAGTCGTGGCCGAGGACGGCCGCGGCCTGACGGCGTACCAGGTCGGTGAGGTGGTGCAGGCGTTCGTCGGTGGTGAGCCCGGCGAGGTCGCGCAGGAGCGCGTCGCCCGTGGCCGGATCGGTGCCTTCGGTGGCGCCGGCGGCGTCGCGGCGGCGGGTCGGACCGGCTGGTGCGAGGTCTCGCAGTTCCGGCGGGAGGGTGCCGTCGGCCGTGCGGCGGCGCAGGTCCGCCGGGTCGAGTCGGGTGGCGACGAGCGGCGGCAGGCTCCGGTCGAGGACGCCGGCCAGGGCGCGGGCCGCGGACCGTGGCGTGGTCGGGTCCGCTGCGGTGTCCTGCGGGGTCTTGGCGCGGTGCTCCCAGAGCGGGCCGGTGACCAGGGCGACGGGCAGTCCGGCCGCGCGGCGGCGGTGGGCCAGCGCGGTGAGGGCCGGGTCGGGGTGGGCGGTGAGTACGGCGAAGGCTTGGAGTTCGGTGTCCGTGGTGAGGTCGTGGAGGTGGAGTGTGGTGGTGGGGTCCGCCGCCGTGTCGACGATCGCGGTGGGTTGGTGCCGGGTGAGGAGTCCGGTCAGCCAACTCCGGTCGGAGAGGTCGCCCGTGACCCGTTCCAGGGTTGCTTCATGGGTGCGGAGGAGATCATCGAGGGCGCTCGTCAGCTCGGTGAGCGGGTCGGTGGCGGGGGCGGCGACGAGCAGGGAGCGCACGGCGCGTTCGGTCACCAGGTGGTGGACGAGGGTGGCGGCGGGGGCGCCGTCACCGGCGGCGGTGAGCAGGACGGGGCCGTCCAGCGGTTTGTGGGCCTGGGCCGGGGGCGCCTCGGGGGTGGTCAGGCGTCGGGCGCGGGGGGTCAGGAGGGTGCCTTCGCGCAGGGCGAGGGTCGGCTCGGCCGTGGTGTGCGCGGTGCGGAGGGCGCCGGGTATGTCGGGGTCCGCGCCGGTGTCCAGGTCGATGTGGACGACGCGGCCGGGGTGTTCGGCCTGGATGCCTCGTACGAGGTGGTGCAGGGCGGTTCCGGCGGCCGGGTCGGCGAGGAGGGGCGCCCCGTCCGCCTCGCCCACGCCCTCGGGGCCGGTCATGGCGTCGGCTGTGGCGATCGCGCCGCGGGTGATCACGGCCAGGCGGGTTCCGGTCAGCCGTTCCTCGGTGAGGCAGCGGTACAGCAGGGCCGCCGCCCGCTCCTCGGCCTCGCCGGCCGCAGCCGTGCCGTACGCGGACGTGGTCGGCAGCAGGAGCCACTCGGGGGCGGGCAGGCCCGCGTCCAGGGTGGCCAGGAGGCCGGCGAGTTCCGGGTGGCCGACGACCGCGTGGCCGTCCTCCTGAAGGCTCGCGGCGAGGTCGAGCCGGTCGTCGCCGAGGACGGTCCAGGTGGTGAACTCGTCGTCATTCAGGGCGGGTTCTCGTTGTCCTGCGGCCGGCTGCCACTCGGTGTGGAGCAGTACGTCGGCGGGGGCCGCGGCGGCGAGCTGTGCCGCGTCGACGGGCCGTTGGACCAGCGCGGCGATCTCGGCGACCGTACGGCCCTCCGGGTCGGCGAGCAGGATGCGGGTGCCGTCGGGGGCTGTCGGGGTGAGGCGGACGCGGAGTTCGGTGGCGCCGGTGGCGTGCAGGCGGACGTCCGACCAGGCGAAGGGCTGGCGCAACTCGGCCTTTTCCGGATCGAGTTCACGCGTCTCGGTGGGATGGGAGAGCCCGCCCGCCTGGAGGGCGGTGTCGAGGAGGACCGGGTGGAGTCCGTAGCGCTGGGCCTCGGTCCGCAGGGCTTCGGGGAGGGCGGCCTCGGCGTAGATCTCGTCACCGAGCCTCCAGGCCGCTCGCAGGCCCTGGAAGGCGGGGCCGTAGCCGTAACCGGCCTCCTCCGCACCGGAGTAGAAGCCGGAGACGTCGAGGGGTTCGGCGCCGAGCGGCGGCCAGGTGGTGAGGGGGCCGGCGGCCGCCGGAACCGTGTCCGCGCCCCCCTGCGCGCCACCGGAATCCGGGAGCAGGACGCCCTCCGCGTGGCGGGTCCAGGGCTCGTCCGCGGGGCTGTTCTCGGGGCGGGAGTGGATCGCCACCGTGCGTTCGCCGCCGTCTTCCGGTGTGCCCACGGCGACTTGGAGGAGTATCCCGCCCCGCTCGGGCAGGACGAGCGGGCTGCCCAGGACCAGCTCGCGCAGCCGTCCGCAGCCCGCCTCGTCGCCGGCCCGTATCGCCAGCTCGGTCAGGACCGAGCCGGGGAGCAGTGGTGTGCCGAGCAGCCGGTGCTGCCCCAGCCAGGGGTGGCCGTGCGCGGAGAGGCGCCCGGTGAGGAGCAGCCCTTCGCCGTCGGCGGGGCGTACGACCGCGCCGAGCAGGGGGTGGCCGGTGTCGGCGAGACCGAGGCCGGCGGGGTCGCCCGCGGTGCCGGCGGGCGCGGTGAGCCAGTAGCGGCGCCGCTGGAAGGGGTAGGTGGGGAGGTCGACGTGGCTGGTGGTGCGGCCCGAGTGGAGGGTGGTCCAGTCGACGTCTCCACCGGCGGTCCACAGGGTGGCGGCGGCCGAGGCGAACCGGTCGGGGCCGCCTTCCTGTCGCCGGAGTGTGCCGGTCACCGTCGCGGGGCAGGCGGCCGCTGCGGCGATGTCCTCCAGGGCGGCGATGAGCACGGGGTGGGCGCTGACCTCGATGAGCGTGGTGTGGCCCAGGTCGAGCGCGGCCTCCACGGCGGCGCGGAAGGCCACCGGTTCGCGCTGGTTGCGGAACCAGTAGGCGGAGTCCAGGCCGGCCGCGTCGTGCGGGCCGCCGGTCACGGTGGAGAGGAAGGCGGCCCGGCCGGGCCCGGGGGTGACGGTTCCGATGGCGGTGAGCAGCCGTTCCCTGATCTCCTCCATCTGGGGTGAGTGGGAGGCGTAGGAGTGGACGACCCGTCGGCACCAGACGCCGTCGGCCTCCAGCTCGGCGATGAGCGCGTCCAGCGCCTCGTGGGTGCCGGCGACGACGGTGGAGGACGGGCTGTTGACGGCGCCGACGCAGAGCGTGCCGTGGCGTGCGGCCAGCCGCTCGGCGAGCTTCTCCGCGCCCTCGGCCACGGACACCACCGCGCCGCGGCCGGTGAGTTCCGCGCCGATCGCCGCGCGGGCGGTGATGACGCGGGCGGCGTCGTCCAGGGTGACCGCCCCTGCTACCACGGCGGCGGCGAGTTCGCCCTGGGAGTGGCCGACGACCGCGGACGGTGTGATGCCGAGGGACTCCCAGACGGCGGCCAGCGAGATCATCATCGCCCAGAGCGCGGGCTGGATGATCTCGACGTGGTCGATCCAGTCCGCCCAACGGGAGTCCGCTTCCGGCCCGTTGAGGAGTTCGGTGAGGTTCCATTCGACGTACGGCGCCAGGGCGGCCTGGCATTCGGCGATCCGGGCGGCGAAGACGGGGCTGGCGGCGAGGAGTTCGCGGCCCATGCCGTACCACTGCGAGCCCTGGCCGGGGAAGACGAACGTGACGCCGGCGGGGGCCTTGGCCCGGCCGGTGACGATCCGCCCGGCCGGTGCGTCCTCGCCCTCCGCCAGGGCGCGGGCCGCGTCCAGCAGTGCGGCGCGGTCGGCGCCGAGGAGGACGGCGCGGTGTTCCAGGGCAGCGCGGCGGGTCAGCAGCGCGAAGGAGACGTCGGCGGGGTCCGGGGCGTCCGCCGTGGCCTCCGAGTCGGCGGCGAGTCGGGCGGCCTGGGCGCGCAGTGCGCCCGTGTCGCGGGCCGACAGGACCCACGGCGGGGGTCCGTTCCGCCAGACCGGGTCGCCGGTGCCGGGCTGGGGCGCGGGGATGGCGGCGTCGGCGGGTTCCGGGGCCTCCAGGATGACGTGGGCGTTGGTGCCGCTGATGCCGAAGGAGGAGACTCCGGCGCGTCGGGCGCGGCCCGTCTCCGGCCAGGGCGTGGCCTCGGTGAGGAGGGCGACGTCACCGCCGGCCCAGTCGACGTGCGGGGTCGGCTCGTTGACGTGCAGCGTCTTCGGCAGCAGCCCTTCGCGCATCGCCAGGATCATCTTGATGACGCCGGTGACCCCGGCGGCGGCCTGGGTGTGACCGAGGTTGGACTTGACCGAGCCGAGCCAGAGCGGCCGGTCCGGCGCCCGGCCCTGGCCGTAGGTGGCCAGGAGTGCCTGCGCCTCGATGGGGTCGCCGAGGGTGGTGCCGGTGCCGTGCGCCTCGACGGCGTCGACATCGGCGGTGTCGAGCCCGGCCTGGGCGAGCGCGGCGCGGATGACGCGCTGCTGGGAGGGGCCGTTGGGCGCGGTGAGGCCGTTGGAGGCGCCGTCCTGGTTGATCGCGGTGCCCTTGACGACGGCGAGGACGCGGTGGCCGTTGCGGCGTGCGTCGGAGAGCCGTTCGAGGAGCAGCATGCCGACACCCTCGGCGGGTGCGAAGCCGTTGGCGTCGGAGGAGAAGGCTCGGCACCGGCCGTCGGCGGACAGTCCGCGCTGGCGGCTGAACTCCAGGAAGATCGACGGCGACGGCAGCACGGTGACGCCTCCCGCGAGGGCGAGGGAGCACTCGCCGTTGCGCAGGGCCCGGGCGGCGAGGTGCAGGGTGACCAGCGAGGACGAGCAGGCGGTGTCGACGGTGATGGCCTGGCCCTCCAGGCCGAGCGCGTAGGCGACCCGGCCGGAGGCGACGCTCGCGGAGTTGCCGATGCCGAGGAACCCTTCGAGGTCCTCCTGGCCGGGACCGTAGGCGTGCGCGTAGTCGAAGGCGACGAGGCCGACGAAGACGCCGGTGCGGCTGCCGCGCAGGCGGTGCGGGTCGATGCCCGCGCGTTCGACGGTCTCCCAGCTTGCTTCGAGGAGGAGCCGCTGCTGGGGGTCCATCGCGAGCGCCTCGCGCGGCGAGATCCCGAAGAACCCGGCGTCGAAGGTGTCCGCGCCGGTCATGAAGCCGCCTTCGCGGCCGTAGGTGCTGCCGGGCTGTTCGGGGTCGGGGTGGTAGTAGTCCTCGATGTCCCAGCCGCGGTCGTCGGGGCAGGGGGTGATGGCGTCGCGCCCCTCGGTCAGCAGCTCCCACAGGGATTCGGGCGAGTCGACTCCGCCGGGCAGCCGGCAGCCCATGCCGATGACCACGATCGGATCGTCGTCGAGCGGGCCGTCCGGCCCCGCGGCCGGTGCCGCCCCGGCGGTCTCGTCCAGGTCGGGGAGGAGCCGGGTGAGGAGGTGGCGGCCGAGCGCGGTGGTGGTGGGGTAGTCGAAGACGAGGGTGGTGGGCAGCCGCAGCCCGGTGTGGGCGATGAGCCGGTTGCGGAGATCGACGGCGGTGAGCGAGTCGAAGCCCAGTTCCTTGAAGGGCCGTTCGGGATCCACCCGCTGCGGGGAGGCGTGCCCGAGCGCCCCGGCCACCTGCCCGCGTACGGCGTCCACGACGGCCCGCTCCCGGTCCCGGGCGGGCAGCGCGGCCAGCCGTACGGAGAGGTCGTCGGCCCCCGCCGTACGACCGCCCGCGGTGCCCTGGCCGGCGAGGGCCTCGCGTACCTCCGGGAGGCCCCCGAGGAGGGGGCTGGGGCGGCTGCCGGTGAAGGCGGCGGCGAACCGCTCCCAGTCGGCGTCCATCACGGTGACCGCGCCGGAGGCGTCGGTGCCGCCGAGCACGGCCCGGCGCAGCGCGGCCACGGCGCGGGCGGGCTCCAGCGGTACCAGACCGGCTCGCCGGACCCCGGTCTCGACGATCCGCTCGCCCGCCATGCCCCCTCCGGCCCAGGGGCCCCAGGAGACGGACGTGGCGGGCAGCCCCGCGGCCCGCCGCCGCGCGGCGAGCGCGTCGAGGGAGGCGTTGGCGGCCGCGTAGGCGGCCTGACCGAGGGTCCCCACGGTGCCGGACACGGAGGAGAACAGGACGAAGGCCGACAACTTCTGGTTGTGTGTCAGTTCGTGCAGGTTCCGGGCCGCGGCGGACTTCGGCCGCAGCACCCGTCGCAGGGTCTCCTGGGTGAGCGAGGCGACCACTCCGTCCTCGACGATGCCCGCGGTGTGGACCACCGCCGTGAGCGGCAGCTCCCGGGGTATGTCGGCCAGTACCGCGGCCAGTTGCTCCCGGTCGGCCGCGTCGCAGGCGGTCACCGTGACCCGGGTGCCCGTCGCGCGCAGTTCGGCGGCGAGTTCCCCGGCGCCGGGTGCCTCCGGGCCCCGGCGGCTGAGCAGCAGCAGATGTTCGGCGCCCGCCTCGGCGAGGGAACGGGCGACGTGGGCGCCGAGCGCGCCGGTACCACCGGTGATGAGCACGGTGCCCCGCGACGGCCACTCCCCCGCCTCCCGAGCCTCGGCCCCGGCCCCGGCTCGGGTGAGCCTGCGGCCCAGCAACCCGGCCGGGCGGACGGCCAGTTGGTCCTCACCGCCGGCTCCTCGCAGCGCGGTGGCGAGCAGGCGGCCGGTCCGCTCGTCCAGCACGTCGGGCAGATCCACCAGACCGCCCCACAGATCGGGTAGTTCCAGCCCTACGACCCGGCCGAGCCCCCAGAGGGCGGCACCCCCCGTGTCGGGCGCGCGATCGGAGGGCGCGGCACTGACGGCACCCCGGGTGGCACACCACAGGGGCGCGTCGGTCCCGGTGGCGGTGAGGGCGTGCAGCAGGGCGAGGGTGGCGGTGACCGCAGGCGCCAGACCGTCGGCATCGGGGGTGAGGGCTGCGGGGTCACCGCCGAGAAGGGAGAGCACACCGGCGTACGGGGACTCCTGCGCGGAGCAGCGGGGCTCGGTGAGCCGCTCGATCAGCGTGGCGCCGGGGTCACCGGTGAGCGGGACGGGCAGAGGGACCGGGTCGATCCCGGCCGAGGCGAGGGCGGCCAGGACCGCGGACGTCCAGGCGGATTCGCCGCCGGTCTCGGGTACGGCCACCAGCCAACGGCCTTTTGCCGTCTGCTCCGTGGCGGTCAGCGGCACCCAGGTGACCGTGTAACGCAGGTTGTCGGCGGCACTCCGCTCCCGGCGCCGGCGCCGCCAGGCAGCCAGCGCGGGCAGGGCTTCCCGCACCGCGACATCCGTACCGTCGAGGGCCTCGGCGAGGGCGGCGGCATCCTCACGCTCCACGGCCTCCCAGAACTGGGCGTCCTCGGCGGTGGCCTGCGGTGCGGCGGAGCTTTCGATCCAGTAGCGGTCGCGTTGGAAGGCGTAGGTGGGCAGGTCGACACGGCGGGGATTGCGGTCGGCGAAGAGGGCAGGCCAGTCGACGTCGACTCCGCCGGCCCAGAGGCGGGAGACGGCCGAGGTGAACGTCTCGACCTCGTCGTGATCGCGGCGGGTTGTCGGAACGAAGAGCCCTTCCGCGCATTCCGCGGCCATCGCGGTCAGCGTCGCGTCCGGACCCAGCTCAAGGAACTTCGTCACGCCCGCATCGGCCAGCCAGCTGACACCGTCGGCGAAACGGACGGTCTGCCGGATGTGCCGCACCCAGTACGCGGGCGTGCACAACTCCTCCCCCGCCAGCCGCCCCGACACATTCGAGACCACCGGAATCTGCGGCTCGGAGAACTCAATGCCCGCCGCGACCTGCTCGAACTCGGCGAGCATCGGCTCCATGAGCGAGGAATGGAAGGCGTGGGAAACCGTAAGCCTTCGAGTCTTCACCCCGACGGCGGTCAACTGCTGTCGTACAGCTTCGATTTCAGCCTCGGGACCCGAAAGAACAACAGATGCGGGCCCATTCACGGCTGCCACATCCACCGAGCCCAGCACATCTTCGACGTCCGCCAAAGGAGCCTGGACCGAGAGCATCGCCCCGCCCGAAGGCAGCGCCTGCATCAACCCACCCCTGGCAGCCACCAGACGACAGGCATCCCCCAGCGAGAACACCCCCGCCACATACGCAGCGACCAACTCCCCGACCGAATGCCCCATCACGAAGTCCGGGCGAACACCCCACGACTCGACAAGCCGATAAAGCGCCACCTCGACCGCGAACAACCCCGCCTGCGTGAACACCGTCTCGTCCAACACACCGGGAGTTTCCGCGGACAGCACATCCGCCAAGGGCTCGGGCAGCAAGCCCTCGAACCCCGCACACACCTCACCTAACGCAGCAGCGAACACCGGGAATTGAGCAGCGAGTTCACGGCCCATCCGCGCCCGCTGAGCCCCCTGCCCCGTAAACAGAAACGCCAGACGACCCTCGGCAACCGGCCCCGAAGACCCGACCCCCGCAAGCCCAGCCGCCAACTCCCCACCATCGGCACCCCACACCACAGCCCGATGACTCAACGCCGCCCGCCCACTCGCCAACGACCACCCGACATCCACCGGATCCAACACCCCGGCGACCTCAGCCAACCGCCCCGCCTGAGCCACCAACGCCTCGGCAGAACCTCCGGACACCACCCACGGCAGCAACCCGGTTCCAGCAGACCGCGTGTCAAGAACCGCCGCCTCCGGCGCCTCCTCCAGAATCACGTGGGCGTTCGTGCCGCTGATGCCGAAGCCGGACACCGCGCCACGGCGGGGGCGTTCGCCGCGTTCCCAGGGCACGGCCTGTTCGAGGAGTTCCACGGCTCCGGTGGACCAGTCGACGTGCGGGGTGGGTTCGTCGACGTGGAGGGTGCGCGGCAGCACGCCCTCCCGCATGGACATCACCAGTTTGATGACTCCCGCCACACCGGCCGCGTACTGGGTGTGCCCGATGTTCGACTTCACCGATCCCAGCCACAACGGGCTGTCGGCGGAGCGGCCTTGGCCGTACGTCTCCAGCAGTGCGTGTGCCTCGATGGGGTCGCCGAGGGCGGTTCCGGTGCCGTGTGCCTCGACGGTGTCGACGTCGGTGGTGTCGAGTCCGGCGTTGGCGAGCGCGGCGCGGATGACGCGTTGCTGTGCGGGTCCGTTGGGTGCGGTGAGGCCGTTGGAGGCGCCGTCCTGGTTGACCGCTGATCCGCGTACGACGGCGAGGACCTGGTGGCCGTTGCGCTGGGCGTCGGAGAGCCTCTCCAGGAGCAGTACTCCGGCGCCCTCGCCCCAGCCGGTGCCGTCGGCGGCCGCCGAGAAGGCCTTGCAGCGGCCGTCGGCGGCGAGTCCGCGCTGGCGGCTGAACTCGACGAAGCCGAACGGGGTGGCCATGACCGCGGAGCCGCCCGCGAGGGCCATCTCGCATTCGCCGTTGCGCAGTGCCTGAACCGCCATGTGCAGGGCGACCAGTGAGGAGGAGCAGGCGGTGTCGACGGTGACCGCGGGGCCTTCGAAGCCGAAGGTGTAGGCGACGCGGCCGGACATGACGCTGGAGGTGCTGCCGGTCAGGGCGTATCCCTCGGCTCCCTCGGGCAGGCGTGCGCCCGTGGTGCCGTAGCCGGAGTGGCCGCCGCCGACGAAGGTGCCCACCTGCCTGCCGCGCAGGTCCGCCGGGTCGATTCCGGCGCGCTCCAGCAGTTCCCAGGACGTCTCCAGCAGCAGGCGTTGCTGCGGGTCCATCGCCAGTGCCTCGCGCGGGGAGATGCCGAACAGGTCGGCGTCGAACTCGGCGGCGTCGTAGAGGAATCCGCCCTCGCGGACGTACGAGGTGCCGGTGCGGTCCGGGTCGGGGTCGTAGAGCGCGGCGAGGTCCCAGCCACGGTCGGTGGGGAAGGCGGACATGGCGTCCGTGCCGGTGTCGACCAGGCGCCAGAGTTCCTCGGGCGAGCGGACGCCGCCGGGGAAGCGGCAGGCCATGGAGACGATCGCGATGGGCTCGCGGGCCGCGGCCAGCAGCCGACGGTTCTGTTTGCGGAGCCGGTCCGCCTCGGTCAGCGAGGCGCGCAGCGCGGCGACGACCTTGTCGTCCTTGCCGTTGGGGGTGGGGTCGGTCATGACGCCTCCGTCTTCTCGGGTTGTCGTCTCAGGAGTCGGAGCCGGCATCCCCGAGGGCCATCCGGACGAGGTCGTCGACCTCCATGTCCGCGATGGCGTCGGTGGTTCCGTCGTCGTCGCTGGGGGTGTTCTCGGTGGGGGTGTCCGCTGTCGCTTCGGCCCGGGCGAGTCGCAGCAGCGCCTCCGCCAGGCCGGCCTCGCGGAGGCGGTGGGGCGGGATCGTGGCCAGTACGCGGGCGAGTTCCGCGTCCCCGGCCTCCTCGGGGCGGTCCGGGTCCGCGGTCGCACCGTCCGAAGGGGGCGCGATCTTGTCGAGGAGGTGTTTGCTGAGGGCGAGCGGGGTGGGCTGGTCGAAGACGACGGTGGTGGCGAGGCGCAGGCCGGTGGCGGTGCCGAGCCGGTTGCGCAGTTCGACGGCTGTCAGGGAGTCGAAGCCGAGATCCTTGAAGGGCCGGTTGGCCTCGACGTCGCGGGTGCCGGTGTGGCCGAGGACCGCGCTCGCGTGGGTGCGGACCAGTTCCAGCAGCCGGTGCTCGCGTTCGGCGGCGCCGAGGCCGGCGAGGGTGGCGGTGAGTGCGGCGGCCCCGTCGGTGCCCGGCCCGGGGTCGGCGGCCCTGCCGCGTCCGGCGGGCCTGACCAGGGCGCGGAAGAGCGGGCGGATGTCGGCGGTGGTGCGGGCGCGGGCGCGCATCGCTGCGAGGTCGAGCCTGAGCGGTACGGCCAGTGCCTCGTCCAGTCGCCGGGCGGCGTCGAAGAGGGCGAGGCCGGTCTCGCTGTCCATCGGCCTGACCAGGCCGTCCTGGCGGGCGCGGTGGGCGGCGGAGGTGTCGAGGTGGCCGGTCATGGCGCTGGCCTGCTCCCACAGGCCCCAGGCGAGGGAGAGGGCGGGCAGTCCTCGGGCGCGGCGGTGGTGGGCGAGGGCGTCGAGGAAGGTGTTGGCGGCGGCGTAGTTGGCCTGGCCTGCGCCGCCGCCGACCCCGGCGGCGGAGGAGTAGAGGGCGAAGAGGGCGAGGTCGCTGTCGCGGGTCAGCTCGTGCAGGTGCGTCGCCGCCTCGGCCTTGGCGCGCCATACGCGGGCCAGCTTCTCGGGGGTCTGCGCGGCGAACACGCCGTCGTCCAGAACACCGGCGGCGTGCACGACGCCGGTGAGGTTCCTGCCGTGGAGGAGGGCGGCGAGCTGGGCGCGGTCCGCCGTGTCGCAGGCCGCCACCTCCACCTGGACGCCCAACTGCTGTATCCCGGCTACGAGTTCGTCGGCTCCGGGTGCCTGCGGGCCGGTGCGGCTGGTGAGCAGCAGGTGCCGTACTCCGTGCTCGGTGACGAGGTGGCGGGCGAGGAGTCCGCCGAGGGTGCCGGTCCCGCCGGTGATGAGGACGGTGCCGGCGGGGTCGAGGAGGGGTGGTGTGGTGAGGACGACCTTGCCGATGTGCTTGGCCTGGCTGATGAGCCGGAACGCCTCCGGGGCCCGGCGCACGTCCCGGACGGTCACGGGCAGCGGGCTGAGTTTTCCGGTGGTCAGCAGCCGCAGGATCTCGGTGAGCATCTCGCCGATGCGGTCCGCTCCGGCGTCGGCGAGGTCGTAGGCGGCGTAGGTGACGCCGGGGTGGTCCTCGGCGACCATGGCCGGGTCGCGCCGATCGGTCTTGCCGAGTTCCAGGAAGCGGCCTCCGCGGGGCAGCAGGTCCAGGGAGGCGTCCACGTACTCGCGGGTGAGCGAGTTGAGGACGATGTCGGCTCCGGAACCGCCGGTCGCGGCCTTGAAGGCGTCGCGGAAGTCGAGGTCGCGGGAGGAGGCGATCGCCTCGTCCGGCAGGCCGAGGCCGCGCAGGACATCCCACTTGGCGGGGCTCGCGGTGGCGAGCACGGTCGCACCGAAGTGACGGGCCAGCTGGATCGCCGCCATGCCCACTCCGCCGGCGCCCGCATGGACGAGGACCCTGTCGCCCTCCCGGACCGAAGCGAGATCGACCAGACCGTAGTACGCCGTCAGGAACACCACCGGCACCGACGCCGCCTGCTCGAACGACCAGCCCTCGGGAACGGGGGCGAGGACCCGTTCGTCGGTGACCGCGAGGGGGCCGAGGGCGCCGCCCATGAGGCCGAGGACGTGGTCGCCGGGCGCGAACCGGGTTACCCCGGGGCCGACTTCGGTGACCACACCGGCACCCTCGCTGCCCATGACGGTCTGGCCGGGGACCATGCCGAGGCCGATGAGGACGTCACGGAAGTTCACGCCGGCGGCGCGCACCGAGACCCGCACCTGTCCGGCGGTGAGCGGCGCGGTGGCCTCCGGGAAGGGCAGCAGGGTCAGCCCGTCCAGGGTGCCGGAGGCTGCCGTGTCCAGGCGCCAGGCGGCTTCCGCGGGCGGTACCAGCGCTTCCCCGCTGCCGGGCCGCACCAGGCGCGGAGCCAGCGGGGTGCCTTCGCGTACGGCGATCTGCGTCTCGTCGGCCTCCAGTGCGGCCGCCACCGCGGACGCGACGCGCTCCGCGTCGGGCTCCTCGTCCGGGTCCAGGTCCAGCAGGAGGAAGCGGCCCGGGTTCTCGGACTGGGCGGCGCGGACGAGCCCCCAGGCGGGGGCGGCGGCCAGGTCGGTGAGATCCGCGTCGTGGCCCGTCGATACGGCACCGCGGGTCACGACGACGAGCCGCGACTCCGCGAGCCGCTCCTGCGCCAGCCAGTCCTGGACGAGGGCGAGGACGGTCTCGGTGACCTGCCTCGCGCGGTCTGCGAGGGGGGTGGGGGTGCTGTCTGGCGTGTCGGCGGGACCGGCGGAGGTGGGGGTGACTGGGGAGCCGGTCCCGGCGGCGACGGGAGGCGCCCACAGAATGACCTCGGGGACCGGGTCCCCGACCGACGCGAGGTCCGCGCGGACGACCGCGCCCTCGGGCACGGGAAGCGTGTCACCGAGTACGGCCCACCGCTCGGCCCGGCCGGCGGCGGGCACCGGCACGGGCGTCCAGTCGAGGACGAAGAGGGAGTCGGCGTCCGGCGCCCCGGCCGCGGCCAGCTGGTCGGCGGTGACCGTCCGCAGGACCAGCGCGTCCACGACGGCAACGGGAGCGCCGGTCGTGTCGGCGACCTCGATGCTCAGGGCGTCCTCGGCCGTGGGCGCTATCCGCACCCGGAGCCGTTCGGCACCGCCCGCGAGGAGGGTGACCCCGGACCATGAGAACGGCAGCCTCAGCGCGGCCGGGTCGCCGTCGCGCGCACCGAAGCCGATGGCGTGCAGGGCGGCGTCGAAGAGGGCCGGGTGGAGGCCGAAGCGGTCGGCCGTCGCCCGCTCCGCCTCCGGCAGGGTGACCTCCGCGAAGACCTCCTCGCCCCGCCGCCAGACGGCACAGAGCCCTTGGAAGGCGGGCCCGTAGCCGTACCCGGCGGCAGCGGCCGTGGCGTAGAAATCACTCACGTCCACCTGTTCGGCGCCAGGTGGCGGCCACGCGGCGAAACCGGCGGACGCCGACACCGCGGGCAGTGGACTCAGCAGCCCTTCGGCATGCCGCGACCAGGGCTGATCGTGCTCGGCCCGTTCCGGACGCGAATAGACGGCGAGTTCACGGAACCCGCCCTCGTCGGGTGCGCCGACAACCACCTGCACTCGCACTCCCGAGTCCGACGGAACGACGAGGGGTGCCTGGAGGGTGAGTTCGGTGAGGTGGCCGCAGCCGACTTCGTCTCCGGCGCGGATGGCAAGTTCGACGAACGCGGTGCCGGGAAGGAGGACGGTGCCGGCGACGGTGTGGTCGGCGAGCCAGGGGTGGGTACGGGTGTCGAGGCGTCCGGTGAGCATGACTCCGCCGTCCGCGGCCAG
>NZ_JBEPBM010000073.1:0-18603 GCF_040299205.1 Streptomyces sp. NPDC000983 | reverse complement strand
CCCGTGATCCCCTCGTCGGTGTGCACCTGTACGTAGGTCAGGTTCCGCCAGGGCGTTCCGACCACGTGTGTGCTGATTCCGGTGATACGCACGGCTGCTTCTCTCCCTCTGATCATTCGTTCGATATTTCGTACACGGTTCGGGATTACGCGCACACTTCTGTCCGGAGGACCGGCTTGTGCGGCAGATTACTTCACCCGGGTCGCGCCACCTCGACACCCCCTTGCCGGAAGGTGCCCCCGCTGCCACGGAATGTGACGCCCTCTCATGTGGGGCCCGAGTGCCGGGCCCCGGACATCGGTGTCCCTTCCGTTTCTGCGTCTCGACTGGCCTGGCGGATCGACCGCGCCATGAGCGCACACGCGGACGTGCGGCGCGGGGAGACCGGCGTGGCCCCAAGCGCTACCAGGGCTCCCCCGCGGGCGACCCGGTGTGTAACTCCTCCCTGGCCACGGCGCGGCGGATCGGGTAGTAGGCGTGGAGCAGGCCGCACATGCCCAGGGACTGCATCCGGGGCTTCTCGATCCGGCGCACTCCCGAGGTGCCGAGGTGGCCGAAGTCGCCGGTTTCGAGGGCACCGATCTGGCACAGGGAGGCTTCGGCGGCGGCCAGCGGGCCCTCGGTGACCGTCTTGCGCCACTGCTCCAGGCGCGGCCCGACGAGTTCGGTCGCGGCCCGGTAGAAGTCCGCCAGCGCCGCGCGGTCGCCGTCGTACCACTGCTGCTTGAGCGTGTTGAAGCCCTCCATGGCGAGGTCCCGGCGGGCTCGGGCGCGTTCGTCGCTCGGGGCGCCGGACGCGTCGAGCAGGGACACGGCCTCGGGGTGCAGCGGCAGGGTCTGGTGCCCCTGGCCGCCGAGGGTTTCGAGGCGGCCCCGGCCGCTGACGACGACGTAGCACTCCGCGCAGGTCAGATGCATGTGCGGGGAGCCGCCGTGTTTGCCGTCCTCGGTCGGCCAGGGGTAGACGTCGAGGCCGCTGAGGCCCGCGGCGTCGGGGAAGTCGGCGAGCGGTCCGGTCACAGGGCGAACCTCGTCCCCGGCGGTGTCGGCGTACGGTCCGTCGACGTCCGGGGCCGCGAGGCGTGCGGCATCAGGCGTGCAAAATCGTTCAAGCCGTTTGGGTGATCTTGATCGAGCGGGGCGTGACCAGCAGATCATCGGGCTGTTCAGCTCGCTGTGAACTGTGAACGATCTTCGTTTCCCCGGTCGGACGGCGCCCGCCCCACCCCTCGTCTCCCCCATGACCCGCCCACGCCGGTACGACTGCATCTGAACGAACACCCCCTTCCTCCGCTCCCGTCGGTGGCACGCGCGATCGGCGGGGCGGCGACGGACGCGCACCACTACCCCGAGTTCCATCCCGAGGAGCTGGCCGCCGCCCTGGCCGACTGGTGGGGCGTCGGCCAGGACCGCATGGTCGTGGGCAACGGTTCGGTCGGGGTGGCACTGCAGTTCCTGAGAGCGGCCGTACGGCCCGGGGACCGCATGGTCTTCGGCCGGCGGAACTTCGACGCCCACCCGCTGCTCGCCGAGATGGTCGAGGCGGTGCCGGTGGCGGTGCCGTTGCACGACGACGGGGAGCAGGACCTCTCCGCGCTCGCAGTGGCCGCCTCCGCCGGCCGGGAGGCCGCCGTGGTCGTCCTGTGCAACCCGCACAATCCGACCGGCACGCGGCTGCGCGCCCCCGACCTGGCGGACTTCGTCGCCGGCCTCCCCGACCACACGCTCGTCCTGCTCGACGAGGCCTACGCGGAGTTCGCGGGTGACGGGCGGGCCGCCTCCCTCGCACTGTGCGAGCGGTACCCGAACGTGGTGCTCCTGCGCACGTTCTCCAAGGCGTACGGCCTGGCCGGACTCCGCGTCGGGTACGGCATCGCCCACCCCGAGCGGGCCCGTTCGGCGCGGGCCCAGCAACTTCCGTTCGGCATCACCAAGGAAGCCACCGCCGCGGTCCTGGCGAGCCTGAGCGCCCAGGGGGAGCTGAGGGACCGCATCCGCCAGGTCACCGCGGCGCGGGACACCCTCCGCAGCACCCTGTTGTCGACCGGCTGGACGGTGCCGCGCAGCCACGCCAACTTCCTCTGGCTCCAGCACCCCCAGGCAACACCGGAACTCCACCGGCGTCTTGAGAACGCCGGGTTCCTCACCCGCTGGTACCCCGGTGAAGGGCTCCGCCTGACCGTCCCCGACACCTCGGCGCTGGACCGGGTGGCCTCAGCGGTGGGATCCCCTCCTCCCGAGGTGCCGGTCGGACTCGGCGCCCCGGTCCGCCGCCGAGCCCCGCTCGGCCGTGGCGCGGCGCCTGCCTCCCCTGCCGTGACCTCGGTGTACGGCCTTCTCGACCGGGCCGCCGCCGCGGCGGAGGCCGGTGCATCCGCCGCCATGGCCGACGCCTTGGCCCAGGCGGAAGCGACGGCCACCGACGATCCGGCACTCGTCCGGCACTTCGTCGCGGGACTGCGCGCCGGGCTCGGCGGCACCGAGACCGGGAACCTGTACCTGCGCACCGGGGACATCGCCCAGATCGACCTGTTCGCCGTACTCGACCGGCACCTGCCGCTGCTGCGGGCCAGCCGCATCGCCAACGACGCCCTGCTGCCCTTCCTCGACGGCCGGACCCAGGCCACGGTGCTCGCCCTCGGCATCGGTGGGGGCGGCCAGGAACGTGACCTGCTCACCCGCGCACCGCAGTTGCGATCCCTGACGGTGTTCGGCGTCGACGTGGCCCCCGGCAGTGTGCGTGCCGCGCGGAGCGCGCTGTTGGCCGCCGGTGCCGACACCGCGACGAGCGTGGACTACCGCGCGGTCCACTCCCCCGCCGAGTGCCTCCCCGACGAGGTGTGGGAGAGCCTGCGCGAGGCGCCAAGGCCCCTGCTCGTCACCGCGTCGTTCGCGCTGCACCACATGCGCGACGCCCGCGAAGGCGAGGACAGCCGCACCGTGCTGTTCCGCAAGCTGCGGGAGCTGAGCCCGGCCGCCGTCACGCTGTGCGAACCGGACAGCGACCACCACCTCCTCCCGCTGCGCTCCCGCCTGGCCAACGCCTGGCACCACTACGGCACCCTCTTCGCGGCCATCGACGCGACACACGCCACGGCCAGGGAGAAGGCGGCCATGAAGCGGTTCTTCGGCCGTGAGATCCAGAACGTCATCGGCGCCGCCGACGACGACCGCTACGAACGCCACGAGCCCGCGTCGACGTGGATGAACCGCTTCACGTCCACCGGGTTCCGGCTCCTTTCGCCGCCGCCCGCCCCGCAGGACGCCGTCCCCGGCTTCAGCACCGTCCGCCATGCCACGCACACCGAACTCGCCTTCAAGGACATTCCGTTGGCCGCTGTCATCACCGCCGCGCCCGACGCGTGATCCCCGGAGCAGGTCACGAGGACCCACGTCCTCGGCCGGGCGGCGGCACGTTCAGCGGCTTCCGACTCCACGGCCGCTCAGCTCCCGGTGGCGCCGTCTCATGACCATGGCGGGAACACCGAACGCCAGCAGCACCGGGAAGGCCGCGACCATCCCGAACCAGAGGAAGAGCGCGAGATAGCCGTAGGCGGCGCCGTCCTCGTCTGCCATCCCCAGCAGTACTGCGCCGGCGACGAAGGCGACGGCCATCAACCCGGCGACCCCTACGGCGAGCCGGAACAGGATGCGCGCCCCACGCGGGTAACCGGCATCGACGGCCTGGACCCGGTGTGCGTCCGTCCCCCGGGTCACTTCTTCCCCGCGTCCCACGCGCCGGAGTGGAAGCTGCGCAGCAGTGCGAGCAGCGCCGCCCCGAGCCGCCGGTCCACGCCGGGAGCGTGCAGGTGCAGTGCGTCGTTCTTGGACCTGAACTCCAGCGGGACCTGCCCGTCGGCCCTCCACCGGATGCGCCGGGGTGCGCGCGCGAAGCCGCCCTCGTTGCCGGGGACGCTGTCGAAGACCGTGATCGCGAGGAGCACCGCCATCAGCGGCAGCAGGATCCACCACATCCACCACCACACGATGCGCCCCTTGAGGCCGACCGCCTCGAAGCCGTCGGCCTGCCGAACGGTCCAGCGGGTGCGCAAACCCCTGCCGCGAAGCGCCTTCTCCCGTGTGACCGTGCCGATGACCTCGCCGTGCGCGCCGAGCACCTCGAACCTCGCGACGCCGCCACCCGCCGACACCGTCACCACGGTGCCCACCCGCTCCCGGCGCTGATCGTCGGCCCACAGCGCGAAGGTACGGGTCCCCTTGCCCCGGGCCGCGCGGTACGCGGACACGCCTCCCGGCGGCAGTTGGCGCTCCACGTACACCGCCCCCGGCCCCGGCCCACCGGAGAAGCTGACCATGTCCGTCACCGGTGCGCCCGCTTGGCCACCGGCCGTTCTCGGCCCGCTGAACAAGGTCAGTACGCTGCTGCTCATCCGGCATGCTCCAAGCGGTGATCGTCTGCCAAGGCCCGCCCAGTCTGCCCCATCTCGTCTGTCCCGGCGCACAGTTGTGCCCGGTGGGAGCGGGCCGCCGACGGCGTCTACACCGCAGCGGACCTGGTGGTGTCCGCGGCGAACGCGGTCACCACCGAGTCGGTGACGGTGACCGCGGCGCAGGTGCCGGCCAGCCGGCGGACCGCCATGTCGTGGTGGTCCCGTGTCCGGTCGATCAGGGCGTCGGCGACGACGAAGGGGTACAGGCCCTCCTTTCGGCCGTCCGCGGCGGTGAGCAGCACGTCGGTGCGGGCGAGGGCGCCGACCAGGACGAGCTGGTCGCGTCCGAGTTCCCTCAGCCGGGCGCCGAGCCGGGTGCGGGCGAAGGCGCTGTGCTGCTTGGCGGTGAAGACCATGTCTCCGGTCTGCGGCTGGACCAGGTGCGCCACCGATCGGCCCTCGGACTCGGCCGGTGGTTCCGGCAGGGCCGGGCCCCGTGCGTCCTGCCGGGTCGGCGCCGGCTGTCCCGGTCCGCGCACGACGTACACGACGGGCACCCCGGCGGCACGGGCGGAGCCGGTGAGCCCGGCGACGTGGGCGAGGAGTTGGGGGACGGGGGCCTGTTCCCGGAGACTGCGCAGCAGGTAGTTCTGCAGGTGCTGCACGAGCAGGACCGAGCGGCCGGGGTCCAGGTGCCACCGCGGTCCGTCGGCCGGCAGGGAGGCCGGAGTGGGCATGGGGTAGCCGGACGCGGGCGACTGCGTCATGGGTGCGCCTTTCTCGGCTCAGGTCAGCAGGCGTCCGCTGTGGGAGAGTCTGCGGGCGGCGGTCAGCAGGGCGTGGATCTGGGCGCCGACATGGTCGATGTCGCGCACGGGCTTGTGGAAGGGCAGCCGGACGTCGTCGTGGGAGCGCGAGCGTTCCAGGCGCAGTGTCAGTCCGTACCGGTCGATGCCCACCGGCAGTGCGCGCCGTACGCCGCGGCCGGGGTGCGGGCGCACCAGGCGCAGCAGGAGCGGGACGAGTTCGGGGTGTTCGTCGACGAGGTGGGTCAGCATGCCCGCCTCGCAGGTCGCCACGGGATCGGGTTCCGCTGCCTCCAGCTCCTGGAGGGTCACGTACACGCGGCCGGAGCCGTCCTCCAGGACGCACTGTCCGAACTCCATGCAGGTGCTGTCGGCGGAGTGCGGATCGTAGGGTCCGGCGAGCAGTCCGGTCACGGTGACGCGGGCGCGCAGCCGGTCCCGGACGGCGGTGGGGGCGATGTCGGTGAGCTCCAGCCGGACCGGAACCCGACCGTCCCGCGGGGCGCCCGGTCCCTCGAAGGGGGCGTGGAGGTGGACATGACCCATGACGCCGGCGCCGTCGAGGCGCCGGACCTCGGCGTGGTGGCCGTCCGTGATCACGGTCATCGAGTGGGCGGCGGTCAGGATCGAGCGGGCGCGCTCGGCGGCCGTCGGGCCACCCGGGCATGAGGGGGTACGACGCATCCGGATCCTCCCGGAGGTCCGAGGTAAGTAAGGTTTGCCTAACCTAACCCATCCGGCCTCCCGTCGTCAGCCCGAGAGCCCGGCGCGGCGGGAACGGCCGATCACGGATCCGCCGGCCTTCACCGCCACGACTTGTTCCACTCCACACGGTTGCACGGCGAGTTAGGTTGCCCTTACCTTGCCTGTGGCCACGATCCAACACAGAGGCAGGCAGCCCGAATTCAGGGGCCGGACATCCCGGCACCTGCCCGAGGGCATGTCACGGACCGCATCCGGGGTCCCGGCGAAGGGACGGACAACGCGATGGCGCCGACCTCCATCGAGAGCGGAACGGCCGCGGCACCGCCCGCGGACGACCGGCCCTGGCTGGAGCCGTACCGGGGAAGAACCGTCGTCGTGAAGTTCGGCGGCAACGCCATGGTCGACGAGGACCTCAAACGCACCTTCGCCGAGGACGTCGTCGCCCTGCACACGGCGGGAGTGCGTCCGGTCGTGGTGCACGGAGGCGGGCCGCAGATCAGTTCCCTGCTCTCCCGGCTGGATCTGGAGGTCCGCTTCACCGCCGGGCTCCGGGTCACAACGCCGGAGGTGCTGGACGTCGTACGCATGGTCCTGGCCGGCCAGGTGCAGCGGGAGATCGTCGGGCTGATCAACGCCCACGGCCCGCTGGCGGTCGGGCTGACCGGCGAGGACGCGCACACCCTCACCGCCGTCCGGCGCACCGCCTTCTCGGACGGTGAACCCGTGGACATCGGCCTGGTGGGCGAGGTCGTCGACGTCGCACCCCAGACCGTGCTCGCGCTGCTGGACCGGGGATGCATCCCGGTGGTCTCCCCCCTGGCCCGGGGAACCACCGGGGAGGTCTTCAACGTCAACGCGGATCTCGCGGCATCGGCGCTGGCCGCGGCGCTCGACGCCGAGAAGCTGGTGGTGCTCACCGACGTCGCCGGGCTCTACGCCGACTGGCCGCGGAGCACCGAGGTCGTGGAGCGGCTGGATGTCCATGAACTGCAAGCCCTGCTGCCGGAGTTGACCGACGGGATGGCCCCCAAGATGGAGGGCTGCCTGCGGGCCGTGCGCGGCGGAGTCCGCGTGGCCCATGTGATCGACGGAAGGGTCCCGCACGCCCTGTTGCGGGCCTTCGCCGAGGAGGGGATCGGCACGACGGTCACGCGTGCTCCGTCCGCCGTCGGGGCGGACCGAGCGGGCTGACGGGGCTCGCCCGTGTGACGGCGCCGCCCGGGGGTAGAGGGAGGTGACCGGCCTGGACACCCGTCCGTCCGGGAGAGATCCTGTTCAGGGAGTACGGGGGACACGCCCGACTCCGAGGCGGAGGTGCCTGCGGTGGACTGGTGGTTCTGGCCCGTTCTGATCGTGGCCCTGATGGCGGCTCTGACCGTCACTGTCGTGGCCGTCCAGGCCAAGCGCCGCCACGGCGGTGTGATCGTCACCCGGCGCTCCGGCCCCAAGGGCAAGGGCAAGGTCGCATGAGTACGCTCATGCCGGCGTCGGAGATCACCAAACGCCCCGTGGTGACCCTCGGCGGCGAGGCCGTGGCCCGGGTGAAGGACGTGGTCCTCGACGGGCGCGCCGGCCGGATCGCGGGCTTCACCCTCAGCGGTCTGGGTCTGTTCTCCGGCCCCAAGCGCCACGCTCTGCCCTGGGAGTCCGTGTCGAGCCTGGGCCCGCATGCCGTGATGATCCAGGACGAGACGGTGTTCCAGGACCGCGACGAGCTGGCCGACGTCTCCGAGGCCGCCGGCGGCAGCGTCTTCGGGGCGAGGGTCCTCACGGACAGCGGAACCGACCTGGGGCAGGTCACCGACGTGGTGATCGAGGTGACGGCGTCGCAGGCCGTGGTCGCGGGGTATGAGATCGCCCCCGCCGCCGCGCTCGGCCGCAAGGGGCGCCGCGCCTTCCTCCCGCTGGCCCGGACGCTCGCGGTGTCCGGTGAGGCACTCGTCGTGCCGGCCGAGGTCGCCGACTACATCACCGACGACCTGGCGGCACTGCACAAGGCCATCCCCGAGTTCCGCGACCGCATGGGTGGGGAGAACGCCTGATGCTGCTCTCCGAACTCACCGACCGGCCCGTGATGGACACCACCGAGGCCCAGCGCATCGGTCTGGTCGACGGCCTCGTGATCGCCCCGCAACCGGCCCGCGTACTGGCCCTGCGGCTGAAGAAGACCAACGGCGGGGGCACCCTGCTGACATGGGCGTACGTGCACGCCATCGGTCCGGACGCGGTCATGGCCCGGGTCAACGCCCGCGAAGCCGACGCCGAGGACCTCACCGACCACGCCGCCGCGTGCCGCCGTCTCGTGGGCCGGCGCGTCCTGTCGGACCACGGCACCGAGATCGGCACCTTGCAGGACATCGACTTCGACCCCGAATCAGGAAGGGTCCTGAACCTGCTCACCGCGTCCGACAGCCTCCCGGCCCACACGCTCATCGGCGTGGGCGCCTACGCGGTCGTCGTACGGCAGACCTGAGAACGCCACGACGAGCGAGTGTCGTCGGCCCTCGCCACCGGCGCCAACCCTTCGACTGACCGACGCCCTCGCGCGGTGGATGCACTGATCCGGCGCTTCCTACGTTCGCCGCGTGCGCAGACGACGGACACTCGTGCTCGGCCTGGCCGGCCTGCTGGTGGCAGCGGCCGCCGTCGGGGTCCACTTCTACGGTGCGTTCTTCGGCTGGTGGGCCCCCGCCTGCCGTACGGCCGTCTGCGGCTGGTGACACCGGCCCCGGACGGCTCGCTGTGGGTCCTCACCAACGGCCGAAAGGGCCCCGACCGCGACCTGATCCTCCGTTTGACTCCCTGAGAGTGCCGGGACTTCGCCGGGTCATCTGCAAGCCCGTCCCGTCCTGCCCCGGGCGCCGTCGGTGGCCCACGGGGCTCGCGGTCCCCTGGCCCGTACCGCCGTGTCCAGGGCATGGCGCACGTCGTCCGGCAGCCGTCCGTGGTGGGGCCACTGCCTGATGTGTTCGGCGACCACCCGCAACTTGGTGTTGGTGTGCTGCGAGACCTCCTTGAGGATCTCCCATGCCGTCTCGGGCGTCGACCGGGTGAAGGCGATCACGACGCCCATCGCCTGGTCGACAGCCGCATGCGCGGTGAGGGCGTTCCGTAGCTGCGCGATCTCCGCTTCGAGAGCCGCGATCCGCTCGGCGGATTCCGCGTCTTCGGGCATGGTCAGGAGAACTCCCTGGTCGGCCTGGCGTGGCGGTCTCTCCACTGCTGCCCGCTGCCCGCCGACTCGGTAGGTCGGGGAACGAAGAATCGATGCCGCGGCTGTCCACAAAACGAAATACGGCTCGTGCGGTGCCCCCGCGCAGCGGCAACTCTCCGCTCAGCAGCGCTTTCGCGCTGGCAGGATGGGGCCATGGACTCGATGGTGTTCGAAAGCACCGACCTCGGCGCGACGGAGGACTTCCTCTGCCAGGCCTACGCGCGGATGAGCATCGGCAGCACAACGCCCGCCGCCAGCACGGCGCGTATCCGCCGCGACACGACACCGTCGGTCAGCGTGGACGAGATCGACCTGAACTTCGAGATGTCGTACTCCGTCACCCCGCTCGGCAAGATCTGTCTGTGCGTCGTCCACGAGGGAACCGTCCAGGACCACGCCTTCCAAGGGGTCCGGGACGCCTTCGGTCCCGGTGACGCGGTGCTCTTCGCGCCGCCCGAACTGCCGTACGCGGGGCGCATCTGCAATGCGCGCTACAACATCACGATGCTCGATCCCGCCCTGCTGGACCAGGTGGCCTCCGCCTCGGGCTCCGCCTCCGGTGGACTGCGGGAGGAGCCGGTCCGGCTGACGGCGCACCGGCCGCACTCCCCTGCCGCGAGCGATCGTCTGAAGGCCACCATCTTCTACCTCCGGGACCATGTGCTGGCCGATCCCGAAACCGCGGCACAACCATTGGTTGTGTCGGCCAGCAGCCAACTGCTGGCGTCGAGCGTTCTCGGGGCGTTCGCCAGCACCGCGCGGACCGACCCGACCGGGCAGGACCGCGGCGACGCGCACTCCGCCACCCTCAGACGCGCCATCGCCTACATCGACGACCACGCCGACCGGCCCATCACCGTGGCCGACATCGCGTCCGCCGTCCACGTCACGATCCGCACCCTCCAGTACGCGTTCCGTCGGCACCTGGACACCACCCCCATGGCCCACGTCCGCCAGGTGCGCCTGACGCACGCCCACCGCGACCTGCTCGCCGCTGATCCCGGCGGCGGCTCGACCGTCGGCACGATCGCCGCGCGCTGGGGCTTCGCACACCCCGGACGCTTCGCGGCCCTGTACCGGACCACGTACGACACGAGCCCCTCGCAGACCCTGCGCGACTGAGCCCGCCGGCACCGGAGCCCGCCAAGGCGGTCGCAGAAGGAATCCGGCGCGGTCACGAGAGAACGGGCTCATCCAGGGCAACCGAATCCCAAGCCGACCCACCTTGGGAGAACCCGTGTCGCACTCCTCGACCACCAGCCGCCGAGACGCCCGTATCTGTCTGGCCCTCGCCGTCCTCTGCTTCGCCTGCGGGACCTACACCGCGTTCCACGCCACCTGGTTGTGCCTCTTCGGGTTCTACGGCGCCGCCTGCCTCGCCTGGTGCACCGCCGGGCTCTACGCCGACCACCGCGGCCGGCTCGTACAGTACGAGCGGGCCCGCCGCGCCACGGCCGTCGGCGCCCTGCCGCCTCCCACCCCGTGCTGCGCCTTCTGGCGCAACTCCGACGGCGCCCTACACGGCCCGCACTGCACAAGACCCTCCGCGGCCCGGCACTCGAGGGACGGTGTCCCGCTCGACGAGCGGGAGAGGAGGATCTTCCAGGCGCTCACCGCCGACTTCCACGGCCGCAGCACGGCATGAGCGGTCCGCGGGCGGGCCGGCCGCCTCGGCTCAGCCCTGCCCGGAATGGACGGGGCTGTTGGCGACCTCGTCGGGGCAGCGCCGGTGCGCCGCGCCCCGGTCGCGCAGCCAGTCCGCGGTGGCGAGGGCGAGCGAGGCGGCCATGCCGGTGAGCGCCACCGCGAGCGCGGTGACGAGGGCGGCCCGATAGTGGTCCGTGGAGCCCAGGACCAGGTAGTAGATGCCGGGCAGGGCCGCGGTTCCCACGGCGGCGCCGAGGCGCTGACCGGTCTGGAGGGCGCCGCCCGCCGCCCCGGCCATCCGGACGGGGACGTCCCGCAGGGTCATGGTGATGTTCGGTGACACCACGAACCCCCCGCCGACGCCCGCGACGAACAGCGCGGGGGTGGCCACCCAGGGCGCCGCGTCACCCGGTACCAGCCACAGCAGCAGCGCGGTGCAGCCCATTCCGACGATGACCGCGCTCAGCCCGCACACCGTGAGCAGACGGCCGAAACGGTCCACGAGCCGGCCCGCGACGACCGCCGCGGCGGCGGAACCCAGGGCGAACGGCGTCACCGCCGTCCCCGACTGCAACGGCGTGAAGTCGAGCCCGCCCTGGTAGAAGAGGGCGAAGACCAGCCACACCCCGCTGAAGCCGATGAAGTACAGGGCACCGACGCCCGCGCCCACGGCGTATCCGCGCACGGTGGTGAACAGACGCGGGTCCAGCAGCGGCTGGCCGCCGCGCGCCACGAGCCGGAACTGACGCCGGGTGAACAGCGTGAGCAGCACCGCGCCCACCGGGAACAGCCACCACAGCCGTCCGACGCCGCCGGAGTCCGCCTGCACCAGCGGGTACATCACCGCCAGCACGCCCAGCCCGAGCAGCACGACGCCGAGGACGTCCACCGAGCCCCGGCGGGAGCGTTTGACACGCGGCAGCAGGCGCAGGCCGAGGAGGACGGCGACGACGCCGATCGGCACGTTGACCAGGAAGATCCACCGCCATCCGCCGCCCCCGTCGGCCAGCGCGAGGATGGCGCCTCCGGTGAGGGGCCCGACGGCGGAGGAGATGCCCACCGTGGCGCCGAAGAAGCCGAAGGCCCGGCCCCGTTCGGCACCGCGGAACAACTGCTGGATGAGCGCGGAGTTCTGCGGCGCCATGAAACCGGCCGCGAGCCCCTGGGCGAGACGGGCCACCACGAGCAGCGTGATGTCGGGCGCCGCACCGCAGGCCGCGCTGAAGAGGGTGAACCCGCCCAGGGCCAGCAGGAAGATGCGGCGCCGGTCCAGCGCGTCCCCGAGCCGTCCGGCGGTGACCAGGGCGAGGGCGAAGGAGAGCGCGTAGCCGGAGACCACCCACTGCACCTCGGCGGGGCTCGCGCCCAGGTCCCGCTGGATGGTGGGCAGGGCCACGGCCACGATCGTCACGTCGAGCAGGCTCATGAATCCCGCGACGAGGGTGACCCACAGGGCGCGCCATCTGTTCGGATCGGGGGTGTACCCGTCCTGGTCACCGTCCTCGCTCGGTCCGTCCGCCGCCGGGTCCGACTCCGCTGCCACCGGGCTCCTTCCGCCGCACCCCGACCGGGCCGCACCCCGATCAGGCTGGACTGGTTCCCCCACGGGCCGGTGACACACCCGGCCGTCAGCCGGTCGGCGTATGCCGCCCAGGGGGTCGAGCCGGTTCCGATCTTGTGTCGCCCTGCCTCCAGGTGACACCGTGCAGCGTGACAGGAGAGGCATGCGATCACCGGATGAACCGCGCGGCGGCCACAGTACGGACGAGCAGGACTTCGACGCGTTCTACGCGGCGAGCGTCGGCCGGCTCATCGGCCAGCTGTACGCGATGACAGGCGACCTCGCCGAGGCGCAGGACGTGGTCCAGGAGGCCTTCGCCCGGGCCTGGGAACGGCGGGCCGAGCTGGACCTGGACGGCGCTCCCGAGGCGTGGGTGCGCACGGTCGCCTGGCGGCTGGCGGTCAGCCGGTGGCGTCGGGTACGCACCGCGCTGGCCCTCGCCCGACGGCAGGGCCCGCCCGCTCCGGTGCCGCCGCCCGAACCGCACCATGTGCTGCTGGTGCAGGCCCTGCGGCAGATCCCCTTCGCGCAGCGCCGGGCGGTGGTGCTGCACCATCTGTGCGATCTGACGGTGGAGCAGGTCGCCGCCGAGGCGGGCTGCCCTGTGGGCACGGTCAAGGCACATCTGAGCCGGGGGCGGACCGCCCTGGCCCGGCTGCTCGCGGACACCGAGCTGGATCCGAGGACGACCCGCCTGCCGGAGGTACGTCATGGCTGACGACACTCAGCTGAGGGAACATCTCGCCGGCCTCGCCGAGTCGGGTCGGCGCACCGCCTCGCCCCGCGCCGCCGAACTGGTCCGGGCGCGCGGTGAACAGCGGGCGCGCCGCAAGCGGGCCGCCGCCGTCTCCGGGGGCGTACTGCTGGCCGCGGCGGTCGCCGTGGCCGGCCTGTCGCTGGACCCGACCCCGCAGGACCCGCCGCCCGCGGGCGTTCCGACACCGACCGCCTCGCGGTTCGTACCGCCGGCACCCGCACCGGGTGAGGAGTACTCCACCGAACTGGGCTATGTGTACGGCGCGGTGGTGCGGGGCGACACCGTCCGGGTCACCGTCCGGCCGCTCACCGGCGCGGCGCATCCGCTGGTCCTGTCGCGGGGGCTGCTGGTCGAGGCGCGGAACCTGTCCGGCGGCAAGCCCCGGGACCTGGAGTTGGGGACGCTGGTGGACCAACTGGCCGCCGGGCCGAGGTGGGTGTTCGCCGTCGACTACGACAGCGAGGGCCGGGTGCAGTCGATGCGCGAGGCGTACTGGCTCGACCGGTGAATCGCGGGCCCGTGCGGGCGTGGGAAAGAAGTGGCGACCGGGGTGCAACCTGACGGGTGGGGTGGCGCGTAGAGACGTCGTATCCACAACACACCTGATTCCTGGGGGACTTTCACCATGCGCGTTGCACCACGCCCGGCCGCCGTGGGCTGCCTCACGGCTCTCGCCCTGACCTTTGTGACCCTGACCGGATGCAGCGGGGACAACGGGGACGGCGACGGGCGGTCGTCGGCGACCACACCGGCGTCATCGCCGACACCGTCCGCGTCATCGCCGGCGGCCGAGGCCCCGTCGCCGTCCACACCCGCGTCCCCCTGGGCCGGCACCAAGCAGTTCGTGCAGATCGACAGCGCACGCACCGACGACGGGGCGACGTACCTGTCGGTGCGGACCGCCCAGAAGAAGCCTCACGAGCAGTTCGAGGCGTGGGTGATCGTGCCGGGCGAAGGCCCCTACACCGAGGTACGCATGGCCGACGACGCCCAGGTGCTGCTCTCGGTCCCCCTCGGCGACGCGAAGCATCCCGCGTCGTACTCCCAGACCGACTTCGTGACCAGGCTGACGGCCCAGCCGTCCTCGGCCCGCCCGAACCTCGGCTACGACCTGAGCTTCGACGCGGAGGGCCGGGTCACCAGGTTGCAGTCGCTGTACACACCCTGACCGCACGGGCCGATACCGGGCGCCACCCATTCGGTGACGGGGGTGGGTGGCGGGCCAGCGGAGGGTTCGCCTCTGTACCGCGTGTGCGCCTGACGGCCCAAGGGGGCGGGGAACCCAACCCCGACGCCTGCGCCGAGGGCGTCGCACATCACGGCTCGGGACGGCTGCCGCGCGCGGATTCGAGGAGCCGCACCGCCGGCGCGGACAGCACCAGACCGGCCGCGAGCAGCAGTCCGTGCGGAAGCACGGCACCGACCAGTACGGCCGCGAGCGCGACCGCGAGCGCGAGCCAGGCACGGCCCCACCGGTGGTGGCGCCGGAGGTGCTCGTCGCCCGGACCGTGGGCGAAGCCAGGGTCGTCGGGCCGGAACACGGCTGTGAGTTCGGCGGCCTTCTCGTCATCCGATGCGGACATGCTCCCCACCTCCTCGGCGTGGGCTCGGTCCAGGGGCGCACAGCGGCACAGCGACGCTCACGGACGGCGGTGACGTGACCGCGGCCCCGCGCGCCGAGGCGAGGGCGGACCGGGTGAACGGCCACCAGCGGGCGCCTGGATTCCACCATCGCCCATGACGCCCGCTGGTGGTATCGGGGTCAGTACCCATCTTCGCCGCGCCGGCCACGACGGGACAGGGCTCAGGGCCCGGAAGCTCGAAGCACGTACGGCAGCCGCCGCACCGGGCCTCGTGCGGGATTCAACAGGGCTCACGCCAGGCACTCTTGACGCTGAGTCAACTCTGGTCGAATATTCTCTTCGCATCGCCGCACCAGGCACAGGCTTTACACAGCTCCAACGTCCCGCGTCACCCGTCGCGGGGCGTTTCGCACGTTCCGCAACCCACCCTGTTCGGAATCACGGAGCCCCCACATGAGCCTCTCTGTACGTCAGCGTGTCCTCGCAGTGACCGGTGTCGCCCTCGCCGGGCTGCTCGCCGGGGCCGTCCCGTCGGCCACCGCCCAAGAGGTCGCCGCCGCGCCCGACATCCCGGTCGCCAACGTCAAGCAGCACCTCACGGACCTCCAGTCGATCGCCACCGCCAACGGCGGCAACCGCGCCCACGGCAGAGCCGGTTACAAGGCGTCGATCGACTTCGTCAAAGCCAAACTGGACGCCGCCGGATACACCACGAGAATCGACCAGTTCACCTCCAGCGGAGCCACCGGCTACAACTTGATCGCCGACTGGCCCGGCGGCGACACCAACCAGGTCGTCATGGCCGGCTCGCACCTGGACTCGGTGTCGTCCGGGCCCGGCATCAACGACAACGGCTCCGGCTCGGCGGCCGTCCTGGAAACCGCGCTGGCCGTGGCCCGGTCCGGCTACCAGCCCACCAAACACCTGCGGTTCGCCTGGTGGGGCGCCGAGGAACTCGGGCTGGTCGGCTCCAAGTACTACGTCAACAACCTCCCGGCCACCGAGCGGGCGAAGATCAGCGGCTACCTGAACTTCGACATGATCGGCTCGCCGAACCCGGGCTACTTCGTCTACGACGACGACCCGACGATCGAGCAGACCTTCAAGAGCTACTTCGCCGGGATCGGTGTCCCCACCGAGATCGAGACGGAGGGGGACGGCCGCTCCGACCACGCCTCCTTCAAGAACGTGGGCATACCCGTCGGCGGCCTGTTCACCGGCGCCAGCCGGACCAAGACGTCCGCGCAGGTGCAGAAGTGGGGCGGCACCGCCACCGCCTTCGACCGCTGCTACCACTCGTCCTGCGACACGACGAGCAACATCAACGACACCGCCCTGGACCGCAACAGCGACGCCGTCGCCCATGCGATCTGGAGCCTCTCCTCGGGCACGACCAACCCGCCGACCGGGACGGTCTTCGAGAACACCGCCGACGTGTCCATCCCGGACAACGGCGCCGCGGTGACCTCCTCCGTCGGAGTCACCGGTGTCACGGGCAATGCGCCCAGCAGCCTCGCCGTCGGCGTGGACATCGTCCACACCTACCGAGGTGACCTCGTCGTCGACCTCGTCGCCCCCGACGGCACGGTCTACAACCTGAAGCCGTACTCGTCCTCCGACTCCGCGGACAACGTCAAGACCACGTACACGGTGAACGCCTCTGCGGAGGTGGCCAACGGGACCTGGAGTCTGCGCGTGCAGGACCGGGCCGCGTACGACACGGGCTACATCAACAGCTTCAAGCTCACCTTCCCCTGACCCGGGGACCGAGGAACCGTCCCCCGCGAGCGCGGAAGCCGCCAGTGGCCTCGCTCGCGGGGGTCGTCCGTGGGACCGTCCTCTCGGGGACGCTCCCCCACGACCACTCCGGCGGGACCCCGCCGCACGGGCTCCCCGCGCAGAGAGCTCATGACCTCGGCCGTCGGCTGCGGCGCCCGGCGGTGGGTCCGGCCACGCCGATCGTCATCGCCGTCATCAGCAGGCCCGCCGCGAGCAGCACTCCCCGGGACAGCACCGCACCGACGAGCGTGACGGCAAGCCCCGCCGCCAGGGCCGTCCAGGCTCGGCCGTGCCGGTACTCACGGGGCTGACGCGGTCGGCCCTTGCCCAGGCTGCGGGCGAAGCGCGGATCGTCGTGCCAGAGCACCGCTTCGAGAGCGGCGATCTTCTCGTCGTCGGAATCCGGCATGGTCCCCCTTCTCACGGCGAACGCCGAGGTCACCGACCCACACTGCCCGGAGTCGGCCGCCTTGGGCATAGGGGCCAACACCCATCTTTCGGCGACGCGGGCGGCGGGCGGGACCCGTACGGACGGCGTCGTGCCGGATACGGCCGCGGCCCCCGTCCAGGGCGCCGGTGCGCGAGGGACGGGGGCCGCGTGGTGACGGGGAGGGTCAGTAGCCGCGCTCGGCCGGCGCGTGCTGGGGGTAGTCCGGCGTGGGATCGGTGGCCGGCAGCGGCGTGGCGGTTCCGCCGCGGGCGGCACGGTCGTCGCCGAGGATCGTGTCGGGGTCGAACATCACGATGACCGAGGCGAGGACCAGGGCACTCACCGGGCCGGCGATCATCGCCAGCATGAAGGAGAAGAGGCTCGCGGAGGACTGGCCGTGGCTCATGACGAGCTCGGGGTCCACGGTGATGCCCGCCATGCCGGTGTAGTGCATGCCCGTCACGGCCACACCCATGACCAGGCTCGCGCCCAATGTCGCCCAGAACCTGCGGATCGACACCGCCGCCCACAGCGCGGCGGTCGCCGCGACGACCGCGATGACGACGCTGAAAACGACGGCCACCGCGTCGTACTGGACACCGCCGTGGCCGCGCATGGAGCGCATACCCAGGTAGTGCATCGCCGCCACACCAAGGCCGGTGAAGACGCCCGCCACGCCGAGGGTCGCCCTCCCGGATCCGCGGATTCCCACCAGGAAGACGCCCGCGGCCACGACGACGATGGCCACGAGCAGGCTGAGCAGCGTCAGAGCCGGGTCGTACTCCATCAGCGACCCGTCGACGGTGAAGCCCATCATGGCGATGAAGTGCATGGACCAGATACCGCAGCCGATGGACACGGCACCGAGCGTGAGCCAGCCGGTACGGCGCATGCCGCTTCCACGGCCCATGGAACGCGTGGTGCAGCGCAGGCCCAGCGCAGCACCCAGGCACGCCATCAGGTACGCGGCGATCGGCGTGAAAGCCCCGTAGTGAAAGTTGGACACAGTGCTCATAGCCGCTTTCCGAAACGAACAGATGCGAGAGCGCCCCGCATTGCTTGGTCATGGGAGCCGAATGCCTGTACCCGTCCTGAAAACGGACTTCGGGCAGGTCAATGTGGATCGGCGATACTTTCGGCCAGATGACCGATGTTCATCATTCAATCACATGGTCCACACGGGGTTACCCCCACCCCATAAGGGCGAACGATCGCAAAAGGGACCTAGCACCGCAGGGTCCCGAATTCAGTTCAATCCACCGCTTTCAAGGGCCGACCGGACGTTGTTGAGGCCCTCCGCTCTCCAGTGGGCGCGGTCCGGCATCTGGTCGTCCCGTCGCCAGCGCCAGGCCGAGAACATGGCCCAGTTCAGGGCACGGCAGCGGTGCAGCAGGCTCTGGTCGGCCCCCGGGTAATGCCCGGCGACCTCCTCGGGCGCATGGGCGAGGTCGAACTCGATCGGCCCGCGGCAGCAGGTGGCGAGGTCCACGAACAGGGGGCCCTTCTTCGTGGGGAGGAGGTTCCCCGGATGCGGCTCACCGTGCAGGAGTTGGTCCCCCGCGGTCTCGGCAGTGACCGCGGAGGTCTGCGCCTCGAGGGTCTCGCCGAGGAACTCCCGGTCCGCATCGGAGATCTGGGGGGGTGCCCCTATGGGTTTCGTCAAGCTGATGGGGCGGGTTGGGGTTGGTAGAAGGTGCCGTCGCGGAGCATGGCGAAGAGGACGTCTGCTC
>NZ_JBEPBM010000072.1:0-18946 GCF_040299205.1 Streptomyces sp. NPDC000983 | reverse complement strand
ACCCGGGCGCAGCCGAACGTACGGGCCAGCGCGATGCGCTGACCCGGCGTCGGCTCGATCCGGAAGGAGTACCGCAGATGCATAGGAGCAACCTAACGGCCGCCACTGACAACGCTGTTCCGCCCGAAGGGCGAAACAGCCCTCCCTGCCCTGCTCCGCAGGAGCTTCGCTTCCTCCCCGGCCCGAAGGCCGGGGTATCCACGAAGGAGACCCGATGAGTCCTCTCAGTGCAGACCGAAAGGTCCTCGTCATCGGCGGCGGAGCCGCGGGCAACGCCGTCACCATCCTGCTGCGCCGCGCCGGTATCTCCGTCGACCTGGTCGAGGCCAGGCAGGACTGGAACGCCACCGCCGGTTCCGGCATCACCCTGCAGGGCAACGCCCTGCGCGTCCTGCGCGAACTCGGCGTGTGGGAACAGGTGGAGGCGTCCGGCTACGGCTTCGGCTCGGTCGGCATCACCGCCCCCGACGGCACGGTCCTCCATGTCCAGGACGACCTGCGCACCGGCGGCGACGACCTGCCCGCAACCGTCGGCATGCAGCGCCCCCGCCTCCAGCAGATCCTCATCGAGGCCGTGCGCGCCAGTGGCGCGACCGTCCGCCTCGGCACCACCGCCGACATCCTCGACCAGGACGACGACGGTGTCTCGGTACGCCTCTCCGACGGCTCCGAGCACCGCTACGACCTGGTGATCGCCGCGGACGGGCTCGGCTCCGCCACCCGGGCCGCGATCGGCATCGCGGACAAGCCCGAACCCACCGGCATGGCCATCTGGCGGATCGAGGCACCCCGCCCCACGGGCGTCACCCACACCGACCTCGCCTACGGCGGGCCCGCCTACATCGCCGGCTACTGCCCCACCAGCGACAACACCCTGTACGCGTACGCCGTGGAGGCCAACCGCGACCGCGCCTCGATCCCCCCGGCGTCCTACGCGGACGAGATGCGCCGCCTCACCCAGCACTACGGCGGCTTCTGGCCCGAGATCACCGCACACATCACCGACCCGGCCAAGGTCAACTACACCTGGTTCGACCGGCTGCTCGTGGAGGGCTCCTGGCACCGCGGCCGAGTCGTCCTGGTCGGTGACGCCGCCCACTGCTGTCCGCCCACCCTCGCCCAGGGCGCCGCGCTGTCCATGGAGGACGCCTGGGTGCTCGCCCAGATGCTCACCGCGTCCGGCACCTGGGACGACGCGCTCTTCCAGGCGTACTACGAGCGGCGGATCGCCCGGGTCCGCCCGGTGGTGGAGGCATCCGTGCAGATCGGGCAGTGGCAGCTGGACGGAGTGCGGGACGCCGACGTCCCCGGCCTGATGGGCCGCACCATGACCATGCTCCGGGAACTGCCGTGAGCGCCCCGGTGCCCGGGACGGGCGCCCCCACCGTCGATGTGCACGCCCACGTCCTGCTGCCCGAGGTCGAGGCGCTGGTCGAGGGCCGTCCGGGGCTCGCCGAGGCGCGTGCGCTGGACGCCCGGCGCAACGGTGCCGCCGCCCTCGCCGTCAGCGGACCCATGGTCCGCGAGCGTTTCCCCCGGCTCACCGATGTTGCCGTGCGCCTCGCGGCGATGGACGCCCAGGGCGTGGACGTGCAACTGGTCAGCCCTTCCCCGTCGCACTACCACTACTGGGCGGACGAACCGACCGCGGAGAAGGTGTACCGGCTCGCGAACGAGGCCACGGCAGCGCACTGCGCGGCCGCCCCCGACCGGCTGCGCGGGCTGGGCCTGGTTCCCCTCCAGCACCCCGGTCTCATGGTCGAGGCACTCGACCACGCCCTCGCACTGGGCCTGCTGGGTGTGGAGATCTCCAGCCACGCCCCGGGCCGCGAACTGTCCGACCCGGCCTACGAACCCTTCTGGGCGCGGGCCGAGGAAACCGGCGCGATTCTCTTTCTGCACCCCTTCGGCTGCACCCTGGACGAGCGCCTGGACCAGTGGTACCTGTCCAACACCGTCGGACAGCCCACCGAGAACGCCGTCGCCCTCTCCCACCTGATCTTCTCCGGGGTCCTCGACCGGCACCCGCAGCTGAAGGTGATCGCCGCGCACGGCGGCGGCTATCTGCCGACCCACATCGGCCGCTCGGACCACGCCTGGTCCGCCCGCTCCGACGCCGGCGCGGGCTGCGCCCACCTGCCCAGCAGCTACCTGAAGCGGCTGTACTTCGACTCCCTGGTCCACGATCCGCACGTCCTGCGGGAGTTGATCAGGGTGGCCGGCGCCGACCGCGTCCTGCTCGGCTCCGACTTCCCCTTCGACATGGGCACCGAGGACCCGGTCGGCGCGCTGCGCGCGGCCCGGCTTCCCGACGCCGACTTCCACGCCGTACGGGGCGGAAACGCCGCCGACCTCCTCCGGAAGGACTGACACCATGGGCGCACGCCTGCTCACCCACCTGCGGCACGTCGACCTCGCCGTGCCCGACTACGACAAGCAGCTCGACTTCTACGCGGGCGTCTGGGGCCTGACCAAGGTCGCCGAGGACTCCGGCATCTCCTTCCTCGCCGCCGAGGGCAGCCCCGAACAGTACGTGGTACGGCTGCGCAAGGCCGAGGAGAAGCGCCTCGACCTCGTCTCCTACGGCGCCGCCTCAGCCGCCGACGTCGACACCCTCGCCGAACAACTCCTCGCGGGCGGAGTGCAGTTGCTCTCCCAGCCCGGCAAGGTGGACACCCCCGGTGGCGGCTACGGCTTCCGCTTCTTCGACGTCGACGGCCGCACCATCGAGGTCTCCGCCGACGTCGAGGTCCGGCAGCACCGCAGGATCGAGGAGAAGGAGTCGATCCCGGTCAAGCTCAGCCACGTCGTCCTCAACTCCCCCGACCTCAACCGCACTCGGGAGTGGTACGAGCGTCATCTCGGCTTCGCGCTCTCCGACTCGCTCAGCTCGCCGCACATGGGCGAGGTCATGCACTTCATGCGGATCAGCAACCAGCACCACTCCATGGCCCTCGCAAAGGGCCCGCACACCTCCCTGCACCACATCTCCTTCGAGATGCGCGGCATCGACGAGTACATGCGCGGCTCCGGCCGCGTCATCCGCGCCGGATTCCAGAAGATCTGGGGCCCCGGCCGCCACATGGCCGGCGACAACACCTTCACGTACTTCCTCGACCCGCACGGCAACACCGTCGAGTACACCACCGAGCTGGAGTGCCTGGACGAGGACACCTGGCACCCCCACGTCTACGACTTCTCCCAGCCCGAGGTCACCGATCAGTGGGGCACCGCCAACCCGATGAACGAACTCGTCGCCAAGGAGTCCTTCAACGACCCCGACCGCGGAGTGTTCGTCGCCCCGCCCGTCTGACCCCCGGCTCCGGGGGCGCGGCGGCCCTGTCGACTGTCCTGACGCTCCACCCCGCGCCCCCGGTCCCCTCCTGCACCAGGAGCCCACTGATGCGTTTCGTCGCCTACGAACACCAGCACAAGCACCGCGTCGCCGTCGTGGACGACGACGGTGTCCTCTTCCCCCTGCCCGGAGTGCGGTCCCTCACCGAACTCATCGCCGCCACCGGCTCCCTGCCCGCGCTTCTCGAAGCGGGAGCAGCGTCGTTCGACGTGCCGCCCGGCCCGCACCTGTCCGAGGTCAGGCTGCTGCCCCCGCTCACGCCCCCTTCCATCAGGGATTTCGTGACCTTCGAGGAACACGTCGAGGGCGTCCGCCGGTCCGTCGACGGCGTCTCGGGCGTCCCCGAGCAGTGGTACGCGGCCCCCACGTTCTACTTCACCAACCCGCACGCCGTGTACGGACCGCACGACGACATCCCGATGGCCCCGGGCTCCGAGGTGCTCGACTTCGAGCTGGAAGTCGCCGCCGTCATCGGTAAGGAGGGCCGCGACCTCACCCCCGAGCGGGCCCGCGAGCACATCGTCGGCTACACCGTCTTCAACGACTGGTCCGCCCGCGACCTGCAGTCCGCGGAGATGCGGGTCGGCCTCGGCCCCTGCAAGGGCAAGGACACCGCCACCACCCTCGGCCCGTGCCTGGTCACCGCCGACGAACTCGAGCCCTACCGCGACGCCGACGGCTTCCTGCGGCTCGCCCTGACCGCCCAGGTCAACGGCGAGACGGTCGGCGAGGACCTGCTGTCCAACATGAGCTGGACCTTCGAGGAGATGGTCGCCTACGCCTCCCGCGGCACCGTGGTCCGCCCCGGCGACGTCCTGGGCTCGGGCACCTGCGGCAACGGCGGCTGCCTGGCCGAACTGTGGGGCGTGCGCGGCGAACGGACCCCGCCGCCGCTCAAGCCCGGCGACACCGTCACCCTCACCGTCGAGGGCATCGGCACCGTCTCCAACACCGTCGTACCCGGCCCCGAACCCGTACCCCTGCCCACTGGCCGCCGCCGGTCGAGGGAACGGCCGTGACCGGGCTCCACCCCAAGCGGCTCCTGGGCAAGGTGGTCGTCGTCACCGGCGCGGCCCGCGGCCAGGGCGCCGCCGAGGTCGAGGCGCTCACCCGCGAGGGCGCCCGGGTCGTCGCCACCGACGTCACCGAGGCACCCGGCTGCCGCCGCCTGGACGTCACCAGCGAACAGGACTGGCAGGAACTCGCCGCCGACCTGCGCGAGGCGTACGGGCACGTCCACGGCCTGGTCAACAACGCGGGCGTCACCTGGCGGGCGCGGATCGACGAGGTGCGCCCCGAGGACATGGCGCGCGTCCACGCTGTCAACGTCACCGGCCCCCTGCTCGGCATCCAGCGCCTCATCCCGCTGATGCCGCCGGGCGCCTCGATCGTCAACGTCGGCTCCACCGCCGCGCTCACCGCCCACTACCCGGTCGCCTACACCACCAGCAAATGGGCCCTGCGCGGCCTGACCAGGACCGCCGCCACCGAACTCGGCCCGCGCGGCATCCGCGTCAACGCCCTCCACCCCGGCTACATCGAGACCGACATGACCGCCTCCGCCGCCCCGGCCTTCCGCGAGGCGAACATCCGCGAAACGCCCCTGGGCCGCACCGGAACCGTCGACGAGGTGGCGCCCCTCGTCGTCTTCCTCCTCTCCGACGAGGCGTCCTTCATCACCGGCGCCGAGATCCCGGTCGACGGCGGCCTCACCGCCCACGGAGGCGTCATGTCCATCGCCCGGGCCATGCGGCATCCGGAGGAGGCGGAATGAAGCGGCTCGAAGGGAAGGTGGCCCTGATCTCGGGCACCGCCCGCGGCCAGGGCAGAGCGGCCGCCCTGCGATTCGCGGCCGAGGGCGCCCTCGTCGTGGGCGGCGACCTCCTGCACGAAGAGGCCCTCGAAACACAGCGGTTGATCGCCGAGGCCGGCGGCACGGCACTCGTCCCAGGCCCTCTGGACGCGACCAGCGAGACCTCCGTGCACCAATGGGTGACGGACGCCGCCGACGCCTTCGGCGGCATCGATATCCTCTACGCCAACGCCGGGGCGGTCCGCTTCGGCGCGGTGGACGAACAGTCCTACGAGGACTTCGCGTTCACGATGCGGGCCGAGTTGGACTCGGTGTGGCTGTCGGCGCGCGCCGCCTGGCCGCACCTGGTCCGCAGCCGGGGCAACATCGTCACCGTCGGCTCGACGGCCGGCCTGACCGGCTCCGTCACCAACGCCCGCACCGCACACTCCGCCTCCAAGGGCGCGGTGATCGCCCTGACCCGCCAGCTCGCCGCCGAGGGAGCCCTCCACGGCATCCGCGCCAACTGCGTCAGCCCCGGAATGATCGACACCGAGGGCACCCGGGGCGACCTCCTCGCCGAGGACCACCCGATGCGCGGTATCGCCCGGCACATCCCCCTCGGCCGCGTAGGCGCCCCCGACGAAGTCGTCAACGCCGCCGTCTTCCTCGCCTCCGACGAGGCCTCCTACATCACCGCCGCCAATCTCGTCGTCGACGGCGGCTGGTCCTCCGTCCTTCCCGGCTGAAAGGTCCCCGCAGTGAACAAGGTCAGCGCGAGCGCCGCCGAGGCGGTCGCCGACATCCCCGACGGCGCCTCACTGGCCGTCGGCGGCTTCGGCCTCAGCGGAGTGCCCGAAGTCCTCATCCACGCCCTGCACGAGCAGGGCGCCACGGGCCTGTCCGTCGTGTCCAACAACTGCGGCGTGGACGGGCGCGGTCTCGGCGTCTTCCTCGCCGACGGCCGCATCGCCCGGGTGACCGGCTCCTACGTCGGCGAGAACAAGGAGTTCGCCCGCCAGTACCTCTCCGGCGAACTGGAGGTGGAACTGGTCCCGCAGGGCACCCTCGCCGAACGGCTGCGGGCCGGCGGCGCGGGCATCCCCGCCTTCTACACCCCCGCCGGCGTGGGCACTCAGGTCGCCACGGGCGGCCTGCCCTGGCGGTACGCCGCCGACGGTTCGACGGCCGTCGCCTCCCCGGCCAAGGAGACCCGCGACTTCCACGGCCGCCCCCACCTCCTGGAACACGGCATCACCACCGACTTCGCCCTCGTACGGGCCTGGCGCGGCGACCGCCACGGCAACCTGGTCTTCCGCAAGGCGGCGGCGAACTTCAACCCGCTCGCGGCGACGGCCGGCCGCGTCACCATCGCCGAGGTCGAAGAACTCCTGGAACCCGGCGAGTTGAACCCGGACGAAGTCCACCTCCCGGGTGTCTTCGTGCAACGCGTGGTGCAACTGACGGCCGCGCAGGCCGCCGACAAGCAGATCGAGAAAAGGACGGTACGTTCCTGATGGCCTGGACCCGCGAGCAGATGGCCGCCCGCGCCGCCGCCGAACTCACCGACGGCACCTACGTCAACCTCGGCATCGGACTGCCCACCCTGATCCCCGGCCACCTCCCGCCCGGCGTCCACGTGGTCCTGCACTCCGAGAACGGCATCCTCGGCACCGGCCCCTACCCGTACGACGACGAGGTCGACCCGGACCTCATCAACGCTGGCAAGGAGACCGTCACCGTCCTGCCCGGCGCCTCCTTCTTCGACTCCGCCCTGTCCTTCGGCATGATCCGCGGCGGCCACATCGACACCGCCGTCCTCGGCGCCATGCAGGTCTCCGCCCGCGGCGACCTGGCCAACTGGATGATCCCCGGCAAGATGGTCAAAGGCATGGGCGGCGCCATGGACCTCGTCCACGGCGCCCGCAGGGTCATCGTCCTCACGGAGCACACCGCCAAGGACGGCACCCCGAAGATCGTCCAGGAGTGCACCCTGCCCCTCACGGGCGAGCGGTGCGTGCACCGCATCATCACCGACCTCGCCGTACTCGACGTCACCCCCGACGGCCTCGCCCTGGTCGAGGCGGCTCCCGGTGTCACCGTCGAGGAAATCACCCGCCGGACCGACGCCGTGGTGCGCGTGAGCAGCGCCTCGGCAGCCTGCTGACGGCGACCGCTTCGCGGACACGTCCTGCCTGACGGTCCCCTGCCAGTGCCGGCTGCACCGGCAGGGGGCCCTCCGTTTCGGTGGAACGTGCCGCTCAGTGGCCTCGCGCCATCCACCTGTCCAGATGCGGTGCCTCGTCACCGATGGCAGTCCGATCTCGGCAGTCGCACTCGCCGGCAAGACCGCGTTCTTTCCTGTTCCTCCATGTGGAGATCCTGGACGCGTCGTTCCTTCGACGGCGTGATCGGCGCCTTCGCCCTCACCAACCACATCCTCTGGATGGCGCTCCGCCTCGGCATCGGGCGCTGTACGTCCGCTCCCTCACGGTCCACCTGGTCCGGCAGGACGCCCTCGACCGGGGCACTGCGCCCCATACGCGATCGGCTCCCTCGCGGCGATCCTGCTGATCACCATCCAGCTCCGGATCAGCGAACTGATCACGAGCCTGATCGGTGTGGTCCTGATCACCACGTCCTTCCTCGCATCGGTGCGCGCAACGAGGCACTGGAGGCGTCCAGGGTGGTCGGGGCCGCAGCAGACGGGAAGGCGTACATGGTGTCGGGGGCGTGAATCGCGGCGCGGCGCCGGCTCCCCGAGGGGAGACAAGGTGCGATCCGGGGCAAAAGTGGTCCACGCCATAGGCGTTTTCGCCCGGTTGTGGCTAGCTGGATGCGTTTGCCTCGCGCACAGCGTCGCGTCACCCACGCGCCGCCCTCGTCGATTCGCCCGCCCTGGAGACTCATGCGCCTCCGCGTCCCCTCCGTCCCACGAACTGTCACGGCTCGCCGGATCGGCTCGCTGCCGCCGCTGGCCCTGGCCGGCGGTGCCCTCACCGTCGGCATCGGCGGCCTGTATCTCGCCGGGCTGCTGCTGTCGGGCGGTGACATAGAGGGCGGAACGACAGTGCGCGGCATCGACATCGGGGGCATGAGCCGCGCAGAGGCCGTCGAGAAGCTTCAGGACCGGCTCGGACCGGCCGGCGCCCGCGAACTGACCGTGACGATCGGTGACCGCACGACCACGGTCGACCCTCGGAAAGTGGGCATCACCTTCGACTACGAGGCAACTGTGGACCGTGCGGGCCGCACCGAGAGCGCCGACCCGTTCAGCGTGATCAGCGGCCTCTTCAGCTCGGGCAGCCCCATCGAGCCGGCCGTGCACGTCGACGAGGGCAAGGCCCGCGACACCCTGAAGAAGATGGCGAAGGCGCTCGACCAGAAGGTCCGCGACGGCGCCGTCACCTTCGACAACGGCCAGGTCCGGGCGGTCACCCCGCACAGCGGCCACGCCCTCGACACAAACGCCGCCGTCGGCACCCTGAGCACCGCCTTCCTGGCGAGCGACGCCAAGGCCGTCACCGCTCTGCCCACCCATGACACAAAGCCCAAGGTCACCGAGCGGGAGATACGGCGGGCGGTGCGCGCGTTCGCGGAGCCCGCCATGTCGGGGCCCGTCACCCTCACCGCGGCCGACCGGCGCTTCACCATCGACCAGTCCGTCCTGGGCCGGCACCTGCGGATGCACGCGGACGACGCGGGGCACCTCACGCCGAAGCTGGACGCCGAGCGCCTGCGCGCCGACCCGGCGGTGGCCCGCCCCCTGTCCACCCTGCCCGTCCGAGCCCACAACGCCGAACTGCGCCTCGCTGGCGACCGCGTCGAAGTGGCCGAGGACGGCCGGGCCGGGCACGTCGTCACCGCCAAAGCACTCGGGAAGGCCGTGATGCCGCTGCTCACCCAGCGGGGCGCGGCCCGCAGCGGCGAGATCACCACGCTCGTGGCCGAGCCCCAGGTGACCCGCGCCAACGCCGAGCGGCTCGGCCTGCGCGAACAGATGTCCTCCTTCACCGTCAACTTCGAACCGGCGGCGTACCGCTCGCGGAACATCAGCCGTGCGGTGGAACTGATCAACGGCTCCGTCGTCATGCCGGGCGAGGACTGGAGCTTCAACCGGACCGTCGGCCAACGCACCGAGGCCAACGGCTTCGTCGAGGGCGTGATGATCCTCAACGACGAGTTCACCAAGGCGCCCGGCGGAGGCGTGTCGGCGGTGGCCACGACCATGTTCAACGCGATGTTCTTCGCCGGCGTCAAGCCCCTGGAGTACGGCGCCCACTCGTTCTACATCGAGCGCTACCCCGAGGGCCGCGAGGCGACGGTCGCCTGGGGCAGCCTGGACCTGCGGTTCAACAACGACTCGGGCCACACCATCTACATCCAGGCGCACTCCACCGACACCTCGGTGACGATCTCGTTCCTGGGCACCCGCAAGTACGACGACGTCACCTCGATCAAGAGCCCACGCACCCGTGTGAAACAGCCCGAGCGAAGGGTGAGCACGGCCGAACGGTGCGTCCCGCAGACTCCGCTGGAGGGCTTCGACGTAGCTGTGCAGCGGATCTTCGTGCAGGACGGCCAGGAGGTGCGGCGCGAGCCGTTCCGCACCCACTACAAGCCGCGTGACGAGATCGTCTGCGAGCCGCAGTCGCCGTAGGGACACAGCCTCGCGAGCTCCCGGAAGGGCAATTCCGCGATGGCCGCCCCTCTCCGGCCGGCAGGAGAAGGGGCCGACCATTGGCGAGACGGACGGCGTCGATACATCCGGGGCTACTGACGAATACGACGGCATCGCGCTCCTGGTCGGCGGCTTTCTGCCCGACGATGACACCCGCCCCCGTGGCTTCCGCCCGAGCGGGGGCTCCCCCGGCGAGGGGTGGACGGGTAGCGTGCGCCAGGACGAAGGCCCGGTCGGCGCCCACAGGATGTCCGGCAGCCCCACGCTTCATACGGCGCACAGGCAACCGACCATCCGCACGTATGCCGACAGCTTCCGGACGTACACCTCATATAGCCACGCCGGACCACCGCTCAGCCTGGTCAAAGCGTCACCACAGGTAGCTCACGGCAGTTGACTGCACAGTCGTGAGGCAAACATCGCAACGAGTCATTGGAGACACTTGTGGGTCAAGTCCCCAAGGCCGACCAGACACCGCAGGGGCCCGCGTACGAAGGTCGCCTCCTCGCCCGCCCGAACGACGCGGTCGTGGACCAGGGCGCCGGTTTCGACGCCGGGACCCTTCTGACCCGTCGGCGCATGCTGGGCATGGTCGGCGCCGGAGCGAGTTCCCTCGCGCTCGCGGCGTGCTCCTCGGACGATTCTGGTACGAGCAACACGGTTTCCTCACCGAGCACTTCGACCGGTTCCGGAACCTCCGCGGGTGAGATCCCGGAGGAGACCAACGGGCCCTACCCCGCTGACGGCACGAACGACGTCAACATCCTTGAGCGGTCGGGGATCGTGCGCACAGACATCACCTCAAGTCTGGACGGCGGAAAGACCGTTGAGGGTGTACCGCTCACCCTCAAACTCAACGTCACCGACATGGCCAATGACGGCGCCCCCTTCGAGGGCGTGGCCGTCTACGCGTGGCAGTGTGATGCGCAGGGCCTGTACTCGATGTACTCCGAGGGCGCCGAGAACGAGACCTACCTGCGCGGTGTGCAGATCGCCGACGCCGACGGTTCGGTGACGTTCAAGACCATTGTCCCGGGCTGCTACACCGGCCGCTGGTCGCACGTCCACTTCGAGGTCTACCCGAACGCCGACTCCGCGACCAACGTCAGCAGCGTCATCGCGACGTCACAGCTCGCCTTCCCGGCCACGATGCTCGCCAAGGTCTACGCCCTGGACGGCTACTCCGGCTCCACAGAAAACCTCGCCGGCGTCGGGGCCCAGGTCTCCGACGACGGCATCTTCGGCGACGGTGACTGGAAGCTTCAAGTCCCCACCGTCTCGGGCAATGTCACCGACGGCTACAGCGCCGAGCTGTCCTTCGGCGTCGACACCGACACCGAGCCGACTCGGGGTGGGGGCGGCGGGGCCGGCCAGCCGCCCGGCGATGGCCAGCAGCCAGGCGGCACCCCGCCCTCCGGGGCGCCCTCCCCCGGCGCGAGCAGCTGATCGCACTCGGCGCGCTCGCACACCTGCGCCGCCCTCGCACCCCGTGATGTCGGTCCCGTCGGACTCCACCCGCGCCTGAGACCTGCGGAAATGGGTTCGCGTCCTGTCGGTTATGCCTGGCTGGACGACACAGACCTTCGGAATGCCAAAATGAGCAATGCGGACCTGCGTCACGCGGAGCTGACCATTGCGGACTTCCGTGGCGCCAAGCTGACCGGCGCGGCATCGCAGGGTGCGGAGCGGACCGGCGCGCGTGAGCTCCGAAAGGAGGGCGTGGGCTGGGGGTGCTTCAGGGACCTGTCTCTTATCCGAGCAACTTCAGCGTGCCCACCTATCAGGTGACAGCGCCAGCGCCTCGATTGTCACGGCCGCGTGCGCCCGCACGGCGTGTCTGCCCGTCGCCTGTTCCCCGGCCGCCGCCATTCCGCTGGGCTCGGGACCAGCAGGGTAGGGGCAGGCGCACTGGCGGCTACCGGACCGGGGCACCGCACCGTGGTCCTCCCGGAAGTTGCCCCGCCAGCAGCGGTGCTGCCACACAGGGACGCGATCCGCAGCCTTGGATTCGACCGGTCAAGGCCATACTCGGCCCACCGACAAACCCCCCTCCGAGCGTTGGCCTCGGCCTGCTGTGGTGCGGGGTTCCTCCGGCCGGGGTCTGGCGGGCGGACAGACCCGGCTCCTTGGTGGCGCGGCGAGGTGGTTACGGCGCGAGGTTGGAGGGGAGGCTTCGCGGGTCCGTCGGGCGCGGGACGTAGACCGGGGACTCCGACTGGTAGAAGAGGTCGATGTCGGCCTCCTCGCCACCGACGATCAGGGTGTCCCAGGCGCCGCTCTCCCAGAGGGTGCGGAGTGTGGCGGGGGCCAGTGGCGAGAGGTGGGCGCGCAGCTCCTCGTCGGTGGGCATGCCGGGCAGGCGAGGGCTGAGCCGGTCGCGTATGGAGCCCATCCGCTCCAGCAGGGCGTCGAGGTGGAAGTCCGGGGCCGCGGCGTCGGCGTCCGGCGCCGGTTCCATGCTGCGGGCGATGATGTCCTTGATGGCGCGGGTGACACCGTGCTCGTCCGTGGTGACCATGGCGTTCCAGGCGCGGCTCTTGTGCCGGTACTGGAGCATCGACATGGCCGCCTCGTGCCGGATGAAGTCGGCGTCGCGCAAGGGCTTGCCCTGCCAGGCGCGGCTCAGGGAGCGGGCCAGTGAGGTGGCGGAGGCCAGACCGCTGTTGAGGCCGCGGCCCGGCCAGAAGTGGATGGCGTTGGCCGCGTCGCCCAGCAGGAATCCGTACGTGCCCGGGCTCGTCGCGGTCGGGCGGGTCAGCTGTGCCGTGAACCGGGGACGCTGGACCATGTCCAGCCGGAACGAGGTGACGGCGGTGAGGGACTCCTCGTCCATGCCGAACAGCCTCAGCCCCTCCCGGATCCGCTTCCACAGCGGCGAGCCGCGCAGCAGGGCGGGCAGGAAGAGCGTCCCGTGCGTGGGGCAGACGAACTCGTTCTCCTCGCCACGGCTCATGACGCAGGGGCGGGAGGCGATGCATTCCTCGAAGACCTGGCGGACGGGGTCGATACCGACGACGTTCCTGGCCTCCTCACGAGTGAGGCGCATGTTCAGGAAGCCCTCGCCGCGCAGGGAGTTGAGCAGGAAGCGGTTCTGGGACACGGTCAGCAGCACGCTCATGGGGTCCGGGAGGGGGGACTTCACCCGCAGGCCCAGCACCACGTCCTGGAGGTGGTCGCCGTCCAGGGAGTAGATCGACGCGTCGGCCGAGCCGAAGCGGTCGCCGTAGTACTCCCGGGTTCGGGACCGTCCGCCCTCGCAGACCACCAGGACGTGTTCCTGGCTGAGCCGCCCCTGGTGCTCCGACGGGTCGAATCGTCGCGGTACGAGCCTGATCGCCGGCTTCGTGTTCGCCAGTTCCAGCAACCGGTCCTCGATGTGGGCGATCCGGATGTTACGGGGAGGGCTGCCCTCCACCGAGTCCGGTCCGACGGGCCACATCTCCGTGTAGTCGCCGGAGGTGAACAGCGCCGACCGCAGCTCGTCGGGAAGCGCGAGGTACTGCCGGCTCTGCACGGTGACGACCTGCTGGCGCCGGGTGTTGCCGTGGGTCTCGTCCTTCCAGATCACGGCGGAGCCGTTCTTGGTCCAGCGCCCTTCGTGGATCGTGACGGCGACCCTCCCGGGCAGCATGCTCTCCAGCGTCAGCGCGAAGGCGAGGCCGACCGGTCCCCCGCCGGTGATCGTGACGCGCAGCAGACCGGGGTCCGCGGAGGCCTGCGCGCGGGGCATGTCGAGGAGGGAGAGGTCCATGACCGTCTCAAGGGCTTCCTGCGCCTCGAACAGGAAGGTCTCGTCACCGATCCGGATCAGGTCGCCGGCCCGGAGTGCGTGCCGGGTGACTCGGACCTCGTTGACGAACGTGCCGTTGCGACTGCGGTCGTGGAGAACGAAGCCCGCGTCCTCCGAGAGGATCTCCGCGTGCAGGCGCGAAGCACTCGCACTGACGATGACGACGCCGTTGTCGCTCTTGCGTCCGAAGGTCAGGGGCTGGGCACCCAGGACCACGCTCTGACCGGTGAAGGGACCCGTCTGGCCCACGATGACCGATGGCACTTGCACTCCTAGCGAACATGCTGGATTTGAGGAAGGGAGGACCGAGCCGGCGGTCCACTCCACATGGGAATGATCAGGCCGTGCAGGTCAGGGACAGCGGCACCGTGTTGGATCTGCCGTTGAGCGGCGCGTTGAGTTCTACGCCGATCGCGCTCTCGAAGGTGCCGGCCTTCGCCCACGTCGTCAGGCTGACGCTGACTTCCTTGGTGAGGCTGCCACCGTTCGGGAAGGACAGCGTCCGCCACTCGTCGTCGGTGACCGTGCCGTCCGTGGACACCCATCGGTAGGAGAACTGCGCGGGCAGGCGGTCCACAGTGAAGGTTGCCGTGAAGGTGGGCGCCTCCCCGCCGGCCGGCGGACACGGGCCCGAGTACGTCGCCCGCTGACCGGTCACGTTCATCCGCACGCCCTCGGAAGCGGAACCGCTCTGCTCGTCGGCTCCCGCACGGGCCCCCGTGCCCTGACTCGGGCTCTGGGCCTTTGCCTTGTTGTCGTCGTCCCCGGCGTTCATGAGCGTGTATCCCGTCCCGCCGACCGCGAGCGCTGCGACGAGCGCGCCTACCATCAGTGCGGCGCCGCGCCGACTGCGCCGGGCGGAGGGTTCCCGTGGAAGGGCTGACCCCGCCGTGGTGGGATCGGGCTGCGCGCCGTAGGGGTGCGGTGGCTGCGCCGGCAGCCCGGTGACGGCGGGCGGCGGGCCTTCGGACCGCGCGGGCACCGGCTGTTCCGCTACATGAGTGTCGGCCGGACCTGGTCCGGCGGGCCTCGTCGCGGGCTTCGGGGCCGGGGCCGGGGCAGTGGTCGTAGCCGTGACCGTGACCGCGCGGTCGTGCTCGGTCTCCGACCGAACAGGTGACACCTGTGTCGTGCTCGAAGTCCCGGCCTGGTCTTCGGCAATCACCGGTGTCGCGTAGGGGGTCTCGGCATCTGCCGGAGACGGGGTCGGGGCCAGCCCCGTCACGGTCTGCGTCACGGAATCCCCGGTGACGGTAGGTGCGTCAACTGTGCCCGTCCCGGGAGCGCCGCCCTCGCTCACCAAAAGCAGGTCGCGCGCCGCCTGTTCGGCACCGAGGCGCTCGTCCGGGTCCTTGCGCAGCAACCCGTCGATGACGGCGGTGAGCGGACCGGCCCGGCGAGCGGGCGGCAACTGCTCGTCCACGATGGCCCGCAACGTACTGAGTGGAGTGTTCTGACGGAAGGGCGTGATCCCCTCCACCGCCGCGTACAACAGCACACCGAGCGACCACAGGTCGGACGCCAGTCCGGGCTCCCTGCCCAACGCCCGCTCGGGAGCCAGGAATTCGGGCGAACCGACGACCTCTCCGGTCATGGTGAGCGCCGTACTTCCCTCGACCATGGCAATGCCGAAGTCGGTGAGTACGACTCTGCCGTCATCGGCGATCATTACGTTGGCCGGCTTGACGTCGCGGTGCAGTACACCGGCCTCGTTGGCGGCGCGGAGCGCGGCCAGGACCTCTCCACCGATGAACGCGGCTCGCCGAGGGGTGAGCGTGCCCTCGCCCTCAAGCACGGCGGCCAGTGACCGGCCGCGGACCAACTCCATGACGATCCACGGACGGCCGTCCTCCATGACCACGTCATGGACGGTGATCACGCCCCGATGCGCCACCCGTGCCGCGGCCCATGCCTCACGCTCCAGTCGCGTGTACATCCGCTCGATGGCGGCCGCGGACAGCCCGGCCGGTGCCCGGACCTCCTTGATGGCGACCTCGCGCTGCAACACCTGGTCATGGGCGCGCCACACGGTACCCATGCCGCCTTCACCGAGGGGCGACACCAGGGCGTAGCGTCCGGCGACCAGCCGCGGGCGTTCTGCCTTCTCGAATCCGGAGTCCTGATCGGTCATCGGCGTGTTTGTTCCTTTCGACACGCAAGCGGCTCGTCGGGGCGGGACGCGGCCCGCGGATCACCGACTCCGCACGGACGGCATCGCCTGAAGTACCGACAGCTCTCAGCTGGATAGCGACGCTTGCCACCGCGCCTCGCCCTCGCGGGAGGCCCGACCCGACCCGTACTGATTCGGGACACGGCCACGAACCGACGGACTGTCGGCGGATGGGTCATGGGTCCCCTTACCTGCCCATGGGCACATCCTGCCGTCATCGTACTGCCGTGCGAGGGCAGCGCGTTGCCTGCGCCCACCCGGTCGAACCCGTCTTTGGCCCATCGCCAGCCACACTCGCGCTTCCCCCGTTGTTCCCCATGTTTGGCCGATGCCGACGGCGCATCGCACGACGCGCACTTGGTCCGGAACGGCCGGCATCACAGGGCCCCTGCCCCATCAACGTACCAATGGGCCTCGGAGTTCAACTTCGAGCGGAGAATTTCGCGGAAGACGTCCCGCGCACGAATTCGACCGCCGGCTCAGAGACATGGAGCCCTGTCCAACTTGCTTCGCAGACAGGTCCGTTGCGTAGACCGCCACTTCACCGACGTCATCACCGATATCGAGAGCCAGCGTCGGAGACCGAGCGGGAGAGGATGCCGAACGACTCCCCTGCCGCGGTTCCGTGGTTCTGAGCATCGTCACCCACTCGACGAGGGCATGCGGGAGGTCGAGTGCGGGGCAGGATGGGCACCAACAGAACCTCTGTGCCGATGGGTTGAGACTTCGAACACCTCCCCCAAGGGCACGCGGGCTTTGTGCATTGCGGCCCTCACCTCGTCCTCACCGGCGTCACCCGATCCATACCCCGTTGCGCCCCGCCCGAGAGCCTGCACGGCCCTCGGAGACAGCCGGGGCGACTTCAGCCACCTCCCGCGGCGGAATGACGTCGTCCTCACCCGCGAGATCAGTTGCCTCACGTACTCGTCGCGCGTCACAGTCATGCTCCACGCATCCCCGGGGAGCGGATAAGTCCAGCATTCTGCTGGCCCGCTCCAGGTCGGCGACGAGAAGGTCTCGCTCGCCTGAAGGGTTCGCGTCAGAAGCCTGGTCTACGTTTGGCCTGTGAACCACAGCCGCTCCAACGCCGGGACGCCGTCCCACGGGCCTGACGTGCCGCCCTACCAGGTAGTCCTGGCGGAGACTGATTGGGGTTCGCTCCAGACGGCTTTCGGGAGCGGTAAGGACCTTCCCAGGATTCTGGCACGGCTGTTGGAGCCCGATCCCAAGGTTCAGGTCTCCGCCTTGTCGGAGCTGGGTGAGCTGGTCGGCCACCAGAACAGCATCTACGAAGCCACCGCCCCCGTCGCCATGTATGTCGCCGGCATCCTCACCCACCCGGCGACCATGACCCTCCGGCCCTACCGCGACATTCCCATCCGCGCGACGCTGTTGAACTGGTTGGTTTCCACGGCCTACGACGCCTCCGACGAGTTCGTCGGCCGCATAAGGCAGTACGTCCCTGGCTTCCGCACCCACGGCGGCCCCTTGGCGGCCTTCCGGGACCTGCGCCCGATGCTCTATCGAGCCGTCGCGCCCTTCCTGCAGGACAGCCACGAGGACGTGCGCGAAGCCGCCGGCCTCGCCGCGCTCATCCTCGCCGAACACCCCGCGCTCACCCACCACCGCGATCACCTCGCCGTGCACGCGCGCCGCATCCTGGACACCAGCAACGACGCCCCCAACCGGCGCGTCGCCTGGAAGGCCCTCGAAGCATGGGACCACGACGTCACCGGCATGGAACCCTTCCGGGAGGAACCCTGGGACTGCGGGCCCCACAGCGACGGTCGCGGCGATCTCGAACCCCCCTTCTGACCGATACGCGCACGGCGTTCCTGGACCTCCGCCCCTGACCGCCGCCGGACCGCCGGACTCGGCGGTAAGACGGAGAGCACTGCTGGAGACACGAAGCGGACTGACCGACAGGCGCTCAGGTCGAAAGAAGGTGCCCCTGAGCAGCGAGACGAAGGATTGCTGAGGTCCTTGTTCCCGCTCCTGTCGGAGGCACTTTCCAGGTGAAGCGGTCCACCGGGTCCTGCTCCCATATCCGTGCCCAGGATGACCGCCGAGCCGTGGTCTCCCAGGCCGGGTCAGAAGAAGCAGCTCCCCACGTCGACCCAGGTTGGGGAGCTGCTTCACGCCAGGGTGGCGGGGCCGGCCCCGAGTACGCGGCGTCCGGACGCGGCTCCGGTTCGCCAGGGCTGTCGGCGTGAGTGGGGCGGGTGCCCAGCGGGCGGTGGTCGGTTATCTACCCCGGCCGGGCGGTCCCCGGTCCGGTCAGGCCCAAGGTGCACGCATACACCCGCGTGCGAGGGAGGCAAGCCTCGCCTCCCAGCGGTTCTGGCAGGGCGGGCGGTTGAGGGGTTCGGTCAGCCAGTCGGCTCAGCCCCCGCAGCCACCGTACTCAAGGGAGCTCACTGCGTTGTCGTAGAGGAAGAGAAGTTCCTGCTTCTCACCCGGCTGGATGGAGTAGTGGTAGCCGCGGTAGTCGGCGTCGGTGTAGATGCAGACGAACCCCTCGCTACGGTTCCACACCGAGCTGGCTCGGTCGTTCCACGCCCAGCCGATGTTGGGGATGTCCACCCGATACTGGAGCTGTAGGTTGCTACCGGTGAGGTTGTGGCCGTCGTAGAGGCAGATCTGCCCCTCTTCACAGCGGGTCACGGGTTCATCAGCCGATGCGGTTCCCGACGCCGCCAGTACGGCGGTTGAGGCGAGGACTGCTCCTATTGCCGAGGTCTTGAATCCCAGGTTCATGATTACTCTTTCCTGTTGATCCGCGTTGGTATCTGTGGAAACGCGGCCGTGGCCCCGCCTCCTACCGCCCGGGGGCTTGACCCGAGATCGTGAACACCCGTTCGCGCGAGGGTAGTTCAGCGTAACTGATCTTTAGAAGCCATCTCATTTGGATGACTCGGTATTCTGTGGGTCATGGTGGGGATCGTTGAGCGGCTGGTGCCGGACGAGTTGTGGGAGTTGTTCCAGCGGGTGGTACCGGAGGCGCCGTCGCGGCCGCAGGGCGGTGGCCGGCGTCGGCACGGCGACCGGGAAGTACTGGCTGCGATCGTCTTCGTGGCTACGTCGGGTTGTACCTGGCAGCAGCTGCCTTCGGCGTCGTTCGGCCCGTCCGGAGCGACCGCCCACCGCCGGTTCTCCGA
>NZ_JBEPBM010000071.1:0-19465 GCF_040299205.1 Streptomyces sp. NPDC000983 | reverse complement strand
CTTATCCGCTCCTTACGCGCAACCGGGCCCCGAGCTGCACGGACAGGGTCGGCGGGACCAGGGCGGAATGCGGAGGGGCCCCGTGCACCGCGGCCGGTGCGCACCGCCCTCCCGCCCGTCCTCACTCCACCGAGGAGCCTCACTCCACCGAGGAGCCTCACTCCTCCGGGGAGTCGTCGTCCTCCGGGTCCGGCCTCGGCGGCTTCTGCGGCCGGGCGCGACCGCCGGGGCTGTCCCGCCGGTAGGGGCCCTCTCCGCCTTCGGCCGTGGCGTGCCCGCCCGCCGTCGGACCGCCGTCCCGGCGCCGCAGATACCGCTCGAACTCCCGGGCGATGGCCTCGCCCGACGCCTCGGGAAGCTCCGCGGTGTCCCGCGCCTCCTCCAGCGTCTGCACGTACTCGGCGACCTCGCTGTCCTCCGCGGCCAGCTGGTCCACGCCCACCTGCCAGGCCCGCGCGTCCTCGGGCAGTTCGCCCAGCGGGATCCGCACGTCGATCAGGTCCTCCAGCCGGTTCAGCAGAGCCAGCGTCGCCTTGGGATTGGGCGGCTGCGACACGTAGTGCGGCACGGCCGCCCACAGGCTCACCGCCGGCACCCCCGCGTGCGTGCACGCCTCCTGGAGCACCCCGACGATGCCCGTGGGGCCCTCGTACTTGGTCTCCTCCAGGTCCATCCGCCGGGCCAGATCCGCGTCCGACGTCGTCCCGCTGATCGGAACCGGACGGGTGTGCGGGGTGTCACCGAGCAGCGCGCCCAGGATCACCACCAGCTCCACACCCAGTTCATGCGCGAATCCCAGCAGCTCGTTGCAGAACGAGCGCCAGCGCATGGACGGTTCGATCCCGCGGACGAGCACCAGATCCCGCGGCTTCTCGCCGCCCACCCGCACCACGGACAGCCGTGTCGTGGGCCAGGTGATCTTCCGTACGCCCGCGTCCATCCACACCGTGGGGCGGTTGACCTGGAAGTCGTAGTAGTCCTCGGCGTCCAGCGCCGCGAACACCTCGCCCTTCCACTCCCTGTCGAGATGCGCGACCGCGGTGGAGGCGGCGTCGCCGGCATCGTTCCAGCCCTCGAACGCGGCCACCATGACCGGGTCGATCAGCTCGGGAACCCCCTCGAGCTCGATCACCCAGCGCCTCCTTCCGACGTGCCCTCGCCTGACCACCCAACCTTACGGCGTGCGGCGGGGGCGCCCGCAGCCCCCTTGCACGGGGGAGTGAACGGATCACTGCCCCGATCACCTGCCCCGAACACCCCCCGCCCACGCCTCACCCGAACCGGTGGCGGCCCGGACATGCCCCCGTCACAGGACACGCGGAAGGGGCGGCCCCGTACGCCGGGAGCCGCCCCCTGTCACGGGGTCTACCGCTGGTCGAGCAGGCCCTGGACCTTGCCGCGGACCTCGTCGGTGGCAAGGCCCCGGATCGTCAGCGTCGTGCGGCGGCGCAGCACGTCGTCCGCGGTCTGCGCCCACTCGGTGTCCCGGGCGTAGACGACCTGCGCCCAGATCTCCGGGGCGTCGGGGTGGACGCGCTCGGCGAGTTCGGGGTTGTCGTTGGCCAGCCGGGCGATGTCGAAGGCCAGCGAACCGTAGTGCGTGGCCAGGTGCCGGGCGGTGTCGGCGCCCATCCGCGGGCCCGGCGCCGGACGGTCCACCAGCAGCCGGTGCGCGACCGCGCGCGGGTTGGCGACACCGGGCAGCGGCAGCTTCTTCGGCAGCGAGCGGACCGGCTCGAAGTCGTCGCCCAGCGGGTGGCCGGGCAGCGCCTCCAGCTTCTGCATGATGGTCCGTCCGATGTGCCGGAACGTCGTCCACTTGCCGCCGGCGACCGACAGCATCCCGGCGCGGCCCTCGGTGACGACCGTCTCCCGCTTGGCCTTCGCGGTGTCCCCGGGGCCTCCCGGCAACACCCGCAGACCCGCGAAGGAGTAGGTGATCAGGTCCCGGGACAACTGCTGGTCGCGGATGGAGAACGCGGCCTCGTCCAGGATCTGGGATATGTCCTGCTCGGTGACGGACACGTCCGCCGGGTCGCCCTCGAACTCCTCGTCGGTGGTGCCGAGCAGGAGCATGTCCTCCCACGGCAGGGCGAAGGTGATGCGGTACTTGTCGATCGGGGTGGCCAGGGCGGCCTTCCAGGGGGAGGTCCGCTTCAGGACCAGATGCGCGCCCTTCGACAGCCGGATCGACGGCGCGGCCTTGGGGTCCTCCATCCTGCGCAGGTGATCCACCCACGGGCCGGTCGCGTTCAGCACCAGGCGGGCGGTGACCCCGAACTCGTCGCCCGAGAGCCGGTCGCGCAGCTCGGCGCCGGTCACCCGGCCCTTGGTGAACCGCAGCCCGGTCACCTCGGCGTGGTTCAGCACGACCGCACCGGAGTCGACGGCCGCGCGGACCGTCATCAGCGCCATGCGGGCGTCGTTCATCTGGTCGTCGCCGTACACGGCCACGGCCCGGAGGTTCTCGGTGCGCAGTTCGGGCACGTCCTGCGCTGCCTTGGCCGGGGAGAGCAGGTGGCCGACGCCGTCACCGAACGCGGAGAGCGCGGAGTAGGCGAAGACGCCCGCCCCGAGCTTCGCCGCGCCGTGCGGCCCGCCCTTGTACACGGGGAGGTAGAAGGTGAGCGGGTTCGCCAGGTGGGGGGCCACCTGGCGGGAGACCGCACGGCGCTCGAAGTGGTTCTCCGCCACCAGCTTCACCGCGCCGGTCTGCAGGTAGCGCAGACCGCCGTGGAGCAGCTTGGAGGAGGCGGAGGAGGTGGCGCCGGCGAAGTCGCCGGCGTCGACCAGGGCCACCCTGAGGCCGGCCTGCGCGGCGTGCCAGGCGGTGGAGATGCCCAGGATGCCGCCGCCGATCACGAGAAGGTCGTACGACGCCTTGGAGAGCTGCTCCCGGGTCTCGGCGCGGCTCGGGTTGGAGCCGGAGGCCGGGTGCGTCCCGAGGGCAGGCACGGACTGCAGGGTGGACTGACTGGTCATTTCGGGTTCTTACTCCTCGTCAGAGCGTGCGGCAGAGCTCGGGGAGCCCGCTGGCGGGCTCCCCGGGGCTCTCGTCAGTGCTCGTCGTCGTCGATCCAGCCCATGGTCCGCTCGACGGCCTTGAGCCAGGTCTTGTACTCACGGTCGCGGGTGTCCGCGTCCATGCGGGGGGTCCACTCGGCGGCCCGCCGCCAGTTGGCGCGCAGGTCGTCGGTGCTGGTCCAGAAGCCGACGGCGAGACCGGCGGCGTAGGCGGCACCGAGGCAGGTGGTCTCGGCGACCATCGGGCGCACGACGGGGGCGTCCAGGAAGTCCGAGAGGGTCTGCATCAGCAGGTTGTTGGAGGTCATGCCGCCGTCGACCTTGAGGGACGAGAGCTCCACGCCCGAGTCCTTGGTCATGGCGTCCGTGATCTCACGGGTCTGCCAGGCGGTGGCCTCCAGGACGGCACGCGCGAGGTGTGCCTTGGTGACGTACCGGGTCAGGCCGGCGATCACACCGCGGGCGTCGGAGCGCCAGTGCGGGGCGAACAGTCCGGAGAAGGCCGGCACGAAGTAGGCGCCGCCGTTGTCCTCCACCGAGAGCGCGAGCGTCTCGATCTCGGCGGCGGTGGAGATCAGGCCCATCTGGTCGCGCATCCACTGCACCAGCGAACCGGTGACGGCGATCGAGCCCTCCAGGGCGTAGACCGGCGCCTGGTCGCCGATCCGGTAGCCGACCGTGGTCAGCAGGCCCGAGTAGGAGTTGATGATCTTCTCGCCGGTGTTCATCAGCATGAAGGTGCCGGTGCCGTAGGTCGACTTGGCCTCGCCCTCGGAGAAGCAGGTCTGGCCGAACAGGGCCGCCTGCTGGTCGCCGAGCGCGGAGGCGACCGGGATGCCGCCGAGCAGGTCGCCCAGCTTGCCGCCGGTGATCTCGCCGTACACCTCGGCGGAGGAGCGGATCTCCGGGAGCATCGCCATCGGCACGCCGATGGACTCGCAGATCTTCTCGTCCCACTCCATGGTGTGCAGGTTCATCAGCATGGTGCGCGAGGCGTTGGTGACGTCGGTGACGTGCCGGCCGCCGTCGACGCCGCCGGTCAGGTTCCAGATGACCCAGGTGTCCATGGTGCCGAAGAGGATGTCGCCGGCCTCGGCGCGCTCGCGCAGGCCCTCGACGTTGTCCAGCAGCCAGCGGGCCTTGGGGCCGGCGAAGTAGGAGGCCAGCGGCAGGCCGGTCTCGCGGCGGAAGCGGTCCTGGCCGACGTTGCGGCCGAGTTCCTTGCACAGGGCGTCGGTGCGGGTGTCCTGCCAGACGATGGCGTTGTGGACGGGCTCACCGGTGTTCTTGTCCCACAGGAGAGTCGTCTCCCGCTGGTTGGTGATGCCGATGGCCTTGATGTCGTCGCGGGTGATGCCGGCCTTCTCGACGGCTCCGGCGACGACCTCCTCGACGTTGGTCCAGATCTCGTCGGCGTTGTGCTCGACCCAGCCCGGCTTGGGGAAGATCTGCTCGTGCTCCTTCTGGTCGACGGAGACGATGCGGCCGTCCCGGTCGAAGACGATGCAGCGCGAGGAGGTGGTGCCCTGGTCGATGGCGGCGATGAAGGGGCCGGCGGTGTGGGCGTCGGTCACTGTGTGCTCCTGGAAGTCCGTGGGTTGAGGGAGGTGTCTACCTGTGCTTTGTGCCTTAGACGAAAGCGACGTTGTAGATGCCTGCGGCGACGGCCGCGCCGAGCAGCGGGCCGACCACCGGGACCCAGGCGTAGCCCCAGTCGGAACCGCCCTTGTTGGGCAGGGGCAGCAGGGCGTGGACGATGCGGGGACCGAGGTCACGGGCCGGGTTGATGGCGTACCCGGTCGGGCCGCCCAGGGAGAGACCGATGCTGACCACGACGAGCGCGGTGATCAGGCCGCCCAGGATGCCGAGGCCGTCACCGGCCCCGTTGAGGCCCTGCGTGAGCACGGCGAGCACGAGCACGAACGTGCCGATGACCTCGGTGGCCGTGTTCTGCCAGGCGACCTTGATCTCCGGACCGGTGGAGAAGACGCCGAGGACGGGGCCCGCGCCCTTCTCCTGGGCCTCGACGGCCTTGGCGGTCGAGGCCTGGGCACCGGGGCCGCCCACGATCTCCCTGTCGGTCAGGTGGGCCTGGAACTGGCCGTAGTAGGCGACCCAGACCAGGGCCGCGCCGATCATCGCGCCGAGCATCTGTCCGGCGAAGTAGACCGGGACATCGCTCCACGGGATGCCGTCGTCCTTGATCGCGAGTGCGAGCGTCACGGCCGGGTTGAGGTGGGCGCCGGACAGGGGCGCCGAGATGTAGACCGCCGTGAGTACCGCGAAGCCCCACCCGAAGGTGATGGCGAGCCAGCCGGCGTTACGGGCCTTGGAGGCCTTCAGCGTGACGGCGGCACAGACGCCGCCGCCGAGCAGGATGAGTATGGCGGTACCGATGGTCTCGCCGATGAAGATGTCGGAGCTGGACACCCGCGACTCCTTTGTCCTTCGTCCAGGGGAAGCCGAACCCCGGGTCCCACCGGTGGTTCGCGCCCTCGGGGGTGAGAGCAGTACCGGCCCTTGGCGTTGTCACACTCTAGCGCGTATTGCCGGTAGGTGTTCGACAATGCCGACCGATGGACGGGAGTCTTGCTCCGGCGTTACGCGTGCGTCAAGAGTTCTGTTATCGAAAGCGCGATCGTTATTGATCGGTGTGGGTTATCTATGCGGGCCGGGAGGCTTGAGGCGGCTTGGGGAGACTTTCCCCATTTGTCCGTATCAGGGTATGGCGAGGACCGGAACGCCGTGCGGCGTTCCGGTCCTCGATTCCGCTGCGTCAGAGATGCCCGGCTGTCACAAGCGCCCGGCCACGTCGCGGCCCGGCCGGGTCAGAAGCGCCCGGCGCCCAGGTCGCGCGAGACCGCGCGGGCGCAGTCCCGTACCGCGGCGACCACCTCGGGGCGCACCTCGCCGTCCTGGCACAGCCGCTCCACCGCGCCCGTCACACCCACCGCGCCCACCGGCATCCGCCGCCGGTCGTGGATGGGGGCGGCCAGCGAGGCGACACCGTCCCAGGTCTCCTCCACGTCCGCCGCCCAGCCGCGCGCCCGGGTCAGGTCCAGGAGGCTCTCGAAGGCGTCCAGCTCGCACACGGTCCGGTCGGTGAACGCCTTGCGGTCACCCTCCAGCGCCTCGGTGTGCGCGACCGGGTCGTACGCCGACAGCACCTTGCCCAGCGCGGTGGAGTGCAGCGGCTGCATGGCCCCTATCTCCAGCACCTGCCGGCTGTCGTCGGGGCGGAAGACGTGGTGCACGATCAGCACGCCCTGCTGGTGCAGGACGCCCAGATAGACGCTCTCCCCGCTGGAACGGGCCAGGTCGTCCGTCCACACCAGCGCCCGCGCCCGCAGCTCGTGCACATCCAGATAGGTGGTGCCCAGCCGGAGCAGCTCCGCCCCCAGCTGATAGCGGCCGGACGCCTCGTCCTGTTCGACGAAGCCCTCCTGCTGGAGCGTGCGCAGAATGCCGTGCGCCGTCCCCTTGGCCAGCCCCAGCGAGGAGGCGATGTCCGACAGGCCGAGCCGACGCTCGCCACCCGCGAGCAGTCGCAGCATCGCGGCCGCCCTTTCGAGCGACTGGATGTTCCGTGCCATCGCCGTCCCTGCCTCCGTCCCCTTCGACCGCCGACCTCGACGCTGTCGCTGCCGATGTTCGGCAATGCCGAACACTACCGGTCCATGGCGACCGACCGCCAATGGTCGGCAGCGACGTGTTGCGTCACTGGTATCCCGCCCGCGGCCCCCCTGTCACCCCCGTCCGCCCCGTGGACGCGCCGACCATCAGCCGCCGGTCCCGGCTACCCTGGCGGCGTGCGCCCACCGCGGATCCGACCGCAAGGGCGCAAAGCCGACAGCCGTCGCACCTCAGGGAGCCCTTACATGGCCTCGTCGCCACAGACCCCTTCCGCCGACAGCCGGACCCGTGTGTCCGCCCTCCGCGAGGCACTCGCCACCCGGGTGGTGGTGGCCGACGGAGCCATGGGCACCATGCTCCAGGCCCAGGACCCCACCCTCGAGGACTTCCAGGACCTCGAAGGGTGCAACGAGATCCTGAACGTCACCCGCCCCGACATCGTCCGCTCCGTCCACGACGCGTACTTCGCGGTGGGCGTCGACTGCGTCGAGACCAACACCTTCGGGGCCAACCACACCGCGGCCGCCGAGTACGAGATCGCCGACCGGGTGCACGAGCTGTCCGAGTCCGGCGCCCGCATCGCCCGCGAGGTCGCCGACGAGTACGCCGCCCGCGACGGCCGCCCCCGCTGGGTGCTCGGCTCGGTCGGCCCCGGCACCAAGCTCCCCACCCTCGGCCACGTCGGCTACACCGTCATCCGCGACGGCTACCAGGCCAACGCCGAGGGCCTGCTCGCCGGCGGCGCCGACGCCCTGATCGTCGAGACCACCCAGGACCTCCTGCAGACCAAGGCCTCCGTCCTCGGCGCCCGCCGCGCCATGGACGCCACCGGCACCGACGTGCCCCTGCTGGTCTCCATGGCCTTCGAGACCACCGGCACCATGCTCCTCGGCTCCGAGATCGGCGCCGCGCTCACCGCGCTGGAACCCCTCGGCATCGACATGATCGGCCTGAACTGCTCCACCGGCCCCGCCGAGATGAGCGAGCACCTGCGCTACCTCACCCGGCACTCCCGCATCCCGCTGCTGTGCATGCCCAACGCCGGCCTGCCGATCCTCACCAAGGACGGCGCCCACTTCCCGCTCGGACCCGAGGGCCTCGCCGACGCGCAGGAGAACTTCGTCCTCGACTACGGCCTCAGCCTCATCGGCGGCTGCTGCGGCACCACCCCCGAGCACCTGCGCCAGGTCGTCGAGCGCGCCCGCACCCTCACCCCCGGCGAGCGCAGCCCCCGCCCCGAGCCCGGCGCCGCCTCCCTCTACCAGACCGTCCCCTTCCGCCAGGACACCTCCTACCTGGCGATCGGCGAGCGCACCAACGCCAACGGCTCCAAGAAGTTCCGCGAGGCCATGCTCGAGGCCCGCTGGGACGACTGCGTCGAGATGGCCCGCGAGCAGATCCGCGAGGGCGCGCACATGCTCGACCTGTGCGTCGACTACGTCGGCCGCGACGGCGTCGCCGACATGGAGGAGCTCGCCGGCCGCTTCGCCACCGCCTCCACCCTGCCCATCGTCCTGGACTCCACCGAGGTGCCGGTCATCCAGGCCGGACTGGAGAAGCTCGGCGGCCGCGCGGTCATCAACTCCGTCAACTACGAGGACGGCGACGGCCCCGAGTCCCGCTTCGCGAAGGTCACCCGGCTCGCCCAGGAGCACGGCGCCGCGCTCATCGCGCTGACCATCGACGAGGAGGGCCAGGCCCGCACCCCCGAGAAGAAGGTCGCGATCGCCGAACGGCTGATCGAGGACCTCACCGGGAACTGGGGCATCCACGAGTCCGACATCCTCATCGACACCCTCACCTTCACCATCTGCACCGGCCAGGAGGAGTCCCGCGGGGACGGCGTCGCCACCATCGAGGCGATCCGCGAACTCAAGCGCCGCCACCCGGACGTCCAGACCACCCTCGGCCTGTCCAACATCTCCTTCGGCCTCAACCCGGCCGCCCGCATCCTGCTCAACTCCGTCTTCCTCGACGAATGCGTCAAGGCCGGCCTGGACTCGGCGATCGTGCACGCCTCCAAGATCCTGCCGATCGCCCGCTTCAGCGAGGAAGAGGTGCAGACCGCCCTCGACCTCATCCACGACCGCCGCGCCGAGGGCTACGACCCGCTCCAGAAGCTGATGGCCCTCTTCGAGGGCGCCACCGCCAAGTCCCTCAAGGCCGGCAAGGCCGAGGAACTCGCCGCCCTCCCCCTGGAGGAGCGCCTCAAGCGCCGCATCATCGACGGCGAGCGCAACGGCCTCGAAGCCGACCTCGACGAAGCCCTGCAGACCCGCAAGGCCCTCGACATCGTCAACGAGACCCTCCTCGACGGCATGAAGGTCGTCGGCGAGCTGTTCGGCTCCGGCCAGATGCAGCTGCCGTTCGTCCTGCAGTCCGCCGAGGTCATGAAGGCCGCCGTCGCCCACCTCGAACCGCACATGGAGAAGTCCGACGCCGAGGGCAAGGGCACCATCGTGCTCGCCACCGTCCGCGGAGACGTCCACGACATCGGCAAGAACCTCGTCGACATCATCCTCTCCAACAACGGCTACAACGTCGTCAACCTCGGCATCAAGCAGCCCGTCTCCGCGATCCTGGACGCCGCCGCCGAACACCGGGCCGACGTCATCGGCATGAGCGGCCTCCTGGTCAAGTCCACGGTGATCATGAAGGAGAACCTGGAGGAGCTCAACCAGCGCGGCCTCGCCGCCGACTTCCCCGTCATCCTCGGCGGCGCCGCACTCACCCGCGCCTACGTCGAACAGGACCTCCACGAGATCTACGAGGGCGAGGTCCGCTACGCCCGCGACGCCTTCGAGGGCCTGCGCCTGATGGACGCCCTCATCGGCGTCAAGCGCGGCGTCCCCGGCGCCAAGCTCCCCGAACTCAAGCAGCGCCGCGTCAGGGCCACCGCCCCCACGACCGTCGAGGAACGCCCCGAGGAAGGCCACGTCCGCTCCGACGTCGCCACCGACAACCCCGTACCCACCCCGCCCTTCTGGGGCACCCGCGTCATCAAGGGCATCCAGCTCAAGGAGTACGCCTCCTGGCTGGACGAAGGCGCCCTGTTCAAGGGCCAGTGGGGCCTCAAGCAGGCCCGCACCGGAGACGGCCCCACCTACGAGGAACTCGTCGAGACCGAGGGCCGCCCCCGGCTGCGCGGCCTGCTGGACCGGCTCCAGACCGACAACCTCCTCGAAGCGGCCGTCGTCCACGGCTACTTCCCCTGCGTGTCCAAGGACGACGACCTGATCATCCTGGACGAACAGGGCAACGAACGCACCCGGTTCACCTTCCCCCGCCAGCGCCGCGGCCGCCGCCTGTGCCTGGCCGACTTCTTCCGCCCCGAGGAATCCGGCCAGACCGACGTCGTCGGCCTCCAGGTCGTCACCGTCGGCAACCGCATCGGCGAGGAGACCGCCAAGCTCTTCGAGTCCAACTCCTACCGCGACTACCTCGAACTCCACGGACTGTCCGTGCAGTTGGCGGAAGCACTCGCCGAGTACTGGCACGCCCGCGTCCGCTCCGAACTGGGCTTCGCGGGCGAGGACCCCACCGACGTCGAGGACATGTTCGCCCTGAAGTACCGGGGCGCCCGCTTCTCCCTCGGCTACGGCGCCTGCCCCGACCTCGAGGACCGCGCCAAGATCGCCGAACTGCTGCGCCCCGAGCGCATCGGCGTCCACCTCTCGGAGGAGTTCCAGCTCCACCCCGAGCAGTCCACCGACGCCATCGTCATCCACCACCCGGAAGCCAAGTACTTCAACGCACGCTGAGGCGCCCCTCCACCAGAACTCCGGCGCGCCCCGGGCCGCATCCGTTAAAAACGGCACCACAGCCACCGAAGACGTACACTGGTCGGTCCACTGCAGGCCGGTTCCCCGCGCGGGAACCGGCCTGATCGTCCCTCAAGGAGGTGCGCCCGGATGACCAGCACGGTCCCCGCGCCAACAACCCGTACGGCGGAAGGCTCCGCCCTCCAGGCCGTACTCCTCGACATGGACGGCACCCTCGTGGACACCGAGGGCTTCTGGTGGGACGTCGAGGTCGAGATCTTCGCCGGCCTCGGCCACACCCTCGACGACGCCTGGCGCCATGTCGTGGTCGGCGGCCCCATGACCCGCAGCGCGGGCTTCCTCATCGAATCCACCGGCGCGGACATCACTCTCGCCGAACTGAGCGTGCTGCTCAACCAGGGCTTCGAACACCGCATCGGCCGGGAACTGCCCCTGATGCCCGGCGCCGCCCGACTCCTCGCCGAACTCGCCGAGTACGGCATCCCCACCGCCCTGGTCTCCGCCTCCCACCGGCGCATCATCGACCGGGTCCTGACCTCGCTCGGCCCCCAGCACTTCCGGCTCACCGTGGCCGGCGACGAGGTCCCGCGCACCAAACCGCACCCCGACCCCTACCTGGCCGCCGCCGCCGGACTCGGCGTGGACCCGGCCCGCTGCGCCGTCATCGAGGACACCGCGACCGGCGTCGCCGCGGCCGAGGCGGCCGGCTGCCACGTCGTGGCGGTGCCCTCGATCACCCCCATCGCCCCCGCCCACCGCCGCACCGTCGTCCGCTCCCTGGAAGAAGTGGACCTGACATTCCTGCACGGTCTGATGACGGAAATGCGCTAGCCGTTCACCGAGCGTGCCACCGGCCGACGGGCGGAATTCGCACAGCGCGGCGCACTCGAAGACAGGGGGCGCACGCACGCGAATTCACCTCGGCCGGGTGGCCGAATTCCACCGACCACGAACCCGATCACGGGTGTGACGTTCCCCACTTTTCGTGGTCTCGACATGCCGCACATCATGTGCTGTTCGCCCCCTTTCGGGCATCGGTCCCACGCCCTTGTGTCCCGATTGGGGGGACGCTGCACTAATCCTTCCGCTGTCGGTTTTTCGGTGCGTCCACACCCGGTTCCGCAGCGTGATGGCAGTCCGCCTCCAGGCGCCGCGAGCGCCGAAGCGGACGCCGACTAATCTCATCGCGTAAAACATCCCCTTACCCCGTGATCGGCCGCGACACCCCCTGCATGCCGGATACACGGACGTCACAGCTCTGGAGAAACTCGAGCATGAACCGCAAGACTTTGGTGCTGCCGGCCGTGATAAGCCTGCTCGCCCCGGTTCTCGCCGCCTGTGGCGGCTCGGACAACGGCAGTGGCGGCGGGGACGCGATCGTCGTCGGGACCACCGACGAGTTCAGCACCACGAAGGACGACCCGGCGCCGCTCGACCCGGCGTCCGCCTACGACGTGGGCACCTGGAACATCCTGCGCCAGACCGTGCAGACCCTGATGATCCAGCCCCGCGGCGAGGGCGAGCCCGTCCCCGAGGCGGCCGAGAGCTGCGGCTTCACCGACACCGGCAACGAGCGCTACGCCTGCACCCTGCGCGAGGGCCTGAGCTTCTCCAACGGCGACGCCATCACCGCGGCCGACGTGAAGTTCTCCATCGACCGCGCCATGAAGATCAACGCCCCCAGCGGTGTGGTCGGCCTGCTCTCCACCGTGGACACCGTCGAGGCCAAGGGCGAGCGCGAGGTCATCTTCCACCTCAAGACCGCCGACGCCACCTTCCCGTACAAGCTGTCCACCCCGGTCGCCGGCATCGTCTCCGAGGACGACTACGACAAGGGCGAGCTGCGCGACGGCTTCGAGGTCAACGGCTCCGGCCCGTACACCTTCAGCGCCGACGAGGAGGACGGCAAGCTCGTCAAGGCCGTCTTCACCAAGAACAGCAACTACAAGGGCACGCTCAAGGTCAACAACGACAAGGTCGAGCTGCGGTCCTTCGCCGACGCCTCCACCATGAACGGCGCCATCGAGGCCGGCGACATCGACCTCATGACCCGCACCATGTCGCCCGACCAGATCCAGCGCCTGTCCACGGCCACCGACAGCGAGGTCGACCTCGTCGAGATGTCCGGCCTGGAGATCCGCTACCTCGGCTTCAACACCGACGCCCCCTCCGTCGAGAGCAAGGCCGTCCGCCAGGCCATGGCCCAGGTCATCAACCGCGGCGAACTCGTCAGCAAGGTCTACGGCACCCAGGCCGAGCCGCTGTACTCGCTCGTCCCCGCCAGCCTCACCGGCCACTCCAACGCCTTCTTCAACAAGTACGGCGAGCCCAACGTCGCCAAGGCCCAGTCCCTGCTCACCCGGGCCAACATCACCACCCCCGTCTCGATGACGCTGCACTACACCACCGACCACTACGGTGACGCCACCAAGAAGGAATTCGAGATCCTTCAGGAGCAGCTCAACGACAGCGGCCTCTTCGACGTCAAGATCAAGGGCACCGCCTGGGACACCTTCCGCCCCGCCGAGCAGAAGGGCGAGTACGAGGTCTACGGCATGGGCTGGTTCCCCGACTTCCCCGACGCCGACAACTACCTCGCCCCCTTCCTCGACAAGGGCAACTTCCTCGGCTCGCCCTACGCCAACAGCCAGATCCGCAACGGCCTCATCCCCGAGTCCCGCCGCGAGGCCGACCGCCAGGCCGCCGTCGACAGCATCACCGAGATCCAGGACATCGTTGCCGAGGACGTCCCCATCCTCCCGCTGTGGCAGGGCCGCCAGTACGTCGCCGCCCGCGACGACGTCACCGGCACCGCCTACGCCCTGAACTCCTCCTCCACCCTCCAGCTCTGGGAGCTCGGCCGCGGCGTCAGCGGCTGACAACCTCCCGTGCCGGGGCCGCCCCAGGGCGGCCCCGGGTCCAGCACGACAACGCACAAAGGCACCTGCAAGTGAACATGCGCAACCCGTGGCCAGTCCTGCCCGTAGTGGCGGGGCTGGCCTCCGGCCTTCTGACCGGCTGTGGCACCGAAACCGGCGGCTCGGCCGCCGACAGCTCGGCCGTCGTCGTGGGAATGTCCGACGACGTCCTCGCCACCGACCCGGCATCCGGCTACGACCCCGGCTCCTGGCTTCTGTTCAACAACGTCTTCCAGTCCCTGCTCAGCTTCCCCAAGGGCGGCACGGAACCCCAGCCGGACGCCGCGGAATCCTGCGCGTTCACCGACACCCGCACCCAGGTGTACACCTGCACGCTGAAGGACGGACTCAAGTTCAGCAACGGTGACCCCCTCACCTCCGAGGACGTCAAGTTCTCCTTCGACCGCATGACCGCCATCAACGACGACTCCGGTCCGGCCGTCATGTTCCCCATGCTCGACAAGGTGCAGACCCCCGACGACAAGACCGTCGTCTTCCGGCTCAACACCCCGGACGCCACCTTCCCCAGCAAGATCGCCTCCGGCGCCGGCTCCATCGTCGACCACCGCCAGTACGACACCGACCGGCTCCGCGAGGACGGCGAAGCCGTCGGCTCCGGTCCCTACAAGCTGGCCTCCTTCAACGACAGCGAAGCCGTCTTCACCGTCAACGAGCACTACAGCGGCAGCGCCGAGATCAAGAACACCGGCGTCACCCTGAAGTTCTACAAGGGCGACCGCGCCGCCCTGAAGACCGCGCTCACCGACGGCGACATCGACATCGCCTACCGCGGCCTCAGCGCCACCGACATCGCCGAGATCGAGAAGACCGACGACAGCTCCGCCTCCGGCGTCGAACTCGTCGACGGCACCGGCGCCGAGGTCCAGCACCTGGTCTTCAACATGGACCACCCCGTCGCCGGACAGACCGGCGTGCGCAGGGCCATCGCCCACCTCGTCGACCGCGACGCCCTCATGGCCGACGTCTACCAGTCCACGGCCACCTCGCTGTACTCGATCATCCCGGCCGGCATCGGCGGCCACAACACCGCCTTCTTCGACACCTACGGCGCCCGCCCCTCCAAGGCCAAGGCCGCCGCCGCCCTCGCCGAGGACGGCATCACCGAGAAGGTCAGGCTCACCCTGTGGGGCACCCCCTCGCGGTACGGCCCGGCCACCGAACAGGAGCTGCAGGCCATCGCCGCCCAGCTCAACGCCAGCGGCCTGTTCGCCGCCGACGTCAAGATGGCCGACTACGACCAGTACGAACTCGACATCGCGAGCGGCAAGTACGGCGTCTACGTGCGCGGCTGGGTCCCCGACTACCCCGACGCCGACAACTTCACCTCACCCTTCTTCGGCAAGGGCAACGTCCTCGGCAACAACTACGCCAACGACACCATCACCGGCACCCTCATCCCGCGCACGGCCGCCGAGAGCGACCGCACCACAACCGAGGGCGACTACGCCCGCATCCAGAACATCGTCGCCGAGGAAGTCCCCATGCTGCCCCTGTGGCAGGCCAAGCAGTACGCCGTCGTCCACGACAACGTCTACGGCGTGGAGAACTGCCTCGACGCCTCGACCGTCTTCCGCTTCTGGGAACTCAGCAAGAGCTGACCGGCACCCGCCCCAGCACGAGGGCGCCCGCTTCCCGACCGGGAAACGGGCGCCCTCGCGCCGTAACGGACCCTACTGAGCGCCCGGACGCACCAGACCGCTCTCGTACGCGTACACCGCCGCCTGCACCCGGTCCCGCAGACCCAGCTTGGTCAGCACATGCCCCACATGCGTCTTCACGGTCGTCTCGCTGACGAACAGATCCGCGGCGATCTCCGCGTTGGACAACCCGCGCGCCACCAGCTTCAACACCTCCACCTCACGGTCGGTCAGCGTGTGCAGGGTGTCCGGAACCGGCTCGTCCCCCGACGGCAGATGCGTGGCGTACTTGTCCAGCAGCCGGCGCGTGATACTCGGCGCCAGCATCGCCTCCCCGCCCGCCACCACCCGGATCGCCTGCACCAGCTCATTGGCGGGCGCGTCCTTCAGCAGGAACCCACTGGCCCCCGCCTTCAACGCCTCCACCACGTACTCGTCGAGATCGAACGTCGTCAGCACCAGCACCTTCGCCGGGCCGTCCCGCCCCGGCCCGGTGATCTGCCGGGTCGCCTCCACACCGTCCATCCGCGGCATGCGAATGTCCATCAGAACCACGTCGGGCTGAAGCGCCCGCACCTGGTCGAGAGCCTGAAGGCCGTCTCCGGCCTCGCCCACGACCGCGATGTCCTGCTCCGCCTCCAGGATCATCCGGAAGCCGGTACGCAGCAGGGGCTGGTCGTCGACCAGTAGGACGCGGATGGCCACGTAAGTCTCCTTCGCAAGGACCCTAGTCCGGCCCCATTCTGCCCTGCGCGCCCCCGGCCGACTCGGGCGCCCCGACCGGCAACGGATACGGCGGGGGAGTACCACCGAACTCCGGACAGTGCGCCTGGTGGTCGCACCAACCGCACAGCTTCGTCGGCCGCGGCCGCCAGTCACCCGACGCCGTCGCCTCCCCGATCGCCTCCCACAACGCCAGCAGCTTGCGCTCCACCCGCTCCAGATCGGCGAGCACCGGGTCGTACGTCAGCACATCCCCACTGCCCAGATACACCAACTGCAGCCGGCGCGGCACCACACCCTTCAGCCGCCACACCACCAGCGCGTAGAACTTCATCTGGAACAGCGCGCCCTCGGCGTACTCGGGCCGCGGCGCCTTGCCCGTCTTGTAGTCGACGATCCGCACCTCACCCGTCGGCGCCACATCGACCCGGTCGATGATCCCGCGCAGCCGCAGCCCCGACTCCAGCTCCGCCTCCACGAACAGCTCGCGCTCGGCCGGCTCCAGACGCGTCGGATCCTCCAGCGAGAACCACCGCTCCACCAGCCGCTCGGCCTCACCCAGCCACCGCGCCAGCCGCTCACCCTCCGGATCCTCGGCGAACAGCTCCCGGACCTCCGGACGCGACTCCCGCAACCGGTCCCACTGCCCCGGGATCAACGACTTCGCCCGCGGCGCCGTCCGCTCGGCCGCCGGAGCGTCGAAGAGCCGCTCCAGCACCGCGTGCACCAAAGTGCCCCGCGTCGCCGCCTCACTGGGCTTCTCCGGCAGCCGGTCGATCACCCGGAACCGGTACAGCAGCGGGCACTGCATGAAGTCACCGGCCCGCGACGGGGACAGCGACGTCGGCGCCATCGCCACCGCCCGCCCCACCACCGCGTCCCGCGCCCCCGCCGGGGCCCCTTCGGCGCCCGACGGCTCCACGTCCTGCCCGCTCGTCTCCATGTCCACAGACCTTACGGCCAGCCACTGACAGCCACCGCGCCCGCGCCCGAAGAACACAAGGGGTGCCGGGGCGGAACGCACCGGGGCGGACGCATACCATCGACCCCAGACCCTTCCGTCCGGCAGGTGCGGAAGACGCTTCGAACGAGGGGACACCGTGGACGAGAGCGGCGGGCGCGGGCGGCCGCGGTCCGGCACCGGGGAGCCGACGGACCAGCACGCACCAGCAACGACCCCGCCCACGGACCGGACACCCCCCGAACCCGCCCCGGCATCACCCAGCGGCCCCGAACCCACCCCGGCCGCCCCCCGGCCCGAAGAACCCCCTGCCGCGACACCTGACCGCCCCGAGGCCCCACCCGCCGACACCGGACCAGCCGAACCCACCGAGGCGCCCCGCCGGCCGGAAGCCGCCCAGGACGCACCCGAGAACCCCAGCGAAGAGCCCTCCGAGCCCCCACCGGCCCCCGCCCACCCCGGCACCGGCGACCGCACCCTCGCCCACACCGGACCCGACAAGCACCGCGCACCCAAACCTCCCGAGCCCCGCGGCGGCCTCCTCATGGGCCGCCCCTTCGGCGTACCCGTCTACGTCGCCCCCAGCTGGTTCCTCGTCGCCGCACTCATCACCTGGGTCTTCGGCGGACAACTCGAACGCGTCCTGCCCGAACTCGGCGCAGCCCGCTACCTCGTCTCCCTCTTCTTCGCCGTCGCCTTCTACGCCTCCGTCCTCGTCCACGAACTCGCCCACACCGTCGCGGCCCTCCGCTTCAAACTCCCCGTCCGCCGCATCCAGCTCCAGTTCTTCGGCGGCGTCTCCGAGATCGAGAAGGAGTCCGACACCCCCGGCCGCGAGTTCATCCTCGCCTTCGTCGGCCCCCTGCTCTCCCTCGTCCTCGCCGGCATCTTCTACGGCGCCCTCCAGGCCGTCGAACCCGGCACCGTCCCCGGCGTCCTCCTCGCCGGCCTGATGATCTCCAACCTGATCGTCGCCGCCTTCAACCTCCTGCCCGGCCTCCCCCTCGACGGCGGCCGCATGCTCCGCGCCGTCGTCTGGAAGATCACCGGCAAACCCATGACCGGCACCATCGCCGCCGCCTGGGTCGGCCGCGCCCTCGCCGTCGCCGTCCTCATCGGCCTCCCCCTCCTCACCCAGTCCGGAGCCCTCGGCACCGACGCCGAGGACAACGTCGGCATGGACACCGTCATGGACGCCCTCCTCGCCGCGATCCTCGCCGCCATCATCTGGACCGGTGCCGGCAACAGCCTCCGCATGGCCCGCCTGCGCGAACACCTCCCCGACCTGCGCGCCCGCACCCTCACCCGCCGCGCCGTCCCCGTCGAGAGCGACACCCCCCTCTCCGAAGCCCTGCGCCGCGCCAACGCCGCCGGAGCCCGCGCCCTCGTCGTCGTCGACACCGACGGCAGCCCCCTCTCCCTCGTCCGCGAAGCCGCCATCGTCCAAGTCCCCGAACACCGCCGCCCCTGGGTCGCCGTCGGCGGCCTCGCCCAGGACCTCACCGACGGCATGCGCGTCTCCGCAGAACTCGCCGGCGAAGACCTCCTCGACGCCCTGCGCGCCCACCCCGCCACCGAATACCTCGTCATCGAGGACACCGGAGAGATCTACGGCGTCCTCTCCGCCGCCGACGTGGAACGCGCCTTCGTCAAAGCCATGGCCCGCCCCTCCTGACCCCCACCGCGGTGGTCGGCGGCCCCCGCAAACCCCGGTAGGCTGTTCACATGTCCGAACCGACCGGTGCCGCCCGCAGGCGCGGGCCCTTCAAGGTCGGGGACCAGGTTCAGCTGACCGACCCCAAGGGCCGCCACTACACGTTCACGCTCGAGGCCGGGAAGAACTTCCACACCCACAAGGGTTCCTTCCCCCACGACGAACTGATCGGCGCTCCCGAGGGCAGCGTTGTCCGCACCACCGGGAACGTCGCCTACCTCGCGCTGCGCCCCCTGCTCCCCGACTACGTCCTGTCCATGCCCCGCGGGGCAGCCGTCGTCTACCCCAAGGACGCGGGGCAGATCCTCGCCTTCGCCGACATCTTCCCCGGCGCGCGCGTCGTCGAAGCCGGCGTCGGCTCCGGCTCGCTCAGCAGCTTCCTGCTGCGCGCCATCGGCGACCAGGGCATGCTGCACTCCTACGAGCGCCGCGAGGACTTCGCCGACATCGCCCGGCAGAACGTCGAACGCTACTTCGGCGGCCCCCACCCCGCCTGGCAGCTCACCGTCGGCGACCTCCAGGACAACCTGTCCGACACCGAGGTCGACCGCGTCATCCTCGACATGCTCGCCCCCTGGGAATGCCTCGAGGCCGTCTCCAAGGCCCTCGTCCCCGGCGGCATCGTCTGCTGCTACGTCGCCACCACCACCCAGCTCGCCCGGACCGTCGAGTCCATCCGCGAGATCGGCTGCTTCAACGAGCCGAGCGCCTGGGAGTCGATGATCCGCAACTGGCACATCGAGGGCCTCGCCGTCCGCCCCGACCACCGCATGATCGGCCACACCGGCTTCCTCCTCACCGCCCGCCGCCTCGCCGACGGCGTCGAGCCGCCCATGCGCCGCCGCCGCCCCGCCAAGGGCGCCTACGGCGAGGACTACGCCGGCCCCAACGCCGACGGAGGCGCCGGCCGCTGACCGGCCCGCCCCCCTCGCACCACACCACGACGCTGCGGCCGAGTTCCCCCGGAACACGGCCGCAGCGCCCTTTTAATGACGGCACACCACCCCCCCCGGCCCCCCCAGGCCAAACCACGCACCCCGCCGGTCCCACGG
>NZ_JBEPBM010000070.1:0-19506 GCF_040299205.1 Streptomyces sp. NPDC000983 | reverse complement strand
CCGCGACCCCGGCCGGGGGGCGGGGCCCCCACCCGCCGTCCGCCCCCCCGCCCCCGTCCGTGCCGTGCCGTCGTGGCGTCAGTCCGTGCCGAACTCCATGGCGGCGCTGTCGAGCAGCTCGTCGCCGTCGGGGCTCGCCCCGCCGGAGGCGATGGCCTCGGCGCCGCCCTCGGTGAGGGCGCCGATGAGGCTGGTGGCCCCGGCCTCGACCGCCGCGGTCTGCGGGCCGCCGACCATGCCGAGTCCGGCGTACAGCTCCAGCTTGGTGCGGGAGTCGGCGATGTCGAGGTTGCGCATGGTGAGCTGGCCGATGCGGTCCACCGGACCGAACGCCGCGTCCTCGGTGCGCTCCATGGAGAGCTTGTCCGGGTGGTAGCTGAACGTGGGGCCGGAGGTGTCGAGGACCGAGTAGTCCTCGCCGCGCCGCAGCCGCAGCGTGACCTCGCCGGTGACGGCCTGGCCGACCCAGCGCTGGAGCGACTCGCGGATCATCAGCGCCTGCGGGTCCAGCCAGCGGCCCTCGTACATCAGCCGGCCCAGGCGCCGGCCCTCGTTGTGGTACTGGGCGAGGGTGTCCTCGTTGTGGATCGCGTTGACCAGGCGCTCGTACGCGGCGTGCAGCAGCGCCATGCCGGGCGCCTCGTAGATGCCGCGGCTCTTGGCCTCGATGATCCGGTTCTCGATCTGGTCCGACATGCCGAGGCCGTGCCGGCCGCCGATGGCGTTGGCCTCCATCACCAGGTCGACGGCGGAGGCGAACTCCTTGCCGTTGATCGTGACCGGGCGGCCCTGCTCGAAGCCGATCGTGACGTCCTCGGTGGCGATCTCCACCTCGGGGTCCCAGAACCGCACGCCCATGATCGGCTGCACGGTCTCCAGGCTGGTGTCCAGGTGCTCCAGGGTCTTGGCCTCGTGGGTGGCGCCCCAGATGTTGGCGTCCGTGGAGTACGCCTTCTCCGTGGAGTCCCGGTAGGGCAGGTCGTGGGCGACCAGCCACTCCGACATCTCCTTGCGGCCGCCGAGCTCGGTCACGAAGTCCGCGTCGAGCCAGGGCTTGTAGATCCGCAGGTTCGGGTTGGCGAGCAGGCCGTAGCGGTAGAACCGCTCGATGTCGTTGCCCTTGAAGGTGGAGCCGTCACCCCAGATCTGGACGTCGTCCTCCATCATCGCCCGCACCAGCAGGGTGCCGGTGACGGCCCGGCCCAGCGGGGTGGTGTTGAAGTACGCCCGCCCGCCGGAGCGGATGTGGAACGCACCGCAGGTCAGTGCGGCCAGACCCTCCTCGACCAGCGCGGCGCGGCAGTCGACCAGGCGCGCGATCTCGGCACCGTAGGTCTTCGCGCGGCCGGGCACCGACGCGATGTCGGGCTCGTCGTACTGGCCGATGTCGGCGGTGTACGTGCAGGGCACGGCACCCTTGTCGCGCATCCAGGCGACCGCCACCGAGGTGTCGAGGCCACCGGAGAAGGCGATCCCGACGCGCGAGCCGACGGGGAGGGAGGTAAGCACTTTGGACATGACAGAAGTATGCACGACAACGCATGAACATGCAACGCCGGGTGCGGGCGGCACCGGGCGGCGGCCATCCCGCCCGCGGAGTGGACGAACCGGCTCCGAAGAGGAGGTGACCAGTAGCGTGAAGGCTTGATCTACATGGCACTCACACGTTTAACCTTGCACGACAACGGGCCATCGCTCTGGGGGTAGTTGGCGCATGGAAGGCACCATCGACGGGTTCCGCTACGGAGCGGTGACCCCTGCGGCGGCCTATGTGATGGCCTGCCTGGGCGGAGCCCTGGGGCTGCGCTGCATCGTGCGGACCCTGATCAACCCGCAGTCCTGGCGGACCGGCTGGCTGGCGCTCGGCGCCACCTCGATCGGCTGCGGCATCTGGACCATGCACTTCATCGCCATGACCGGCTTCCAGGTCGAGGAGACCCGGATCCGCTACAGCGTCCCGCTGACGGTGCTGAGCCTGGTCGTGGCGATCGCCGTCGTCGGCGTCGGCGTCTTCATCGTCGGCCACCGGGGCGCCGGCGCCGCCTCGCTGACCGTAGCCGGAGTGACCACCGGGCTCGGCGTGGCGGCGATGCACTACCTCGGCATGGCAGCCATGGAGCTCAACGGGGACATCCGCTACGACCCCGCCACCGTCGGCGTCTCGCTGGCGATCGCCGTGGCGGCCGCGAGCGCGGCGCTGTGGGCGGCGGTGTCGGTGCGGGGCTTCCTGGCGAGCCTCGGGGCGAGCCTGGTGATGGGGGTGGCCGTGTCGGGGATGCACTACACCGGCATGGCGGCCGTGAACGTCCATCTGCACGACACGGTCATGGACTCCTGGTCCGGCGACTCGCCCACTTCCCTGCTGCTGCCGATGCTGCTGGGGCCGTGCGTGTTCCTGCTGCTGGCGGGCGTGGTGGTGATGTTCGACCCGCTGCTGGTGATGGGCGAGGACGAGGGCCCAAAGGCGGACCCGGGCACCCGCGAGGCGGCGCGGACCGCCCCCGCCGCGTTCGAGCCGCAGGACAACGGCGGCCGGCGCACCGGCGGTTGGTGAAACGTCTCTGCGGTGACCCCCGACGGCCCCTGGCGGGCGCCGTCAACAACGGTCCGCCGCAAGCGTGTTCGTAGATCGTTGTTACGGTTCACCGGTGCCCGACTCTTCACGCGACACCCCCGAAGGAGCCGGCTGGGGCACCGCGGAACGCGGTGCCTACCGGCGGCTGATGCCCACCGAGGTCCAGAAGATCTCCTGGCTGGACCCACGGATGCTGTGGGCGGCCCGCAACGGAGTGCTGGCCTCCTGGTTCGGCGACCCCACCGGCCGCACCCGGGGCCGGTGGGTGGCCCAGCGGGCCGCCGCGGGCGCGCCCGCGGACAAGGTGATCAGGAGGGACGACCCCGACCGCTTCTCGTTCCTCGTCATCGGCGACACCGGCGAGGGCGACGAACCCCAGTACGCCGTCGTGCCCGGGTTGTTGAAGGCGGGCGCCGACACCAGCTTCGCGGTGCTCGCCAGCGACGTCATCTATCCGGTGGGCGGCGCGGACGACTACGGCCCGAAGTTCTTCCGCCCCTACCGGGACTACCGGGCGCCGATCTACGCGATACCCGGCAACCACGACTGGTACGAGGACCTCGGCGCCTTCATGCGCGTCTTCTGCGGCGACGCCCCGCCCCTGGCGCCCGAGCCGAAGCCGCGCCCGCTGACCGGGCCCTGGCTGCGCGGCCTGCTCTGGCACCGGCCGCGCGACACCGACGGACTCCGTCTGGACGAGGCCCGGAAGTACCGTTCCGACCCGGCCCAGGCGGCACTCCAGCCCGGCCCGTACTGGGCCGTCGACGCCGGCCCGGTGCGCGTCGTCGGCATCGACACCGGGCTGCTCGGCCGCCTCGACGCCGAACAGGGCGCCTGGCTGCGCGAGGTCTCCCGGGACCCCCGCCCGAAGATCCTGATCACCGGCTCGCCCCTGTACGTGGACGGCGCCCACCACCCCTGCGAGATCGAGGGCGGCGGCACCGTCGACGACATCGTCCGCGACCCGGCGCACCGCTATGTGGCGGCGATCGGCGGCGACATCCACAACTACCAGCGCTATCCGGTGCGGGTGGGCGACCGGACGATCCAGTACGTGGTCGCGGGCGGCGGCGGTGCCTTCATGCACGCCACCCACACCATCGGCCGGGTCGACGTGGCGGGCGTGACCGAGCGGGACTTCCGCTGCTACCCGCTGCGCGGTGACTCGCTGGCCTTCTACAGCACGCTCTACGGCCGCCGGACGCGGCTGCGCCGCTTCTTCACGCTCACCGAGGCCGAGGCGGCGGCGGTGGTCGCCGAGCGCCTGGGCATCCCGCTGACCAGGGCGCAGCGCTCCGAGGTCCGCATCACCCGCCGTACCCGTGTGGTGGCGAGCCTGCTGGGCGCCGGGCGCCGCCCCGACCGCACCGCCCGCCTCCGCCTGCCGGTGCGCAAGATCTACACGTCCCTGTTCTCCCCGGGCTCGGCCACCTACAGCCCGCCGTTCTTCAAGTGCTTCCTGCGCCTGGACGTCTCCCCGGAGTCGGTCCGGCTGCGCTGCTACGCGGCCACCGGCAACCGCGCCCAGGAGGCCGACCCGCCGGTGGAGGACGAGGTGACGATCCCGCTGCCGGAGGCCGGCTGATCCGGGCGCCGGGTCAGCGTTCGGCCCGGTCGAACTCCTCGTCCAGTGCCAGGGCGGAGGTGATGAGGGCGAGGTGGGTGAACGCCTGGGGGAAGTTGCCCAGTTGCTGGCCGGTGGGGCCGATCTCCTCCGCGAAGAGGCCGACGTGGTTGGCGTAGGTGAGCATCTTGTCGAAGGCGTAGCGGGCCTGGTGGAGGCGGCCGGCGCGGGCGAGGGCGTCGACGTGGAGGAAGCTGCACAGGGAGAAGGTGCCCTCGCTGCCGCGCAGGCCGTCCGGTGAGGCGTCGGGGTCGTAGCGGTAGACCAGGCTGTCGGCGACCAGGTCGGTGTCGATGGCGTCCAGCGTGGACTGCCAGCGCCGGTCCCCCGGCATGATGAAGCCGACCGCCGGCATGAGCAGCAGCGAGGCGTCCAGGACGTCGCTGTCGTAGTGCTGGACGAACGCCCGGCGCCGTTCGCTCCAGCCGCGCTCCATGATCTGCCGGAGGATGGTGTCGCGGGTGCGGGTCCAGGTGTCCAGGTCGGCCGGGCGGGCCAGCTCCCGGGCGACGCGGATGCCCCGGTCGAAGGCCGTCCAGCACATGACCCGGCTGTAGGTGAAGTCCTTGCGGCCCCCGCGGGTCTCCCAGATGCCCTCGTCGGGGCGGTCCCAGTGGTCGACGAGCCAGTCGAGCAGGGCGGCCAGGCCCAGCCAGCCGTCGTAGTGCAGGTACCGCGCGAGGTCGTCGACGCGGGTGAGGGCGTGGACGGCCTCGCCGTAGATGTCGAGCTGGAGCTGGTCGGCGGCGCCGTTGCCGATCCGGACGGGTGCCGAGCCCCGGTAGCCCTCCAGGTGGTCGAGGCTCTCCTCGGCGAGGTGGGGGTCGCCGTCGATCCGGTACATGATCTGCAGGGGCTCGCCCGTCACCGTGCGGCGGTCCATGAGCCGGGCGGCGATCCAGCGGCGGAAGTCGTGGGCCTCCTCGACGAAGCCGAGGCCGAGCAGGGCGTTGAGGGACAGCGACGCGTCCCGCACCCAGGTGTAGCGGTAGTCCCAGTTGCGTTCGCCGCCGAGCTGCTCGGGCAGGCCGGCCGTGGCGGCGGCGACGGGGGCGCCGGTGGGCGCGTAGGTGAGCAGCTTCAGGGTGATCGCGGACCGGTTGACCGTCTCCGTCCAGCGGCCCGCGTAGGTGCTGCGGCGGATCCAGTGGTGCCAGAAGGCGACGGTCCCCTCGAAGTCGGCGCGCAGGGAGTCTGCCGTCGGCTGCGTCGGACGGTCCCCGCCGGTCGCACGGACCGTCAGCAGGGTGGCCGCCCGCTCCCCGTGCCGCAGTTCCACCACGGCCCGTACGTCGTCGCCGTCCCGTTCCAGCCGTACCGGGCCCGCGGGCTGGAGGTGGAGGTCGAGACCCGGGCCGGCGAAGTGCGCGGCGCCCTCGTGGAGGGTGAGCCGGTGCGGGGCGCGGGCGTAGTCGAAGCGGGGGCGACAGGACAGGGAGAAGCGGACCCGGCCGCGGGTCACGCGCATCACCCGGACCAGGCGGTGCCGGTCGGTCGCCGTCCGCGGGCGGTCCACCGGCATGAAGTCGACGACCTCGCCGACCCCGTCGGGGGTGAGGAAGCGGGTGATCAGGACGGCGGTGTCCGCCAGGTACAGCTGGCGGGTGGTGACGTCCGGACCGTCCACGGTGATCGCGAAGTGGCCGCCGCGGTCGTGGTCGAGCAGGGCGGCGAAGAGGCTGGGCGAGTCGAAGCGGGGCGCGCAGAACCAGTCGATGACGCCTTCGGAGGAGACGAGGGCCGCGGTCTGGAGGTCGCCGACCATTCCGTGGTCCTCGATGGGCGGGTAGCGCCGCATGGCGATCGGTTCCTTCCGTGCCGGGCCCGGCGGGGCCCCGCGGCCCGGGCGGGTTCAGCGCCGCCGTGGCTCGGGGTGGTAGACGGCCAGGGCCCGGATCACGAACGCGGCGATCCCGAGCATGACGATCGACCAGAGCGGCTGGTACGGCAGGAACAGGAACTGGGTCACCATGCTCAGCGCCGCCAGGACGATGCCGGCCGCGCGCGCCCACTGCGCCCCGGAGAGGATGCCCCAGCCGGTGAACAGCGCGATCAGACCGACGATCAGCAGGATCCAGCCCCAGCCGGTGAGATTGATTCTGTAGACGTAGTCGTCGACGCGGGCGTAGACGTCGTCCTCGGCGATCGCCGCGATGCCCTGGAAGACGCCCAGGACGCCGTTGAGGAGCATCAGCACCCCGGCGAAGGTGGTCCCGCCGGAGACCCAGGGGCTGTTGCCGCTCGGGGCGGATCGGTAGCCGCCCGAAGGGGCCTGCGCGGTCATCCTCACGCTCCGTTTCTGGTGGGGCGGGGGCCGCCGCCACCGGCCGGACTGTTTCGACCATCCGTGCCGGGTCGGGGCCGGGCCACAGGGACTGGGCCGTTCGGGTGGTGCGCCCGTCCCGGGATTCAGGGGGTGACGACGGCGAAGTCGGGGTCCGGTTCGTCGAGGTGGCCGAGCAGTTCGGCGAGCCTGCCGAGGTCTCCGGTGACCTCGACGCCGTGCCGGGCCGCCAGGTCGGCGGGGGCGAGGACGCCGAGCAGGACTCCGCGCAGCTCCGCCTCGCCGAGGGCGATCTCGACGTCCGGTTCGGCCGCCGCCGGGCCGGTGCCGGTGACGTGGGTGAGGACGCCGTTGCGCAGGCGCACCGTGATGACCTCGCCGTCCGTCACCCGCCAGCGCACGGTGATGTCCGCGTCCCAGCTGCCGGGGCCGTCGATCCGGATGGCCGCGGCGTCGAGGAGCTGCTCCAGTGTCAGCGCCGCCAGCAGATCCGGGGAGTTGGTGGCGGTGGGGGTGCCGACCGGGCCGTGGCGCAGTTCGTGGGCGCCGGTGAGGTAGAAGTTGCGCCAGGTGCCGTTCTCGCTGCCGTAGCCGAGCTGTTCGAGGGCGTCGGCCTGGAGGGCTCGGGCCTCGGTGTTGGCGGGGTCGGCGAAGACGACGTGGTGGACGACCTGGGCGACCCAGCGGAAGTCCCCCTCGGCGTAGGACTGCCGGGCCCGGCGCAGCACTTCGGCGGCGCCGCCCATGAAGTCGACGTACCGCCGGGCGGACTCGGCCGGCGGGTGCTCCCACAGATGGGCCGGGTTGCCGTCGAACCAGCCGAGGTAACGCTGGTAGACGGCCTTGGTGTTGTGGCTGACGGAGCCGTAGTAGCCGTGGGTGTGCCAGGCCCGTTCCAGGGCCGGGGGCAGCTCCATCCGCTCGGCGATCTCCAGTGCGGTCAGACCCTGGTTGAGCATGCGCAGGGTCTGGTCGTGGAGGTAGGCGTACAGATCGCGCTGCTCGGAGAGGAAGGCGATGATCCGGTCGCGGCCCCGGACGGGCCAGTGGTGGGAGGCGAAGGCGACGTCGCTGGTGTCGGCGAACAGGTCGACCGCCTCGGTGAGGTAGCGGGCCCACACCCGCGGGTCGCGGACCTGGGCGCCTCGCAGGGTGAGCAGATTGTGCAGGTTGTGGGTGGCGTTCTCGGCCATGCACAGCGCCGCCCGGTCGGGGAGGTGGAGGTTCAGCTCGGCGGGCGCCTCGGTGCCCGGGGTGAGCTGGAAGACCATGCGGACGCCGTCCACCGTCTCCGTCTGGCCGGTGCGCGTGATGTGCACGTTCGGCGGGATCAGGCCGACCGTGCCGGTGGCGGTGGTCTGTCCGAGGCCGGCGCCGATCTGCCCGCGCTCCCCCTTGGCCAACGCGGCGCCGTACATGTAGGCGGCCCGGCGGGCCATGGCCGTACCGGCGTAGACGTTCTCGCTGACGGCGTGCTCCAGGAAGCCCTCCGGGGCGAGGACCGGCACGCCCCGCGCGATGTCCTCGTCGCTGAGCACTCCGCGCACGCCGCCGAAGTGGTCGACGTGGCTGTGGGTGTACAGCACGCCCGTGACGGAACGGCCACCGCGGTGGGCGCGGTACAGGGCGATCGCGGCGGCGGCGGTCTCGGCGCAGAGCAGCGGGTCGATGACGAAGACCCCGCGCTCGCCCTCGACGAGGGTCATGTTCGACAGGTCGAAGCCGCGTACCTGGTAGACGCCCTGAGTCACCTCGAACAGGCCGTGGTCGGCGCAGAGTCCGCCCTGCCGCCAGAGGCTGGGGTTGGCCGTGTCCGGGCACTCCCCCTTCAGAAAGCCGTAGGCGTCGAGGTCCCAGACCGTGCGGCCCTCCTCGTCACGGACGAGGGGCTCGGCCGCGGTCCCGAGGAACCCGTGGCGCGCGTCCTCGAAGTCGCGGTCGTCGTCGAAGGGGAACCGCCGCAGGACCTCCTGGTTGGCCCGTGCGATCGCCGGCTCCGCGGGCCCGGCCCCGGTGTCCTGTGTCATCTCGCTCTCCTTCGCCGACGCCAGTGCGGTCGCGCGTGTGCCGCGCGGTCCGTGGTCACCCTCACCCGGGGCGGCGGGCGCCACGACCGGTGGAGGCCGTACGGGGCACGGCGCCCGGTGCCCGCTCCGGCTCGCCGCCGCCCCGGGCGTGGCGGAGACTCGACCTCTACGGGCGGAGCGGGAGGTGGCATGGCGTGGACGACTCGGATCCAGCGCCTGCGCGCCCGTACCGAAGAGCGTTTTCCCGTGGTGACGGAGGTGACGAGCCGGCTAGTGGGCGCGAACCTGCTGGACTCCGCGACCCGGCTCGCCGCGCAGGCGTTCCTGGCGGCGGTGCCGCTGCTGTTCGCGGTCGCCGCGTTCGCCCCGGCGAGCGTGCGCGACCAGCTGCGCGACTCCCTGCGGGCCGTCTTCGGTCTGAGCGGCAGGTCGGACGCGGAGCTGCGGCAGGTGCTGGACCACTCCGGCGAAGAGGAGCTGCGGGAGACCACCGGCGCCGTCGGTGTGGTGGTGGCGCTGGTGTCGGCGACGAGTTTCAGCCGGGTCATGGCCCGGGTCTGTGAGCGTGCGTGGCTGCTGCCGCGGGCGGGGACCCGGATCGCCGCCTGGCGCTGGGTGGTGTGGCTGCTGGTCATGGTGGGGGTCGTCATCCTCCAGGACCCCATCCGCAGCGGCTTCGGTGCCGGGCTGTGGCTGGGCACGGTGGTCCTGTTCCTGGTCAGCACGGGTGTGTGGCTGTGGACGCAGCATCTGCTGCTGGCCGGCCGGATCCCCTGGCTGCCGCTGCTGCCGGGCGCGCTGCTCGCGGCGGGCAGCTCCACGGTGCTGGCGCTGACGGCCCGGCTGTACGTGCCGAACGCGCTCGACCGGGCGCTGGCGGAGTACGGCTCGCTCGGCCTGGTCCTGACCGTGCTGTCGTGGCTGATCGTGGTGTGCGTCGCCGTCACCTGCTCGGTGATCGTGGGCGCCGTGCTGGCGGAGGAGTGGCCCGGGCTGCCGCGCGGTCCCGAGGAGTAGCGCCCGGGGTCCGTGCCCGGCCGGGGTTCGACGCACCGGCGGCCCTTGGGGCCCTTCCTGTGTTCTACTCCCAGAACACGACGATGGCGACGACGGAGACCCCCATGGGCGTGCTGCACGGCTACTTCCTGGCGAGCGACCACACCACGGCGGTGGACGCCGCCATCGGCCCGTACGGCGGCCTGCTCCCACCGGCGGGCGCCGACCGGCCGAGCACGCCGGGCCCGGCCCCGGACGTCGCGCTGGCCGTCCTGGTGGTCTACGCGGAGGGCGCGCCCTCCGCCGTTCAGCCGGACGGGCCGGAGCTGGTGTGGCCCGCGCCCCGCGACCTCGGGCGGGAGCCGGGGCCCGCCGACGGGGCCTGGGACACCGGGCTGGTCCTCCAGCGGCTCCCGGACCGGTGGCGGGACGTCCTGGCCGCCCTGCCGGAGGACGCCGTGCCCCTGGTGGCGGCCCGGTGGCACGAGAGCGACGAGGTGGACCACCCGGACTACGCCGTCACCCTGGACACCGTCGAGGCGCTGTCCCGCCTGGCCCGCCGGGCCCGCTCGGCGGGCGGTCACCTGTACTGCCGCAGCAGTACCTCGGCGCGCGCCGTCTGAGCCCGACGGGCCGGGTGCGTCGTCACCAGCGGCCCGGCTCGCTGCCCGTCAGGGGCCGCGACGGCTCGCCGTCCACGCCGACGGGTACCTCCCCGGCCAGCATCACGCGGTGCATGGTCCGCGGGTGGTCGAGGTGGGCGTTGTCGGAGGGGGCGAGGTGGATCGTCGCGCGGTTGTCCCAGAAGGCCACGCTGCCCGGTTCCCAGCGGAAGCGCACCGTGTACTCGGGGCGGACCGCCTGGTCCAGGAGGAGGTCCAGCAGGGCCTGGCTCTCGGCACGGGAGAGATCGGTGATCCGCTCCACGTAATAGCCGTTGACGTACAGGATCCGTTCGCCCGTCTCCGGGTGGACGCGCACCAGTGGGTGCACCGTCGCCACCTGGTGGTCCAGCAGGTGCCGTACGTACGCGTCGTCCCCGGGGCGGGCCTGGTAGCCGACGCCCAGGCGGTGCTCGGCGCGCAGGCCGGCCACGAACTCCCGCAGCGGGGCGGAGAGTCCGGCGTGGGCCGCCGCCAGGTTCGACCAGGTCGTGTCACCGCCGTACGGCGGAACCGTCTCCGCGCGCAGGATCGTCGCGGCGGGCGGGTCGACGCGGGCGCCGTGGTCGCAGTGCCAGCCGCGCAGCAGGGTGTGCCGGCGCCGGCGCAGCCACTCGTCGTGGTCCATGCCGAACCGGCCGCCGAGTTCGAGGCGGTCGGCCGTGGTCTCCACCTCGGGGAAGCCGTCCGGTGACGCCTTGCCCCGGCGCGGCAGCACGACGGGTTCCCCGAAGCGGCGGGCGAAGGCGACATGGCCCGCGTGGTCCAGGCGCTGCCCGCGGAAGAACACCACCTTCCAGCGCAGTACGGCCGCCCTGATCGCGGCGACCACGGTGTCGTCGAGGTCGGCGGCCAGGTCCACGCCGGTGATCTCCGCGCCGATGTGCCCGGCCGCCGGTCTGACCTCGATCCCCGCGGTCGGTTCCGTCCCCGGTGCCCCGGCCCTGTCCGTCGTCATGTGCGCTCCGTCGTCGGTCCTCGGCCCCGGCTCGGCTCCACCGGCCCGTCAAGATCGTCTCAGGGAACGGCGGTTGTGGCGAGGGCGCCCGGCCCGCGCCCCGACTCGGCGGATTGCAGGGGTGCTTGTGGAACTCCCCCTGGCACGGGGCCCTGTCGCGTCGCCGGTGGTGCGGATCATCGGGTTCCGGCCCGAACGGGCGCTGGGCGGGCCTATGTTCACGGCGCAAGGTCGACGCTGTCCGCTCTCGGCCGGGAGGCCCTCGTATGCGATTCGCGCTCCGCTCCACCGTCACCGCCGCGCCGGCCGCCGCCACCTTCCTGGCGGGCGGCGCGGGCACCGCGCTGGCGACCCCGCCCGGACCGGGGGGTGAGCGGCAGGGTCGTCGCGCAGACCACGGTCGGGGGGACCGACTACATCCTGCGCGAGATCACCCTCCCGGCCGGCCAGGCCACCGGCTGGCACTACCACGACGGCCCCCTGTACGCGGTGGTGCGCCAGGGCGCGCTGAGCCACCACGACTCCACCTGCGCCTCCGACGGCGTCCATCCGACGGGCAGCGTGATCGAGGAACCGGCCGGCCCCAGCCATGTGCACATAGGACGCAACCTCGGTGACACGCCCGTGGTCCTGGAGGTGCTGTACGTGCTGCCGCACGGAGCGCCGTTCTCGCGGGACGCGCCGAACCCGGGCTGCGCCTTCGAGTGAGCGGCCCGGACCTCGGGCGCGGCGGGGCGGGGTCCGCCGGCCGCGCCCGGCCGGGGCTCAGCCCTTGAGGGCGCGCAGCGCGGCGAGCGCGCGGTCGGCGTGGGCGTTCATGCGCAGCTCGCTGCGTACGACCTCCAGCACCTTGCGGTCCTGCCCGATGACGAAGGTGGTCCGCTTGGTCGGGGCCAGCGACAGTCCGCGCTTGACGCCGAACCGCTCCCGGACGGTGCCGTCGACGTCGGAGAGCAGCGGCATGCCGAGCGTGTGCCGTCCGGCGAACTCCTGCTGGCGCTCCACGGTGTCGCCGCTGATGCCGACGGGCCGGGCGCCCTCGGCGGCGAACTCGGCGGCCAGATCGCGGAAGTGGCAGGCCTGCGCGGTGCAGCCGGCGGTGAGGGCGGCGGGGTAGAAGAAGACCACCACCGGCCCTTCGGCGAGCAGTTCGGACAGCTTGCGGGTGGTGCCGGTCTCGTCGGGGAGGCCGAAGTCCTCGACCGTGTCCCCGATCTCCACTCGTGCGCTCACTTCTGTCCTTCCGTGGTCCGGGCGGTGCGTCGTCTGCCGCGGGATGTTACCGGAGGGTAGAGCGGAGGGATCCGGTCAGGTCCGGGCGGGCCGGTGCTCGGGCTCCTCCTCGGCGGCGTAGAGGAGGAAGTCGTCGACCATCCGGTGGAAGAGCGTGGCGAGCTGCCCCAGCTCCTCCGGTTCCCAGCCGGCCAGGGCCAGTTGCATGCCCCGGACGCCGGCCGCGCGTACGTCGGCGACGGCGCGCCGGCCGGACTCGGTGAGTTCGATGCGCTGGGCGCGGCGGTCGGCGGGGTCGGGGACCCGGGAGAGGTGTCCGGACCGCTCCAGCTGCTGGACGGTGCGGGTGACGTGCGACGCCTCCACCCCGAGGCGGTGGGCCAGCTCCCCCGGGCGCAGCGGCTCGGACTCGGCGACCTGCCGCAGCAGCGCGACGGCGGCACGGTCCAGCGGGACGCCGGCGGCGGCCATCAGGCGCTCGTGCTGACGGGCACGCGTGCTCAGGTAGGTGATCCGGGTCAGCGCGCGCTCGATCTCGGCCACTTCGGGGGAGGCCGGGGCGTCGGGGGACGGAATGGACATGCCTCGACTTTACCATCTCGTTGCCTAACGCAATCAGTTCACCCCCGGCACGGACCCGCCCGTCACGGACGCCCCCGTCACGGACGAGGCGGGCCCGCTCAGGCCCGTTGGCCCGACCGACCGGGGCCCGCCACACGCCGACGAGGGCGTCGACCAGGCCCCTGGCGGCGTCGGCCCGGTCGGCGCGCGGGGTGGCGGCGCGCTCGGCGAAGGCGCGCTCCGACTGGGCGGACGATCGGATGGCGGGCCATGCCGCCGCGCGCTCCGCCCGGACGCCCTCGGGCGGATCGGGCAGCCAGGGGCCCAGCACCTCCACGGACGTCACACGCCGACGCGGAGCCGCTCCGCCGCCGTCAGGACCAGCTCCCGGGTCGCGCCGGCCTGCCCTGCCAGGACAGCCGCGCCTCCCCCGCCCGTACGGGGACCGCTCCGTCCACGCCGGCCGGCCCCCTCATGACAGCTGCTCCAGGGGACGCGAGCCCACGGGCGCAGCCCCCGCGGCCCGGCGGCCCGGCGGCCCGGCGGCCCGGCGGCCCGGCGGCCCGGCGGCCCGGCGGCCGTTCAGGCGAAACCCGAAGCCAGGGGGCGTGCCGGAGGCCCGGCGTGTCGACATCTGACCCGTGAGCCTGCCGCTGATCCTCCCGATGCTCGCGACAGCGGGCACCCTCCCGCCCACCGGCCAGGACGCCCGCTGGGCGTACGAGACCAAGCAGGACGGGCAGCGGGTGGTGGCCTACGCCGCCGGGGACGGCGGTCTTGTCCTGCGGGCCAGGTCCGGCGAGGAGGTCACCGCCGCCTACCCCGAACTGCGCGCCCTCGGCGACGCGCTGGTCGGCACGCCCGCGGTCCTGGACGGGGAGGTCCTGGCCCTCGACGCGCGAGGACGTGCCGACTTCCAGGCGCTCCAGTCCCGGATGGGCCTGGCCCACGCCCCGGAGCGGGCGGCACGGCTGGCCGCGCGGGCGCCGGTGCACCTGGTGCTGTTCGACGCGCTGCACCTCGCCGGCGAGTCCCTGGTCCCGCTCTCCTACGTGCGGCGCCGCGAGCGGCTGGAGGGCCTCGGCCTCGACGGGCCGTACTGGTCGACACCGGCGGCCCTCGTCGGTCGCGGCGAGCGGGCGCTGCGGGCCACGCGCGAGCAAGGCCTGGAGGGGCTGGTCTGCAAGCGGCTGGACTCGGTGTACGAGCCGGGGGTGCGCTCCCGGTCGTGGATCAAGATCCGCAACCTGCGCACCGAGGACGTGATCGTGGGCGGGTGGCTGCCCGGCAAGGGGCGGATCACCGGACTGCCGGGCGCCCTGCTGCTGGGCCAGCGGTCCGGGGGCCGGCTGCGGTACGTCGGCGGGGTGGGCAGCGGGTGGAGCGCGCGGGAGCAGGAGCAGCTCGGCGGGCTGCTGGGCGTCGCCGCGGCCGACGTGTGCCCCTTCGATCCGGTCCCCGCGGTGCCGGGCGCGCGCTGGGTCGTGCCGCGGATCGTCGGCGAGGTGCGGTACAGCACCCGCACCCGGGCCGGACTGCTGCGCCAGGCGTCCTGGCTGCGGCTGCGCCCTGATCTGACCCCGGAGGAGTCGGCGGCCCAACTCCCGTACGACATCGGCTGATTCGCCTTCCCGGTCGGTGGTCGGCCCGCGAAATCCCGACAAGATCCCACTGTTGGGACAGCCGTAACCGGAGGGACGCCCGCACCCTCTTGGCGCGGACATGAAAAGTCAGGGAAGCTGAACCTCCCTTTCCCCCACAGCCGTTGGGCTGCGCCCGCACATGAGGAGGACGCAGTGTCGTCACCGTCGTCGAAGATGCACCGCAGGAGATGGCTCACCGGGCTCGCCGGTGCCGCCGCGCTCGTCGTCGCCTTCCCCTCCGTCGCCCTCGCGGCCCCGCCGCAGGCCCTGCCCGCCAGTGCCGAGTCCGCCGAGTTCACCTACCAGCCGGCCTTCGACTACGACACGGACGGCTGCTACTCCACGCCCGCGATCGGCCCCGACGGGACCGTCAACGGCGGGCTCAAGCCGACCGGCGCGCTCAACGGCAGCTGCCGTGACGCCTCGGACCTCGACAACACCAACAGCTACTCGCGCTACAAGTGCAACAACGGCTGGTGCGCCTACCTCTACGGCCTGTACTTCGAGAAGGACCAGGCCCTGTCGGGCAGCAGCATCGGCGGTCACCGGCACGACTGGGAGCACGTCGTGATCTGGGTGCAGAGCGGCGCCGTCAAGTACGTCTCCACCTCCAACCACGGCTCGTTCACGGTGACGGGGGCGTCCTCCGTCCGCTTCGACGGCACCCACGCGAAGGTCGTCTACCACAAGGACGGCATCAGCACCCACTGCTTCCGGCTCGCGAACTCGAACGACGAGCCGCCGGAGAACCACAAGGGCACCTGGCAGTACCCGCCGCTGGTCGGCTGGAACGGCTACCCGGCGGGCGTGCGGGACAAGTTGGCCTCCTACGACTTCGGCAGCGCCCACTTCGGTCTCAAGGACGCCAGTTTCGGCAACCATCTCTCCTCCGCCAAGCCGTCGGGCATCACCTTCGACCCGTACGCGTGATCCCCCGGGTCTGTCGTCGCCTTCCGGTCCGCCCGGCGGCGACAGACCCTCGGCCCCGGGGCTCGGGACCGTCGCCGGGATGGCGCGACCGGCCGACCGGGCAGGTCCGCGGCGTGGCGGGCGATCGAGCCGAGCCAGCCCCTGCCGTCCCCCTGGCGGATACCGGCGGCCCGCCCCGCTCCCGGCCGACGCGAATCGAGCGGTACGGCACGAAGGGGGTGATCCGAAGGTCTATCGTGTCGGCATGTCCGTGCCCGAGCTGATCCGTATCGTCTCCCGCGACTCGCCGATGGCGCTCGCCCAAGTGGAGCGTGTCCGAGCCGAGTTGACGGCCCTGTACCCGGCGGTGCGCACCGAGGTCGTGCCGGTGCGGACGACCGGCGACAAGTGGCTGGGCGACCTGTCGCAGGTCGAGGGGAAGGGGGCGTTCACCAAGGAGGTGGACGCCGCTCTGCTGGCGGGCGAGGCCGATCTCGCCGTGCACTGCGTCAAGGACGTGCCCGCCGACCGGCCGCTGCCCGCGGGCACCGTCTTCGCCGCGTTCCTCAAGCGGGACGACATCCGCGACGCCCTGGTGCACCCGGGCGGCCTCACCCTCGACGAACTGCCCGACGGCACCCGGATCGGCACCTCCTCGGTGCGCCGGGTCGCCCAGCTCGCCGCCACCCACCCGCACCTTCAGTGCGTGCCGTTCCGCGGCAACGCCAACCGGCGGCTGGCGAAGCTGGCGGCCGGGGAGGCGGACGCGCTGCTGCTCGCGGTGTCCGGCCTGGAGCGGATCGACCGCCAGGACGTGATCACCGAGATCCTCTCCCCCGAGGCGATGATGCCGCCCATCGGCGCGGGCATCCTCGCCCTGCAGTGCCGGGAGGGCGACAGCGAGCTGATCGACGCGGTCAGCGCGCTCGGCGACCCGGACACCCACCGGGAGGCGACCGCGGAACGGATGTTCCTGCACGTCCTCCAGGGGCACTGCAACAGCCCGATCGCCGGGTACGCGCGGGTGGACCACAGCGGGGAGCTGTCGCTGCGGGCGTGCGTCTTCACCCCGGACGGCAAGACCCGGCTCAACACCCACGAGTGGGCGGGCCGACTGGATCCGGCCACGCTCGGCACCTCGGTCGCCGTGGCGCTGCTGCGTCAGGGCGCCCGCGAGATCATCGACGGCATCCCGCACTGACCTCGCCGGGTCAGGCGGTGCCCTCCTCGGCCTGGTCGCGCAGGAAGTTGCTCACCTGGTGGGCCAGGCACTCCCGCCCGGCCCCGGCCGGCGGCGGGCCCTCGTGCAGTCCGATGCCGCCCGCCCACAGCCGTCGGTCGGTCCACTCCTCGTCGACCCGCAGCTGGATCTGCACGTCGATCCGGTCCAGGCTCGCCTCCGGGCCGGCCGCGAACAGCACGGCGGTGGCCCGGCGCAGCGGATAGACGTCGAAGCCCTCGATGAACTGCGTGTTGCGCCAGTCCAGGAAGGCGCTCTCCCCGTCCGGCCCGATCCGCACGTCGATCTGGCCGTCCTCCAGGTGGATGCCGTAGTGCCGCTCACCGCGGTTCTCGACCGTCACCCGGACCGTGAAGTACTCCAGGCCCTCGGCCGCGTCGTCCCGCCCGCGCGGGGGCTCGGCCTGTTCCAGACGGTGGACGCGGACACGCAGACCGGCATGCTCGTCGTACTCCTGCCAGTCACCGACCACGTTCGGCTCGCACACACTGCACCTCTTCGACCTCAGAGAGCTGCTTCCTATCTGTGTGCTCAGCGCACTGTCAAATGAGCAGAATGCGCTGTGGCCAGCGCATTCACCCCCTTTGATCGCCGATCATGCGCTGCCCAGCGACTATCCCCCGCCGGGCCCCGCGAGCGGCCGCCGGAGCGTGCCGCACATCACGTCGGCCGCGTGATCGCCAAGGCGCCCTCACCCCGTGGGACCGGCCGGTTCCACCATGTGCATCATTTAGGCTGATATCGGGATAATTGTTTGAAAGAGGTGTGGCCGGGAATCCGGGTTGGAGTGCTTCGGACAGGAGGCACGTCCGTGAGAACCCGGTTCATGGGCTACGGACGGTCTCCGCTCTCTCGCAGGCCGCACCTCTCACGGTGACTGCCCCAGCCGCCCCCTGCTGAGGAAGGTGCGCCTCATGGCCACCACCTGCAGAACGAAGCAGCACCCGCACGACGACGCCCCCGACACCGCCGCTGCGTTCCGACGGCTCGCCCGGCTCCCCGAGGGGCCGCGGCGCAAGGCGCTGCGCGACACGCTGGTCCAGGCGTGGCTGCCCATGGCCGAGCGCATAGCGGTCCGCTTCAGGGGCCGCGGCGAAGCGCTGGAGGACCTCTACCAGGTCGCCGCACTGGGCCTGGTCAAGGCCGTCGACCACTACGACCCGGACCGCGGCTGCGCCTTCGAGGCGTACGCGGTGCCCACGGTCACCGGAGAGATCAAGCGGCACTTCCGCGATCACATGTGGACGCTGCATGTGCCCCGGCGGGTCCAGGACCTGCGCAACCGGGTGCGGCAGGCGACGAAGGAACTGACCCAGACGACCCCGGGCCGCGCCCCCACCGTCACCGAGGTCGCCGAGCTGACCGACCTCAGCGAGGCCGAGGTCCGCACCGGCATGGAGGCGCTGGACTGCTTCTCCGCCCTGTCCCTGGACGCGGAGCTGCCCGGCACCGACGGCTACGCCCTCGCCGACTCCCTCGGCGGTCCCGACCCGGGCTACGACATCGTCGTCGACCGGGTGGCCGTACGCCCCTGCCTGGAACGGCTCCCCGAGCGGGAGCGCACCATCCTCTACCTGCGGTTCTTCCGCGGCATGACCCAGAGCTGCATCGCCGAGCAGCTGGGCATCTCCCAGATGCACGTCTCGCGGCTGCTCAGCGGCTGCTTCGCCCAGCTGCGCGAGGAACTGGAGCCGCGGGCCCACTGAGCCGCCGACGCCTCCCGTTGGGCCGTTCGGCCGAACGGGAGGCGTCACTCGTGCGGCGGTATCCCCCCGCGCGGTGCCTGGAATCATCATTGTTTCGGCGTGACGGCCGGGGTACTCGGCAAGCGCCTTCAGGGGTACCGGCCGGACACTGGGAAGAGACACCGGTGGCCGCCGGACCGGCGAGACCAGGACGCGACAGCCATGAACCACGACACGAAGCTCCCCCGTACCAGGAGCATCGTCTCCACCCATTCCGTGTTCGGAGCACCCTGCTGGGTGAGCCTGACCAGCCGCGACCTGGAGGCCACCCAGGCGTTCTACACCGCGGTGCTCGGCTGGCGCTGGCGCACCGGAAAGCTCGGTGACCGCTTCCGGATCGCCCTGGCCGACGGGGTCCCGGTCGCCGGGATCGCCGCGGTGGCGTCCATGTGGCAGATGGCGGTCGCCTGGACCCCCTACTTCGCCGTGCCGAGCGCGGACCAGGCGGTGGCGCGGGTGCAGGAGCGCGGCGGCACGGCGGCCGTCGGCCCGATCTCCTTCCCGCCCGGACGCGCGGCCCTGCTCGCCGACCGCGACGGCGCGACCTTCGGCATCTGGGAGGGCGAGCTGGTCACCGACTGGGAGACCTGGCGCAGCTCCACCCCCGCCTTCATCCGCCTGCACACCCGCGACGCCTTCGACGCGGCGATCTTCTACGGCGAGGTCCTGGACTGGGCGACGGACCGCCCCGGCTGCTGCGAGGTGCACTACGAGGGCGGTGAGGTCGTGCTGCGCAGCGGCGGCGACGCGGTGGCCCGGATCGAGTCGGGCGCCCTCGGTGCCGCCCCCGACCCCGCCATCCGCCCGCACTGGCAGGTCCACTTCGCCGTCACCGACGTCTCCGCCTGCGCCCGCACCGCCGAGCAGCACGGCGGCAGCGTCCTGTCGAAGTCCGACGAGGAGGCCATACTGCGCGACCCCGACGGCGCCCAGTTCACGGTCACCTCACGCCGCGAGCCCTAGCGTCCGCCGTAAGTCACCTGCCTGGACGGGGGGCCGGGGGCTGGGGGCGGGGCCGACGGGGGGGGGTGGGGGGGGCACACGTGGGG
>NZ_JBEPBM010000069.1:0-21061 GCF_040299205.1 Streptomyces sp. NPDC000983 | reverse complement strand
TGGCCGTTGCGTTCCTGATCCGGATCGCTGCCGACCCGCACCACCCGCACCGCACCGCCGCGCTCGCCGAGGTGCCCGCCCCGGCCCGCGCCCGCTACCTCGGCGTTGCCTCCCGCGCCGAATTGCTGCTCCACCGCACCGGGATCCGGCAGGTCGACTGTGACGATTACGGCTTTGAGGTGACCGGGTACCCGGCGGGCTGGTCGGTCGCCGCGGCCCGGGCCGCGATCACTGCCGACGCCGCCCTTCTCCTGCCTCTGCTGCACGACCCGGCCCCGGCGACCCGGATCCGTGCCGCCTATGCCCTGGCTACCGTCACCGACGTCGACGGCACGGTCCGCACCGCCCTGAGCGCCCGGTTCGCCACCGAGCCGGCCCCGGACGTCTGTGCCGCACTGCTCCTCGCCACCGCCGAAATCACCCGTGCCCGCCCCCACCCGCCGACCACCGCCCTGCTGCGCGAGTGCTGGCAGGACCGCACCCGAGCCGCCGAAGTCCGGCTGGCCGCTGCGATCGGATGGCTCTGCCTCACCGACGAATCCGTTCCCGACGACCTGCGCGCAGCCGTCGGCGGCCTCGCCACCGACGAGCGCGCCCGCACCATGGACGACCTGCCCTGGATGGCCGCCGCCGGCGGATCCGGCGAGACGGGGCTGCAGCGCTGCCTGCGTACGATGCTCCACCCCGAACAGCCTGACCCGATGCAGTACGACGACCCGTGGGCCCCGCGGTCCTGACGGCGAGAGCAGATCCTCACCTGCGTTCGGCGTCGAACAAGCGGACCCGGTGACCGCCGCCCACACATTGAGGGCCGCTTCTTTCGGATCGGTGAGGGGAGTGGAGGGCTGCCGGGCGGGCCGGGACCCTTACGATGCCTGCCGTGGATACCTCAGGGGACGGCTTGCGATGCGGGCTCTGCGGGCAGGTGATGAATGCCCGGCACGAGCAGCACCACGAGGAATGGGCGGTCAGCGCGGGCCGGCGGGTGGAGTACGTAGTGATCGGACTGCGCGGCGCCCATGCCCTCTATCAAGCTGCCGACGAGCCCTCCCGGACCCGCAAGACCCATGCCGCCGACCTGGCGAAGGCACTGGGGGTTGACCTGCCCGGTCTTCCCGGCCGTCATTACACGTGCCGGGAGACGCCGGGGGAGTACGGCGGCATCTTCCGGAGCGGCTTCGAGTTGGCCTGACATGCCGCAGCGCAGGGCCGTGCAGCGAAGCACTACGCGCCTTCACGGAGGTCTGGACGTCGGTGGGGCAGGGGTTGGGGCTTGCGTGTCACCATGATCCTGGGTGTTTGCCGGCTTGTATGGGGGTGGGATCGTGGGGGGCGTCGCGTCTGCGAGGTGGTCGGGCTGGCGGAGTCGGGTGGTGGAGTTTCCGGGTGCGGGTGTCGGGAAGCCGGTCGTTGTGGAGTTCCGTGCCGGTTTCACCTCGAGTTTCGACCTGTCGACGGTGCGCAGGGGTTCTTATCGTCAGCGGGCCCGTGACAGGCTCGTCACGATCGGCCGGACCGGGCGGTCGCACATTGTCCTGCCGGGTGACTGTGACGCTCTCGCCATTGCGCGGGTCGTGGTGGGCAATGAGGGCGCCAGCGGTGTGGGCCGGTGGAAGGTGCGCGTCGTGGACAGTGACGCGCTGCCCCGGCTCCCGGCCACTGAGGCCCGGGGCAGGGGGACGCGGACTTTCGGTTATTTCAGTCCCAAGCCGTACTTCGAGTACGCCCCGGTGGTGCACTACGACTTCATCGACTCTCCCGGCACCATCATCTACACGCCCGCGGGCGGCGGGCAGCGGCTGGTCCGTTTGACGTCCGCTGTCACCCAGAGGGGCACCCTGCGCCTTCCGCAGCACGGATACGTCACCGTGTCCGAACATGGCAGGTGGCACATCTCGGTGACCTGAACCCCGCCGACGTGAGCGCTCTCCATAGTGGTCGGACGGGCTGTTCGAGGGTGGCGAGGGCTCTGAACGGCGGCGGTGACCGGGGTGGTGCCGCAGCGGAGCAGGCGAAGGGATCCGCCGGCTGGTTGAAGGGGCGGGGAAGACAAGGGCAAGAGGGGCGGCCATGCCTTCGGTGCCCCGCGGTACGGGCAGCAGTCCGTCGACAATCAGCTCGTCCGAAGCGAGCAAGAAGCGGTCGTCCTTGACCGGATGCGGCAGTGGCGGACGGATGGACTGAGCATCCGCGCCATCGCCGCCCGGCTCAACGAGAAGGACATCCCGTCGAAGCGTGGCGGCCAGTGGCATCCGGCGACGGTGCATCAACTCCTCCTGCCAGAAGCCCCAGAGCGGGCACGCCGGCAGTCGGAGCGGGCACGGGCCGATCGTAAGGAGACGCAACGCCGGACGCGCGCGACGAAGACTCTTGCCCACTACACCGCCTGACGGTGCGAACGCCCCACGGCTCTGAGGCGGTCGCTGCGAACGGGGCAAGCCGCCCTATCAGGCAGACCGCAGCCATCCGCCCTGTCACCGGTCTCGCCACACTGCATGTATGCCCCGCCGCCCCCCGTTTAGGTGGGGCTTCCCCGTTCCTGGGGCGGACTGTCGGTTCTGGCGGCTACGATCCGGGCGCATCATCCGCGCCACTGGGGGGACCATGCGCCGCACCACCACCCTGCTTGCATGCCTGCTGCTCGCCGGGGCCGCCGGCTGTTCCAGCGACTCCGACGACAAGCCGGCCGTATCGAAGGCTTCCGCCGAACCCGCAACGTCCAGCCCTTCGCCGTCACCCTCGGCCAGCCCGAGTCCGGACGTCTTCAAGCTCCGGGACATCGCCGACATCACCCTCGACGGGCTCGATTTCACCGCCACCGTTCTCGCGTTCAAGGACCGGGGCATCAGCGGCGGGCCCGGCCTGCTGAACGACGGGCAGAAGTGGGCGCTCGCCGAGGTTAAGGTCTGCAACAAGGACGACGAGTCGTTCGGCGTCACCCCGTTCAAGTGGTCGCTGGCCTACGCGGACGGGGCGCGTGTTGAGCCGACTCATGTGAGTGGCTCGGGGCTGCCTGGTCCGGTGTATCCGCTGGAAGCGACGGTCAAGGGCGGAGATTGTGTCCGGGGGAACATCTTCTATCAGGTGCCGCCGGAGGGCCGGGCGGAGAGCGTGATGTACGCGCCGGAGGGTCTTGATGAGCCGGTGGAGTGGGAGTTGGCTAGCAGCTAGCTGGACACGAAACGACCCCGGCTGCAGCCCCCACCGAGAGCATGACCGAGGCTGAGACGACCCGGCTTATCGAGACCGCACACGACTCCTCGCCCCTACGCCCTCGTCATGCTGCTCTACCTCACCGGCGCCCGTGTTGGCCTGCCCGAGGAGAAACCGTGGTGGGTACAGTCCTGATCGAGTGTCATGTGAGCGTCGAGACGCTGGGTTGCGCGGATCGGCTACGTCGGTTCGGGGCAGGCGCTTCGGTACGGTCGTCCTGCCGACTCGACCTGGTTGGTGTCAGTCGGTCTGTTCCATCCAGACGATCTCGTCGTAGCGGTCCACGCTCGTGTCGGTCTGGTGGATCAGCCAGTAGGACTCGATGCCGTTGTCGTTGTGCAGGTGGCCGAAGAGTCTCCAGGCGGAGACCTTGCGGAGCACTTCGTCGTTGAAATCCCAGTTCCAGTCGTCCCCGAGGTCGACCAGGTTGAGCTCGGGAGGGTCCTGAGGGCTCCACAGCAGCGAGCCACCGAGTTGCAGGGATCCGTCGGAGGGGACGTAGTCCTCGCCCAGCAGCTCCATCGGCCCTACACGCCGCCCGTACTCTGCCATGGCCTCTTCGAGGGCCTGGTGCATCTTCTTGGGATGCAGGTCCTCGGAGTGCGCCCACCATTCGGGGTGGGTCCACGCGGCGTAGCCGTGGAGGTATCCGTTGTGCTCCGGCTCCGCGTCCGACGGCATCTGACCGCTGGGTTCCGGAAGCCACTGCGGCGGCCCCTCGGCGGGTACCAACAGAGATCCGCCGTCGGGAAGCCCGAGCCCGAGGTCCAAGTGCTGATGCGGCAGAGCGGCGCAGTCGATGATCATTGTCACCTCGTGCTCTCCCTTCCAGTATCCGACCCTGGCGCCCAGGCTGTCCTTGTTGATGACCACGCACGGCCGCAGACAGCGCAGGATCTCCTCGACGGCGCCCTGGGACACCCCCATGGCACGCGCTGACTCCATGAATTCCTGGTTGTTCAGCATGCCGCACATCCTGGCAGGTCCAACTGACAGCCACGTCCAACTGCCTTTGCAGCAGTTCTCTTTGGAGGAATCGGCACTCGAAGCCCCGGTATGCCGTCCTTCGATCTCGCTGCCTCATCTGCAGGGGCCGCCACCGAACTGCCTGGCGTTCGGCGCGTGAAACCGGCCCTGAGCCCGCGGGCGCGCCGACAATCGTACGGCGAGTAGCACCGCGAAGGAGACGCACGAGGCGAGCCGCCGGTCTGGCCGTACCCTGCTTCGGCGCTGACCGTCCCCCGCTCGCCCTCGCCCCCGCCCTTGGCCTCCGGCCCGGCGACGGCGGAGACAGTGCCAAGTACCGGCTGCATGTGTTCACCGAGCTGAAGAACTGCGGCTTGGACGATGTCTGTGTACAAGGCATGCGGCCCTGGCAAGTACGCCGACACTGCCTGCCTCAGTCTGGCCGGGCGCCGGGGCGGCGTCCTATTCGCCAGGCTCGGCGAGGGGGGTGTACGAGTGGCGTCCGGCCGGGGCAGTCAGCTGAGCCGTGGGTTTGCGAGCAGCACGACGCGGTCGGCCTCGACATCGAATCCGAGAACGGGGTGGAGCGGATCAGACTCCGGAGACAAGATCACCGGCTTGCCGAGCCGGCGCCCGATCGTCCGCAGCAGACTGCACAAGAGATTGACGCCGTCCTGGCCCTGCAGTTCCCGCAGATCAATGTCGAAGTCGACTGAGGAGGCCTCGTAGGCTCGAAAGATCACCAGGAATCCTGCGGCGGGCCAGACCCTCAGCACTGCGTCGGCATTCTGGCTGCGGGCCAGCATGTCAACGGCTCGTGGTAGCCGGACCGGCACACCGTCCTCGGAGTACTCACACGGCCACCCCTGCGACCGCACCAGGTCAAGCACAGTCTGCCAGTCCTCGACCGAGGTGTCCGCCACACACACACATCCGGCAACGACCCCGTCAGGTCGGGGTCGAAGAAGTTCCTGACGTCGTCCCACAGCAGATCTGGCATCCCGCCATGCTGCCTGGCCACCCCACCCGAACGCAGTCCCATTTCCTTGGCGCACCGCAAAGAGGCCGCGGGCGCCGAGTACCTCGCTGCGGTGTCAGCTCGCCCAGAAGGAGGGGGCAGGGTCGCCGGGACAATCGAGGGATGATCACCAATGAGATCCGGTTCGATTGCCAGCAGTGTGGCGACAGCGGTCCGCTCGTAGTCGTCCCTCACATCGACGGAACACCGCTCACCGAGCTGATCGATAGCTACGAGATCGCGGCCCGGATGCAGCCTGCAGGTGATGCCTACGGTGGTCTGATTCCGGAGTTCTTCCGGTTCGGCCCGATGCAGGATCACTTCCTCGGCCTGTCCACTGGCGCGATGGGGCCGAAGACCCCCGTCCTGGGTTGTGAATGCGGCGAGTGGGGGTGCTGGCCGCTCATGGCCCGCATCACCGCGACAGGAGCTCTCGTGACCTGGGACGCCTTTGAGCAGCCTCACCGCAGGACCCGCGACTACGCGGCATTCGGTCCCTTCCAGTTCGACCGCCGCCCCTACGATGACGCCTTGTACGCCCTGAGCGCGGTGATCGGCTCCGCCGCCGGCGGCACGGGCGCATGAACACTGCCGTCAGCCCGTCTTGCCGCACATGGAGTGCAGGGCCAAGGACAGCGGCGGGGGACTCGTCCTCACCGTCGGCGACGGGCAGGTTGTGCCACCAGTGACCGCATCCGCCCAAGCAGAAGCGTTCGCGGCGCCGTTTGTCCGCGACCGCGAGGACCTCGACCAGCAGCCGGAACGCCTTGAGTCGTTCGTCGACAGTGGCGAGGCCGGCGATCTTCCCCAGGTGCTGGTCGATCGGGCTGCAGGTGATCAGAACAGCAGGCCGCTATCTGGATCTCTTGCACTCGGCAGACATGATGAGCTGGTCTTTTGTGTGGCTTACAGTGTCAGTCACCTCTCGTAGAGTTGCTCAGTGTCACCGGAGCTGATTCGGCTGGCACCGCGCGAATGGGAGGACCCGCCCGCATGACCACCCCGCCGTCCGAGCGCACTCTCATATACGCGGAAGACCTCAGGCCTGGGGACGTTCACGCCCTGGAGACGTTCCTCAACGTCCAGTTGGGGCGGGTGTACGAGGAGGTCGGCGAGACTGGTGAGACGTCCTTCGCGATGCGGTCTCTGCTCATCCTGGTCTGCGACTCGGCCGGGCTCCTGCACACCCTGCTCGCAGTGGAGCGGCCAGAGACGTGGCAGCGGGCCGCGATCGTGCGCGAGTGGCAGCGGCTACGCAGTACGGCCCACGAGTTCAACCACTGCGAGGGCTATGACCATGATCGCTGGTGGAACCAGGTGCGGCACTTCGACGCCTCTGACGAGACCAACGAACAGGACCGGATCCGCAGGTTCGCCGACGTCGGGCTGCGCCCTGAGACCGGACACTAGCGTGAGGCGAACGGGGTCCGTCAACCAGGCTGCTCGACGTCCTCTCCGCCCGACCGACGCCGCCCGAGCGGGAGCGACGGGGGCGGGGACTGTCGGAGGCCTCGCGTAGGTTGAGCACCGTCGCAGTCGAACAGATTGAACGAGGGACACGGTGAAGGCATACGACCTGGGGTTCGGAGAGTGCGTGGACGCGCTGTCGGTCCGGCCCGGCAAGCCCGTCGAGATCGATCTGCCCGGGGCCCTTGTGGCCGGGTGGTGCGGCGGTCGTGCGCCCGGCATCGCAACGGCCTCCTGGCCCCGGAGCCCTGTCACGGGACTGCCGATGACCCATGTCATCACCCTCGAACTGCCGGAGGACTACCGGCGCAAGGGCCAGGACCTGGTAGCCGTCTCTTTCTTCCACGCCGACGACCACGTCGCCGACGACATCGAGGGCGTGGACGAGCTGCTGGCGGGCACCGTGCCCACCCCGGAGCAGGCCGCCGATCCGTTCCTTGCCGCGGTGGCCGCGGCGGCCGCAGCCCGCCACCCCCGGCAGCAGGACCTTCAGGACATGATCGGCGGCGCGCACGCGCTCATCTGGCTCACCGCCGAGGAGTTTGCCGCGCCCCGCATCGATCCCCCGGCCGACATCCGGCCGGACGGCCTGGGCGACAAGTACAGCCGCGGCCAGAACGCCTGGGACGACAGCGCCCCCGAAATCACGGTCTGGATCGGGGAGCGCACCGGCGACCCGAACACCGGCATCGCCCCGGCGGAGGACGGCGAGGGCGGCTACGTGGAGGCCTGGTCCTCGGACGACAAGGGTCTCGACGCGTTCTGGTCGTCCGTGGAGGGCATCTCGCACCTCGGTGGAACGGTGATGCCCTGCCAGACGTTGCCGCAGGGGCTGACGCCGTACGTCTTCGAACTGGAGGACGGCGTCGGCGGGGTCAACTTCGGCGGCGGCAACGCCCAGATCGACCTGGAGTCGGGCGTCTTCGACTGGGCGCAGTAGCAGACAGCGGGCCCGCTGCCCACGGGGTGTGAGCCGAGGGCGTACGGGCGTCGCGCACACCCCGTGGCGTGCGTCCGCCGCGGCGCGTACGTCCACGACCAGGGCCGGCTGGGAGCACGGACGGCTGCTCATGGTGCAGGAGCTCGCCACGAAACTGGGAACCTCCGAGGAGGAGGTCCTGGAGGGACTGGAGTCCGCCAATGCCTACTCCATGCTCTCCCCGGACGTGCCCGACGCCGACAACATGTCCCCCGCGGTCGCCGAGTCAGGGGCAGCGTTGCCGACGACTTCCGCCAACGCGTCGGCGGCGTCGGGGGTCAGCCGGTAGAACCCCTGAAGGCTGACTGAGTTCTCAAGGCGGCCGTCCACCACGTACTTCAGACCGCGGGTCTGACCTCGGCGGTTGCGCCAGGTGAGTTCGGCAAGCAGTTCCCCGGGGATGGCCGCATCGAAGCGCACGGGCGTCGCGTCCACATGCACGGCCATGGCGCCGCAGCCGCCGGCGCCGAGCATCGACCAGTCGCCGTGCCCGGGATATGCAGGGTCCTCCCACGTCGTGGGGGCCGCGCCGCAGCAGTCGCGTCGCTCCATGTCGATCACCCGCAGTCGGCTCACCACGAACACCTCGCGCCGGTTGACATGCAGCCCGTACACCTCGTCCCCAGCACGAGCCCCCGTCCACGCGGGCAGGGACGAGTGAACGCCGCTGAAGGCGACCGGCGGGCGCTCTCCCACGCGGCCCGCTCTGCGCAGCGCACGGCATGTGTCATGGGTCCACAGGACGGTGAAGGCATCAGACATGCCGTGATCCTATGAACGGGGACTGACAGCCGACCCGCAGGGACAGCACGCACAAAGCCTCCCGCAGAACTGGCGCTCAGGCCTGAAGCTCAGACGTTCTTCACGTTGCGGGCGTTGATGAGCGAGCACTGATGGCCGCGGGCTTCCGGCAGGTAGAAGAACGGGCGCGGTAGTGACCCATCGCCTCCATCACGGCCCGCGGGGCGCCCTGGCAGACGAGCCGGTCGCTCGTGAACGACTCCGGCCCCCGGCGACGTCATGTCGCCGGGGGCCGGATCGTGGTAGCGGGGGCGGGATTTGAACCACGCGACCTCTGGGTTATGAGCCCAGCGAGCTACCGAGCTGCTCCACCCCGCGTCGGTGCGCCCAGCGTACGGGATCTGTGCGGCCGCGGCGGGGGATTTCACACTGCGGCGCGACGAGTTGGCTCGTGCGGCCGTCGGACGACGGCGCCGAGGAACAGGAACCTCCCGCGTGCGGCCGGGCCCGCCCGCGGCCCTTGCGGTCGTGCCAGAGGCCATCGACGTCGCCGCTGCCGGGCGGGCAGGCTGGAGGGATGCTGGCGGCCAACAGTCAAGGGGGAGCGAGCCGATGCCACTGACCGCGCGCTGGGACGCACACGGGACGCTGGATGCGACCCTCGACGATCTGGGCTGCGGCGTGTGGTGGGAGGCGGTGTACCGGGTGCGGCCGCGACCGGTCCTGGCCTGCACCGGGTGCGGTGGGCCGATGCACGCGAAGGTGTCCGCACGCGGCGGCCGGTTCTTCGCACACGACCGCCGCAGCCCGCACTGCGCGGCGGCCGGCGAGACGGAAGAACACCGCGTCCTCAAGCGGGCGCTGGCCTCTGCCGCACGCCAGGCCGGCCACCAGGTCCAGCTGGAGGCCGGTGCCGCGCACGGCGGCTGGCGGGCCGACGTCCTCGTCACCGCGGCGGCGGGCGGGAGGACCGCGCTGGAGGCGCAGGTGTCCTCCGCACCCGTCGACGACGTCCTCGCCCGTACCCGCCGCTACCAGGACGACGGGCTCGGCATCGTGTGGTTCACACACCGTGCCGCGCGCTGGCTCGACCACGTGCCCGCCGCCCGTCTGTACCGGCCCGCGGCACCGGATGGGCCGTTCAGCCGGCTGTACCCGCTCGTGAGCCGCTTCAGCGCTGTGGCCTGCGCGGAGGTCTGCGACCCGCGCCCCTTCTGGCACAGCCCTGTTCATGCCGGCTGGGGCCACAGCGAGGAACGGGACCTGGACCAGTTCGTCGCCGACGTCCTGCACGGCCGCCTCGTCCCCAAAACGGCCACCACTGCCCTGGGCACCCGCTACGACGGCTGGGCCGCCCCAGAGGACATCACGACGGCCGCCCAGTACGCCGCAACGACCCGGACCGCGCCGCCCACACCCACATGACGCACGACCACCCGCGCCCGGCCGACCAACGGCCCCTGGCCCACGCCCGTGCCCTGACAGGGGGACCCCGGCCGGCCAACGGGCAGGCCTGTCTGGAGGTGCTGGTCTGCTGCTCGCGCCGGGCACCGCGGTGGTGGGGGTGTGCGGCCGGCGGGTGGTGTGCGCCCTGCCGGTGCCCGCCGGGCCGGCTCTACCGTCGTGACGGTGTCCCGGCGGCTGGCCGGGCACGAGATGAGGGCGGGGATCGGGATGGAGCGGCGGAGGGTGCTGGGCGCGGGAGTCGTACTGGGTGCCGCGGTGGCCGTACGGCCGGCGGCGGCGTGGGCCGCCGAGGGCCCGGCGGCGGTGTCGGAGGCCGATCTCGCCGCGGCCCGCACTCTGTTCGCCGCCGGCGCCTACGACCGGCTCGGCCGGCTGCTGCCGCTGCTCCTGGACCTCAGCCGAGCACGGCGTCCGGTCGGGCCCGGCCGGCGCCGCCCGGGCCGCCGGGGTGTGGGTGCTGGCCTCGCGGCTGGCCGTCAAGCAGTCCCGCACCGGTTCCGCCGGCGCGTACGCGGCCCTGGCCGGCGCGGCGGCCCGCCGCTCGGGCAACGCAGTGGTGCTTGCCTCCGCCGCCCGCGCGGCCGTGACCCCGCTGCGCCGCACCGGTCGCGCCCACGAGGCCCTCACCCTGCTGAAGGAGGCACATGCCCACCTGGCGGCCGTCTCCCCGCCCTCGGCCGCCGAGCTGGACGCAGCCGGGCATGGTGGCGCTGACCGCCTCCTACACCGCCGCACAGGCCGATCTGGGCGCCACAGCGCGGGACTTCGCGGAGGAGGCCGAGGACACGGCCCTGTGCCTGGCCGGCCACCCCCACGGCGGCGGCCGGCCGTCTCAGCTGTCGGCCGGCCAGTGCGCGCTGTACCGGATCGGGATCCACCGCCACCTCGGCGACGTCGACACCGCCCTCGCCCACGCCACCGCCTGGACCCCCAGGCACTGCCGACGTCCGAGCGCCGCGCCCGCACCGCCACCGACACCGCCCGCACCCTGCTCGACGCCGGCGACCCCGCCGGCGCCTTCGCCCAGCTGCGCCTGGTGGAACTCGCCGCGCCCGGTGAGGCCCGCCGCCCCTCGGTACGCGCCCGGACCGCCGAGGTCGCCAAGGCCCGGCCTGGCCTGCCCATCCTCGACGCCTACGCACCGCCCCGGGAAGCAAGACGTCACCCTGGTAAGGGAGTTGCTCAGAACCTGTTCTTGAACACTGCTGCTGGGCCTGTTGCGAGTCGTGTGGCAGGAGTGACGATCTCCTTCGTCCGCCGGGGTCTGTGGGTAACTGACAACTCGGCCCGCCCGCCGACGGATCCAGAGCGTGTCACGGAACGCGGGCCTCCGTCTGGGCGCCGTTTTGAGTAATGGTGAGGGTCCGTCAGCGTGCTGACGGACCCTCGTGCAACATCGAGCTAACGGCGAGCGCCCTTTACGGGAAGCCGGGCCCGCCGCCGCAGCAGGCGACGGTCTCGCTGTGGCCGGCGCCGGCGAGCGGTGCTACTGCGAGCACCGCCGCCAGGGCCACGAACACACCGAGTACGGCTTTGCGCATCACATCTCCTTGTCGAGGGAAACCCTGATCCGGCCTCTTCCGCCGGTTCCTGGAGTTCGCGAACGACTACCCGTGGCAGTGGACGCCGGCCCACATGGACGAGTGGTCGGTCTCGTTGACCAGCGAGAAGCATCTGGCACCGTCGACGATCCGCAGCTACCAGGGCACCGTGCGAATGTTCAGCGAGTTCCTCATCGACGGCCGCTACGGCTGGGGCCCTGCCTGCGAGCAAGCCTTCGGCACCTTCCCGGTGGCGGTCTGTCATGAGTGGAACACCATCGCCCACCTCAACGACTACGAAGGCGACCCGGAGGCGAAGCCGTTCACCCGGGAACAGTTGCAGCTCTTCCTCGACTATGCCGACGACCAGGTCGAACGAGCCCTGCGGGCGAAACGCAAGGGCGCCCTGGCGGCCTACCGCGACGCCACCCTCTTCAAGGTGATCTACGGGTGGGGTCTGCGCCGGACCGAGACCTCCAAGCTCGATGTGGTCGACTTCGGACGCAACCCGCAGGCCTGTCAGTTCGGCCGGTACGGCACGCTCAACGTCCGCTATGGCAAGGCCAAGAAGGGCCAGCCGCCGCGGCGTCGGAACGTGCTCTCGGTGATGGACTGGGCCGTCGAGGCGGTCGCCGACTACGTCGAGAACGTCCGTCCGCGTTTCGGATTGCCCGATCACCCCGCTTTGTGGATCACAGAGCGCGGTGGACGTCTGCGGCCCGGCTCGATCAACGACCGGTTCGAGGCATACCGCGACGCCCTTGGTCTGCCGAAAGAGCTGGTCCCGCACTCCTTGAGGCATTCGTACGTCACGCATCTGACCGAGGACGGGGTGGACCGCCGCTTCATTCAGCTTCTCTTGAGCCGCTGGGGGCGTGTCCACGACGTGCAGCACGAGCCTGAGGTGGGTGGAGATCTGTGTGGTGACGGTGGTTATCTACCGCCGTCCATCACGCAGATTCCTCGGAGGCTTGATGCTGGTGCAGAGGGTGTTGATGCCCGCCTCGTCGCTTGAGTCGTGGACGGTCCTCGGCGACGGAGGCGGCACGGTCGAGCCGATCGAGCGCTACCTGGCCTACCTGACCGACATCGAGCGCTCGCCGAACACGGTCAAGGCGTACGCCCACGATCTGAAGGACTGGTTCGTCTTCCTCGGCCAGCGGGCGCTGGACTGGCGCGAGGTGCGACTGGAGGACCTGGGCGAGTTCGTCGCCTGGCTCCGGCTGCCTCCCGCAGGCCGTGACGGCCGGGTTGCGTTGCTGCCGTCGGCGGAGCATCACTGCGGGGTGACCACGGTCAACCGGAAGCTGTCGGCGGTCAGCGGTCTCTACGTCTTCCACGCCCGTCACGGCGTGGACCTGGGCGATCTGGTCACCGAACTGCAGCCGGTCCGCGCCCGGCGCACGGGCTGGAAACCCTTCCTCTACCACCTGGCCGGCGGCCAACCCGAGAGACGCCGCACAATCAAGCTAAAGTCGCCCCGCACCCACCCGACGATCCTGACCGCCGCCCAGGTCCAGGCGATCCTGGACGCGTGCACCCGGCTGCGGGACCGGTTCTTGTTCGCGCTGCTGTGGGAGACCGGGATCCGGATCGGTGAGGCACTCGGGCTCCGTCACGAGGACCTGGCGGCGGCGGAGGGCGAGTTGGCGGTCATACCCAGGGTCAACGACAACCGGGCCCGCGCCAAGTCCGCCTCGCCCCGCACGGTCCCGGTCGGCCCCGAGATCGTGCGCCTCTACGCGGACTACCTGCATGCCGAGTACGGCGACTACATGTTCGTCAACCTGTGGGCCGGCTCCTACGGGCACCCGCTGACCTACGCGGCCGTCTACGACCTGGTGCTGCGGATCCGACGCGACACGGGCACCGACTTCGACCCGCACTGGTTCCGGCATACCCGGGCCACCATGCTCCTGCGCCGAGGCGTGCCCATCGAGGTGGTCAGCACCTTGTTGGGGCACTCCTCGATCGCCACCACGCTCGACATATACGGCCACCTGTCGGTCGAGGACGCCCGTCGCGCCCTGGAGGCCGCAGGGTTCCTGACCGGGCGGGAGGTCAGCTGGTGAGCGAGTCGTTTTCTGCTGTTCCGCTTCCCGGCCCCGGGCTCCTGGGCAAGCTCATGGCCGCGGTCAGGCCCGAGTTCCGGGTCGACGTGTTCATCCCCGCGCAGGGAGAGCTGATCTTCGGTCTGGGATCGTGCCTGGTTCCCGGGTGTCCGCGTCAGCCCCGCACCCGCCGGCTCTGCCGCGGCCACTACTACCGCTGGCAGCGACGCGGAGGCCCGGATATGGAGGCGTTCATCGCCGATCCCGGCCCCGGGCCGGTCGGCAGGACCGAACTGACGGCCTGCGCCATCGCCGGCTGCCGCTACGGTGCTGCCCGCCAAGGGCTGTGCGTGCGACATCACGGCTTCTGGGAGCGAGCGGGCGAGCCCGAGAAGAAGAACTGGATCGCTGGGCTGCCAGCCGTCGCCGACAGCGGGCACCGGGTCTGCCGCTTGTCCTTCTGCACCTTGTGGGCCCAGGGGAAGTCGCCGTTCTGCCACAACCACAAGTCTCGCTGGTACGCGGTCGGCAGCCCCGACATCGAGGAGTTCACACGCCGCTGCGAGGCCGCCGGCGACGACCGCTTCGACTTCCGTCCGCTGGAGGCCAAGCGGCAGTTGAAGCTGGAACTTCAGTACGCGCTGCAGTGCCGCCACGACGAGCGGCAGGTCAACACCCACAGCCAAGCCGTAGCGCCCGTGATCCGTCTGGCCGCCTCCGGGTCGGCAGGCTCCTTGCTGGAGTGGCCGATGGAGCAGTGGAGCGAGTTCTTCGCCTCGGTGCGCGGGGCCAGCCATGACCAGAACGGGCAGCTGGCGTTCCTGCGCTACGCGCACGAGCACCTGGAGGATCTCGCCTGCGGCAGCGGCTGGGAGACGGAGTTCCCCCGCGATGTCTGGGTGCTGCGTCGCCTCGGCATGGAGGAAACCGGGGCCCGGTTGCGGTTCGACCGTATCGCCCAGCCGTGGCTGCGCGAGCCGGCCAAGCGGTTCGTGCGCTGGCGGCTCAGCATCGGCCGCAGCGTCAACCAAGCCGTCGTCGACATCCTCGCCCTCAACCGCTTCTCCGGCTTCCTGGCCGACCTGCACGTCGCCGCGTCCGACCTGGCGGCGGTGGACCGGAAGGTGCTGGAGCGCTACCTGGCTGATCTCGCCACCGATCCGCGCTCGACACGCACGCGCAGCCGGGACATCAGCTCGCTGAACGCGTTCTTCCACGCTGTGCGCCGCCACGGCTGGGACGAGACCCTCCCGGCGAGCGCGGCCTACTACCCCGATGATTTCCCCCGCCCCGACAAGCGGCTGCCCCGCGCACTGGCCGAGCAGGTCATGGCCCAGGTCGAGCAGCCCGCCAACCTTGACCGCTGGCACAACCCCGAGGGCCGCCTGGTGACGCTGGTCCTGATGCGGTGCGGACTGCGGGTCGGCGACGCCTGCAATATCGCCTTCGACTGCATCGTGCGGGACACGGACGGCGCCGCCTACCTGCGCTACCTCAACCGGAAGATGAAACGCGAGGCCCTGGTCCCCATCGACGAGGAGGTCGAGGGCGAGATCACCGCCCAGCAGCGCCGGGTGCTGCAACGATGGCCGGCAGTCGGTGGCTGTTCCCGGCCCCGCGGATGAACCCCGACGGCACCCGGCCGCTGACCACCCACTCCTACCGGGGCCAGCTCGCCGTCTGGCTGGAGCGCTGCGATGTGCGCGACGAGCACAGCCGCCCCGTGCACCTGACGCCCCATCAATGGCGCCACACTTTTGGAACCAGGCTGATCAACCGGGACGTTCCCCAGGAAGTCGTACGCGTCCTGCTCGATCACTCCTCCGGCGAGATGACCGCGCACTACGCCCGGCTGCATGACACCACCGTTCGGCGGCACTGGGAGAAAGCCCGCAAGGTCAACATCAAGGGCGAGAACGTCACCGTCGACCCGGCCGGCCCCCTGGCCGAGGCCACCTGGGCCAAGCAGCGGCTCGGGCGCGCGACCCAGGCCCTGCCCAACGGCTACTGCGGCCTGCCGGTGCAGAAGACCTGCCCGCACGCCAACGCCTGCCTGACCTGCCCGATGTTCATCACCACCCCCGAGTTCCTGCCGCAACACCACGAACAGCGCCAGCAGTTGCTGCAGATCGTCTCCGCTGCCGAGGCCCGCGGCCAGGCACGGGTGGTGGAGATGAACCGGCAGGTCCTGGGCAACCTGGAGCAGATCATCACCACACTGGAAATTGACCCCGATCAGCCGGAGGCCACCGCCGATGCGAGCTGACAACAGCCAGCACATCATCGAGGCCGCCCGCCGCCGCAGCGAGTACACCCGCTCCAAGGCCATCCAGGCACTACGCTCCCTCGACGCGGCCGTAGAACCGGTCACCTTCGATGCCGTCGCCAAGCACGCGGGCATCTCACGATCCTGGCTCTACGGCCAGTCGGACCTGCGGGCTGAAGTCGAGCGCCTGCGGGCAGCACACCGCCGGGCACCCGCGTCCCCGGTTCCAGCGCGTCAGCGGACCTCCGATGCCTCCCTCCTGCGGCGACTCGAAGCCGCGAACACCCGCGTCCGGCAACTCACGCAGGAGAACCGCCGCCTCCGCGACCAACTGGCCGGCGCGCTGGGCGAACAACGAGCCGAGAGAATCACGCGAGACCAAGCGAGGGGACAACGATGAGCACCGCCGACGAGCAGAACCGACTACTGCGGCGCCCCAGAGCCGCTCTACAACGAGCCCGGCGGGAACAGGCGACGTGGGCGGACCTGGCCTACTGCGGCGTTCAGGACACCGATGAAGGTCCCGTTACCGACCGCAACAGATCTGCACGCTTCGCGGTTCTGTGGGCGCTGCAATACGACCGCCGCCCCCAGGACCTACAGCTCCTGCGCTTCCTTCTCCAGCAGCAGACGACCTACTACCGCGAGGCCGTCCCCTGGGGCATAGCACCCGACCTGACCCTGGCCGGGTTCCTGGTCGCTGAGCACCGGCAGGTCGATGACCTGTGGCTGCACTGGGACGCCAAGAACATCAGCTTCGACACGGCCCTGGGCTACCACCTCTACCACCTCCTCACCGCAGGCATCACCGCCAGCGCCGAAGCGGTGCGGGCCAGTTCCCACCCTGACCGCGACCGCATCCTGGGCGACATCACATCGGCCCGCCACACCGACACAGTGGTCGAAGAATGGCTGGACCAGCAACGCGCACGATTTCCCGCCGACCCGGCCGACGAAGGGCTCAAAGCGTGGGCCTACCACGCAGCGCGCCTGGGCGAACGCGAGGCATCCCGCCTGTTCATGACCGAGTGGGCCGCCAGCGAGCCTCGAACCGACGACACACTCAACACACTGCAGTTCCACCTCGCCCACCTCGGCTACCTCGCCGAAGCCGTGGACGTGCAGAAAGAAGCCGTCGCGCTCAACGATTCGTGGTCAGGAGCGAAGGGGAGCAAACTGCTCACCCTCGCCAGACTGCAACGACGAACCGACGACTTCGCGGGCGCATGGCAAACGCTTCAGGAGGCCCAGCGCGCCCTGCCGCCCGACAAGCGAGGCATCGAGCAGGGCAAATGGCGGCACTTCGTCAAGGAGTGCTTCCTTCTCGTCCCGAACGCACCTGACACCTCCACCGCGCAGCGTCTCCTCGCTGCGAGTGAGCAGGATCTGCAGGGGATTCCCCGACTCTGGATGGACGGAGTCCTCGACGCCGCCATCGCGGCCGCCGAACACATCGGCGATCCGCAGGCACTCCACCGCTACGGCGAGCTCCAGCAGGTCGCGGCCCGCGAGCGAGCTCAGGAGGTCGGCCGGGCAACCCGCCCCTCTCCGTCAGGACCGGCAACCTCGTGAACCCCAGCACCCTCAGCACGCAGACGAGCCAACCCGCGAGAACTCGTGGCGGTACGTCTCGCGCTGATATCGATCGGTCAGCTGTCTTCCATGCTGCCGACCCGACCAACTCCGCGTCGACAACATCGTCGTCAACACGAACGCCAAGGTCACAGGGACGACGCTGGTCCGGACTCAAGATAATTCAGCAGCAGGTCGGCCACGAGAGCGACAGCTCCCTGGCCATCTATACGCACGTCAGCGACGACTTCATGAACACTTCCCTTCACAAGGCACTGGCTCCGGCGTTCGCCGGGGTCCGATGAGGAGGGATCCGCCGATGGCCGCCAAGCTCGACTACCACTGGCACCTGCGCAAAGTCATGGCCGACCGCGGGATGTTCTCCACCACCGACCTCATCCCTCCGCTCGCCGAACGGGGTATCACCCTGTCCTCGAGCCAGGTCTACCGGCTCGTCGTCGAGCGACCGGAGCGACTCAGCCTGAAGATCCTCATGGCCCTGCTCGACATCCTGGACTGCACCATGGACGACCTCATCGAGCCCATCGCGGTGGCCGGGGCCGTGAAGAAGCCGAAGAAGGCAGCCGTCGGCGGCACGGCCCCGACACGGAAGGACTCGGCGGACTGCGGCCAAAGCGGGCTCGGATCAAGGGTGTTGACCGGCCATGACCACCACCGGCTCTCTCGACCGCGCCGTCACCGACCCGATCGGCCTGATCACGGACCTGGCCGCGGACGCCGAGAGCGAGCTCGGCTCCGAGGCCATCCGCACCGTGGTCACCGCGGTCGCGGGCGGCCGCGCGAAGTCACGGAACCTGGCCAAGTTCCTGGCGACACGGCCCGCCGTCCTGACCGACGGCCGGTCCCCGGCGCCACGGGCCGTCGGTGACCTCCTCATCGCCCTTCGCAAAGCCGGCGCCTCGGCGATCGCGCCACCGGTCTGCGCGGACTGCGGGAAGGGGCTGCGAAGCCTCCAGCGGCAGGGCCAGGACTGGTACTGCTCGGTCTGCATCAAGGAGACCACCGAGTGCACCGCCTGCGGCAACACCCGGCGCGTCACCTTCCGGGACCGCAAGGGCCTGCCCCGCTGTTCGATGTGTCCCGACCGCGATGGCCGTGACCCAGCCACGGCCATCCACGCAGTGATCAACACGATCGCCCCGGGCGCCGACCGCGACGGGGTCGCCGAGGCTCTGCGCCGGTCGGCGCCCCACCGTCCCCACTATCGCCAGCGAGTGGTCTGGGCCCTGGAGGAGAACCCTCGCCTGCTGACCGGCGAGGCCCACCTCGCCCCGCACCGCGCCATCTTGAGGTTCATCGACCTTCTGCACGAGGCCGGTGCCGAAGGGATCGTCCGGCCGTCCTGTCCTCGCTGCCACCGGGTGGTGCGCATCGACAAGCCGCTCGACGGACAGCGGGTCTGCCGCAACTGCATCGCCAAGTCCCGCGTCGAAGAATGCGTACGCTGCGGAGCCCGCCGCGACCCCGCCACCCGCGACGACCAAGGGCGCCCGCTGTGTCCGAACTGCCTGGTCAACGACCCCGCGAGCGTCGAGGTCTGCATCAACTGCGGAAAGCGGAAGCGAGTACAGAACCGCACCTCCGACGGTCCTCTCTGCTCGAACTGTTGCCCCCTGCCCGTCCTCGTCTGCTCGATCTGCGGCCGCACCGCACCCGCCACCCACTCCCGGCTGACCGGCCTGCCCCGCTGCGGCGGCTGCGACCGACGCCAGGCTCACTGCACCGCATGCGGGCGGCTTCGCGGCATCCACTCCGGGACCGCCGACGCCCCGGTCTGCGGCCCCTGCACCGCACCGGACGCCGAGCTCTGGCGCCCATGTCCCACCTGCGGGGAAGCAGAACGACTGCGAGCCGCCGGCCCGTGCCCTCGCTGCACTCTCAAGCAACGGCTCCACGAACTTCTCGCCGACGGCTCGGGCTCCATACCTCCGAAGCTGCAGGCCCTCAACGACGCTCTGGCCGAGACGGAACGGGCCGGCACGGCGATGCGCTGGCTGGCCGGCGGCATCGTCTCCACCATCCTGTCCGATCTCGGCTCCGGCCGTCGGCCCCTGACACACGAGGCCCTGGACGAACTCCCGGCAGGCAAGGTCGTCGAGCACATCCGCAGCGTGCTCGTGGCCACCGGCACGCTGCCCCAGCGGGACGAACAGATGGTCCGCCTGGAACGGCACGTGAACGATCTCGTCACCTCCCACACCACCGCCGAGGGACGGAAAATCCTGCACCGGTACGCGACCTGGCACCTCCTGCGACGGCTCCGCCGACGCAGCCGCGGCAACGACATCACGCACACCCAGCTCACCGTCGTCCGCCAGCATCTGCGGGCAGCCGTCCATCTCCTCAACTGGATCGAGGCCCAGAGCCTGACACTCGCGACCTGCCGTCAGGCCGACCTTGAACGCTGGATGACCGGCGACGACGTCCGTCACCTCCGGGAGGCGGGCCACTTCGTGCGCTGGGCTCTCGCCCAGAAGATCGCCCGCGATCTCAGCTTCCCGGCCGTCAGATGGAACGGCCCCTCCCAGGCGATGGACGACGAGGCACGCTGGGCCACCGCCCGCCGTCTGCTGCACGACGACACCCTCAAGCCCGAAGACCGCTTCGCCGGCCTGCTGTTGCTCCTCTATGCCCAGTGGCCCGCGGCGATCTCCCGGCTCACCGTCGACCAGATCGAGGAGACCGACGGAGCCGTCCGCCTCCGCCTCGGTACCGTCCCCGTCGACTTGCCCGGACCGGTCGCTGAACTGGCCCTCCACCAGGGCGCGGTCCGCTGGAGCCATGCCGTCCTCGCCCGGACAGACTCACCCTGGCTCTTCCCCGGCGGCCAGCCCGGCCGCCCGATCAGCGTCTGGGCCATGGGTGAGCGTCTCCGCAAACTCGGCATCCGGCTCGCCGAGACCCGGTCGACCGCCCTGTTCCAGCTCGCTACCGAGCTGCCCGCCGCGGTCCTCGCCCGCACCCTCGGCATCGACATCACCGTCGCCGTCAAATGGCAACGAGCCGCCGCCGGAGACTGGGGCTCCTACGCCGCCGAGGTCAGCCGCCGGAACAGCTCCTGAGATCCGTCCCCCGGATCAGCTCCCGCCGACGAGCCCGTTCCGGACGAAACCAAGGTCGACGGGCGTCGCCGGTGCACCGTCTTTCCGCACGTCAGCGAGCAATTCGGGCAGCTGCGGCGGCCACAACGGCTCACAACCATCGGACAGATCAGCTGGCGACCACCATCGCCACCGCAGGATCTTGTCTGCGGCATGCGAAGCGGCAAGGTCGCCGACTGGGTCCCGGCGGGGACCATGCGCGAGGAAGATGTGCTCGTGCTGGCGAACCGGCACCCCTGCCCTGGTGAAGTCGTGTTCCCACAGGCACAGCAGGGTGCCGTCGATGTCGATGTCGGTCCATCCGGTCTCCTCGCGCAACTCGCGCTCAGCGGCCTGCAGTGGAGATTCACCCGGATCCAGCCCACCACCGGGCATCGCCCAGTGGACGCCAACTTCCTCGTTGTCATACCGGAGCATGAAGACCGACCCCACCGGGTCCAGGACTGCGACTCTGGCTGCTCGTCTGGGTATCCGCATCGGGCCAGCCTGCCAGCATCGAACACCACTGTCGATCATGTCCACGGCCAGGCATTCGGAGAGTTCCAATACCCGAGCCACCATTACGGCCCTCCGCGACCTTCATTGAGGACGCCTATCAACGCGCTGTCGCCAGCACGCTGGCCGAGCTGACCGGGAAGGACACCACGGCATGAAGATC
>NZ_JBEPBM010000068.1:0-21363 GCF_040299205.1 Streptomyces sp. NPDC000983 | reverse complement strand
GGGGGCCCGGCCGGGCCCGGCGGAGCGCCCCCGTCCGGGCCCCCCCCCCCCCCGGGGGGGGGGGGGGGGCCCCGCCCCCCCCCCCCCCCCACGACGGGCATGGTCAGTGGGTGATCGTGACCGAGTCGCCGCCGTCGTAGTAGCTCGCCACGGTGAACGGCGTGTTGTCGCCCACGTCGGTGCAGAGCCAGTACGTGGAGTCGTTGATGCTGTGGCTGCCGTCCGAGGCCCAGACGTACCCCTTGTTGCAGGTGTTCCACACCCCGCTGGAGTTGCGCAGCCGGCCGGCGTAGCGGTCGCCGTAGTTGGTCGTCGAGTCGTTGGAATAGGTGAGGTTGAGGTCACCGCAGGTGCTGGTGGCCGACTTGTAGCGGACGGTGCCGACGCCGCCCTGGGCGCCGGTGGTGAGCGACTGGGCCACGCAGGCCTGCGGTGCGGCCGACGCGGTGGGCGCGAAGGCCACCAGACACGCTGCGGCGGAGGCGAGCGCGACGGTGCTCGCCAGTACGGCTCGGTTCATGTTTCCCCCAACTGGTCGTCGATGCGCGGGTCTTGCCGTATCCCCCGCGGGTGGAGCCCACCGGGGTGGTACGCCGCACACGCTCGCAGGGGACGCCGGGTGCCGGCGACGACCTTCGACGGCTCTCGAAAGTACGAGGCGGATCGGTGGAGCCCGCTACTCCGGCGCTAGCCGAGGGGCCGCTGTGACGGCAGGGTCGGGCGGGATGTGTCCGGATCCGGCTCCCCGCGGGACGACGCCACCGGGCGGAGCATCGCCGCGCCGAGCGGGGTGAGGGTGTGCAGCACCGTGTTGTGCAAGCGCCGGCTGCTGATCAGGTTCGCGTTGCGCAGCACCGTGGAGTGGTGCGTGGCGGTGGCGGGGGAGACGCCCAGGGCTCGGCCCAGTTCGGAGGTGGTCGCGCCCGCGGCGACGGCCCGCAGCGCCGCGGCCCGGGTTTTGCCCAGCAGCGCGGCGAGCGTCGCCTCGGACGCGGCGGGGACAGCCGGCGGGCGGGAGTGGTGCAGCGGATAGACGAGGACCGGCCGCAACGCGTCGTCGGCGAGCGCGATCGGGCTGTGCCAGTTGAAGTGGGAGGGGACCAGCCGCAGCCCGCGGCCCCGCAGGTACAGGTCGCGGTCCTCGACGTAGTCGATGTGCAGGACCGGTGGCCGCCAGCGCATCGACGGCGCCAGTGCGGCCAGCAGCCCCTCGGCGCCGGTGTCCAGGATCTGGCGGGCGAGCCGTGCGCGCTCCCCGGCCAGGTGGGCGTGCAGCCGGTCGTGGTGGGGCGCAACCACGGCGTCGTAGTAGGCGCGCATGACCCGCGTGAGCTGTTCACGGGCGCCCCGCTCGACGAGTCTGCGGGCCCAGGCGGACGGGCCGTTGACACCTTCCAGGAGCCGTATCTCGCGGCCCACCCGGGCCGGCGGCGCGTCGTGCACGGCGGCCATGCCCGCCGCGAGTCCGTCCTCGGACTCGTGCGGGGTCAGGAAGTCCGGGAAGTACCGGGCGCGGGGCAGGACGGGGACGAGCAGGGTGCGGACGGCCGAGCCGAGCGGCCGGTCGGCGAGCGCCCGCCGGGCGTCGCGGTACCAGTCGGCGTAGGCCCATCTTCCGCGGGTCGTCTGGAGGCGGTGCAGGCTGCACACCAGCTCCCAGAGTGGGTCGGGTGCCCTGGCCAGGCTGATGCGGGTGAGGTCCTCGGGTGTGAAGTGAATGCGCAGCACGGCTGCTGTCCCCCCGGTCGGCGGTTTTCACTCGGTTCGGGTGCAGCCTTGCGATGCCTGTCGCCAGAAGGGAACAGGGTTAATCGGACGGGTCCTTCGTCACGCCCGGTGGCGGGAGGGTCCGTCGTCACGCCCGGAGGTGGACGGGCGCGGCGGGCGCGGTGGACACGATGGGAACGGCACGCTCGTCCGGTCGGCTCGACGTCGAACCCGAGCGATACGCCACCGGGCCGGCCGCCCGCCGCCGGGACCCGTGTGCTGTCAGTCCTGGGCCCATTCGAGTCCGAGGTCGGCGAGTTGCCGGCGCTTGTCGGCGGTCAGCTTCTGCCGCCTCGCTTTGGCGTTCGAGAGGAACACGCCGAGCCTGACCTCGGTCCCGTCGTCCAGCCGTTCGACGTGTGACCGGCTGATGGGCCCCGCGGAGCCGGTGCGGGCCCGGTACCGCGTCAGGGCGGCGATGCCCCGTTCGAAGGCCCCCAGGGGCGCGGTGGAGGGCTCGGCGGGCGGCTCCGGCTCCGCGGGCGGAGGCGGCGGCACGATGCCGAGCCGCTCCAGACGTTCGCGTTGCCCGTCCGTGAGGGCCCTCCAGACCTTGTACTGGCGCTGCTTGGCGGCGAAGCGTCCGATGTCCATGCCATGTACGGTGACGCCGGGCAGGACCTCGGTCCGGCCGTCCTCGTCGCGCACGAGTTCGCGCAGTGCGGCGTAGTGGCGTTGCCATGCCGCCGGCCATGCCGGGTTCCAGTCGGGGTCGATCGACTCGAGTGCCGCCCGCCATTCCGGCTTGCCGTCGAGTGCCCCGGGCCTGCGGAGGTTGGAGAGCCACTGCCCGACCGGCCGGTCGAGCATCGTGGCGGTGCGCGGTGCGCACAGGGTCCAGTGCCGGTCGTAGTAGGCCCGCGCGGCGGCCAGGTTCTCCTGGAAACGTTCGTCGGCGACCGACCAGACCATGCCCAGCTGTTCCAGCCGTTCCGCGCGCCGGCCGGTCATCTGCCCGGCCCCGAAGGCCCGCCGCTGCTCGGCCACCCAGGTCCCCAGCGGATACGCGCCTTCCCTGTGCTCGTAGGGCACACGGGCGTGCCCCTCACGCTCGGTGAACCTCTTGAGCGCCGCCCAGCCGCGCGCCCAGTCCTGGCGTTCGGTGTCGATGACGTTGAAGGACACCCAGTCCGCGACCATCACCGGATCCCTGGGCAGCGCGAAACGCAGCAGCAGACGGGACTCCTCCTCGCCCTCTCCCGGAGCCGCGCCGATGTTCACCGACGGCTGCGCGACATCCTTCTGGGGCTCCTGCGGAATGGCGAGCAGCTCCACGGCCTCCTCGTCGTGGGCCCGCAGACCTTCGAGGACCTTCACCAGCGGCCGGTACGAGCTGGAGGTGAACATGTCCTCCGGCTGCTCACCCGGCTGGAGGAAGACCGGCACGATCAAGGAAGCCAGCTTGCCCTGTCCGGGCTTCTGACGCAGTGCGCGGCCGATGGCCTGCACGATGTCGTGCGGTGCCCCCTTGGGGTCGAGGAGTGCCACGGAGTCCACGGCCCGGATGTCCACGCCCTCGCCCAGGACACGGCAGTTGGAGAGCACGGCCCGCCGCGCCGTCGACCCGAACTCGCCCAGAACCTCACGCCGGTGCTCGGGGACGTGCTCACCGCACAGCCAGTCGGCCCAGACCCGCGACGGGTACGTCAGCGGCTGGTCCGCGTGCAGCTTCGCCGCCACCGTCCCCAGGCCCTCCGCGTACGCCTGCGCCTCCATCGTCCGGTGGTGGAAGGTGATGCACGTCGACAGGTCGTGCCGCGCCATCGCGTGCAGCAGCGCGGCCTGCAGGGCCCCGAGCCGCTGGCCCCGCACCTCCTCGGTGCCCCGCTCCCCGCCCATCAGCCGGTCGGGCGTGACGACCGGATCCGTCAGCTCCAGCACGATGATCTGGTAGCGGGCGAGCAGGCCGCGGGAGACGGCCGACGCCAGGCTGAGCCTGTAGAGCACGGGACCGAAGACCGCTTCGTCGTCCATGGACGCCGCCATCATCTCCGGCAGCGGGTCCAGCACCCCCGCCTGCGCCTGCCAGTCCGCGGGCCGCTCCTGCCAGATCCGAGGCGTCGCCGTCAGATACAGCCGCCGCAGCGCGGGGATCCGGTGCTGGTGGTGGATGTCCGCCCACGCCTTGCCCATCGAGCCCGACGTCCGGTGCGCCTCGTCGACCACGGCCAGGTCCATCGGGGCCAGTTGCTGCCCGTAGGCGCCCTCGAAGGCCTCGGCCAGTACACCCAGCGACGCGTACGTGGCGTAGATGGTCACCGGCCCGGAGCCGTGCCACAGCGCCAGCTGAATCGGGTTGGTGGTGGAGCGCACCCCCACATGCCACAACTCCACGTCGTCCTGGAGCGAGCACACCGCGACCGCCGGACCGCGGTGTCCCACCTCGCGCCACGCCCGCACGGTCTGCGCGAGCAGATCCAGCGTCGGCACGAGAACGAGCACGCGCCCACCGGGCACCAGCCGCCTGGCCGCGGCCGCGGCGATGACCGTCTTCCCCGTGCCGCACGCGGCGTGCACCTGCCCACGGAGCCCATGGGCGGGGACACCGCCCACCGGGACGTCGAGGCCCCGCACGATACTGGCCACGGCCTCGACCTGGTGATGACGCAGTTTGATCCCCGGCACAGACCGTTCTCCTCTCGCGTGCCCTGCGGCCAGCAGTAGATTGTCACGCACCGCCGGTGACGCGCGGACCGGAGCTCGGGTGTTCGACCTTGCCCAGTACTGTTGCCCGCCCACTCCAGAGCGGCTTGTTACCCGGGACGTCGGCCGTGGGCGCCCCGGGCCGTTCTCACCGTCCCGTCAGCACACCGGTACTCCCGGTACCTGGTTCTCCGGTGAGCTGAGGTAGATGTTCGTCATGTAGCCGCCGTACTGGGGGAGTTGGGCCCACCAGTCGTTGACGTAGGGCGGTTGGCTGACCTGCTGGCCGCGCTTCTGGCAGCCGACCAGGACCTCGACTCCGGCGGGCAGCGTGGTGATCGCGCCGGACGTGGTCGTCGCCTGGGTGCGGACGCGGACCCCGCTGCCCCAGGTGCCGATCCAGGTGCCGGCGGGGCGGGTGGCGCCGGGGACGTTCAGGGAACGGGTCAGCCGGCCGATGTCCGTGTAGGCCTTGCCGTACGGCGTTCCGCTGGGGTGCAGGGTGAAGACCGCCACGATGGAACGGTCGCCCGAGCCCACCACACCCGTCGTGTGCAGGGCCGGTCGGGAGAGGTCCACGGCGTCGGCGTCCGCCGCCGTACGGGCAGCCGTTCCCGCCGGTTCGGCGGCGGCCGTGGAGGCCGTTGCGGTGCAGCCGCCCGAGCTGAAGCCCGACCAGCCCTGCTTGACGGCCCAGGGGCGGTTGAAGGAGCCGGCGATGCCGAAGTGCTGGTCGTAGCCGTCGGTGGCGCAGCGCGTGGACTGCCGCAGGTCACCGAGGAGGTAGTCGCGTGTCGCCGCCGGGGCGGAGTCCAGCAGATGGCGGTAGATCTTCACGGTGTCACGGGCCGAGAGGGCCGTGTAGCCCCAGTAGCCGGGGTGGGTGGACGGCGGGCGGGCGGTGTCCGTCAGGCCGAGCCGGGTGACCATCCGGTCGACGATCGCCCCCGAGCCGTTGTTCGACCAGAACGTGCTCGCGGCCGCGTCGTCGCTGCCGCGCAGCATGGTGTCGACGCGGGCCCGGTCCGCGGCCGACAGGGCGTCGGGGCTGCGGTTCCAGAGCACGTCCAGGGCGATCAGCAGCTTCACCACCGACGCGGACCTGAACTGTGCGTCGGCGTTCAGCTGTTCGGTGAACGTGCCGGTCTGGCGGTCGAAGACGGCGACGCCCGCCGTCACCCCGGCGGGTACGTCGGCCTGGGCCGCCGCCGGGCGTGCCGCGGGGGAGTCGGCGGAGGCCACGGAGGCGGTGGTCGCGGTGGTGCACACGAGCGCGGCGAGGGCGGCGGTCAGCACGCCCGCCCGTACCGTGCTCCGTGCGCTGCTCAAGGTCATCATGGTCGTCCTCGGGATCGGTTGGGAGGGAAAGGGAAGGGGAGCGAGGGGTACGTCGCTCGCACCGCACGTAGGACGGGGGCGCGGCCCGTGCCGTATGAGAACAGGAACGGGAGCCGGAACGCCGGATGCCCCCGGGACCTGGAGTGGTCCCGGGGGCATCCGGTGGGTGCGGGCCGCTGTTCAGCAGGTCGGCAGGCCCGAGTCCGGCTCGTCGTTGCCGCCGCCGACGAGGAAGATCTCGCTCATGTACGAGGACCGGGCCGCGCCCACCGCCGGGGTCCTGACCCACCAGGTGTGCCAGTAGTCGCCGTAGGTCGCACGGCCGCCCTTGACCTGGCACTGCACTCTGAGGACACCGCCGGCGGGTGATGTGGAGGTGACCGGGGCCTGTGGGTCAGGGGCGGAACGCAGATTGATGTCCGAGCCCCAGAACTGGCACAGGTAGGTGTCCGGGTAGTTCCGGTCGGGAGCGCAGGGCGCCGAGTCGGCGGCCCGCGCGGACGAGGTGAGCCCGGGGGAGAGGAGCAGCGCGGCGGCCAGGGCCATCGCTGCGGCACCCCTCGTGCCGGTGAGGGCGGCGGTCAGCACTCGCTCACCCCGGGCAGCCAGGCGGAGGGGTGGTCGATGTAGATGTTGGAGATGTAGCCGCCGAGCGCCGGGATGTAGGACCAGGCGTCGTTGCTGTAGCCCTCGGCGTTGACGATGTCGCCGCGCTTCTGGCACTGCACGTAGACGGCCGTCGGCCCGGTCAGGGTGCGCACGACCGTCGCGTTGAGCCGGGCGTCGGCCCGCACCCGGACCGAGGTGCCCCAGGTGGTGAAGTTCGTGCCGGGCGTGCCGCTGCCCGGGGTGCACGGCAGGCCCACACCGCGCTCGTTCAGGTAGGGGACGGGGTCCATGCCACGGGTGCTGGCCGTGGAGGAGTGCGCCTCGAAGTGCAGGTGGGGCCCGGTGGACTGGCCCTCGGAGCCCATCCGCGCGATCAGCTGGCCGCTGCTGACCCGCTGGTTGACGGAGACGAGACGCTCGTACATGTGCCCGTACTCGGTGACGGTGCCGTCGTCGTGCTTGATGCGGATCCACTGGCCGTAGCCGCTGGCGGTACCGGAGACGATGACGGTGCCGGGCCCGGTGGAGTAGATCGGGGTCCCGAGGCTGTTGGCGATGTCGACGCCGTCGTGGCCGGAGTGCCACCCCTGGGTCACGGTGCCGGCCGCGGGGCAGGAACCGGCGTAGCCGGCGGCCTTGGCGGCCGGGGCGGCGGCGGCCTGGCCGGCCGCGAGCGGGACCAGCCCGGCCGCGGTGACCGCGGCGACGAGCAGGCCGATGGACTGGGTGCGCTTGAGTGCGCGCATGGCGAGGTCTCCTCTGTGAGAGATGTGCGGGGTATGAGAGGCGGTGCGGTGGGTCAGCAGGCGGGGACGCCGGGCAGCCAGGCCGCCGGGTCGTTTATGTAGATGTTCGAGATCCACGCCTTGTACTTGGGCAGGTACGACCAGGCGTCGTTGGTGTAGCCCTCGGCGGTGACCGACTCGCCGTGTGTCTGGCAGAGCACGTCCACGGCCGTGGGGCCGGGCAGCCGTGTCACGGGAGGCTGCCTGGTGCTGGGGTCGGGACGCAGGCCCACGTCGGTGCCCCAGGTCATGAACCGCTTGGTGTTCGCGGGCGGCTGCCCGGAGCCGGCGATGCGCAGGGCGCCCGCGTACTGGGCGTCGAGCCGTACGTCGCTTACCTTCACGAGCGTGCCGGACTCCCGGGCCTCGACCATCCTGCCGTTGCCGAGGTAGATGGCGATGTGGTGGACGCTGCCGAGGTTGGCCGGGTCCGACCCCCACAGCAGCAGATCGCCCGGCTGCAACGGGGCGACGCCCTGGGCGGGGGTGAACCGGGCGGTGGCGCCGCTCCACCGGGCCTGGTTCCACGTCCCCTCGGGCAGGGCGATGCCCGCTCCCTGCCAGGCCGCGTACTGCACCAGGTGCGAGCAGTCGAAGCCCTTCACCTGGCTGTCGTGGGCGCCGGGGCCGCCCCCGGGATAGTCCTGGCCGTACGTCGGCCCGTGGATGGAACCGCCGCCCCACGAGTACGGCACCCCGATCTGTGAGCACGCGGCGTTGACGATCGCCTGCGCCTGGGCGGACGCGTCCGCCAGGGGACGGCAGTCGGCCGCGGAGGCCGCAGTGGTCGGGGCGACCGGCGACGAGTCGGCCATCGCCGTGCCGGTACAGGTCAACGCGGTGGCGAGGAGCAGTCCTCCCGCCGTGGCGAGGGCGCGGTGGGCTCGGTGCATGGGTTCCCCCTGGATTGGTCGGTGCGAGGTGCGCGCGTGCTGAACGATTCGGCGGCGTGAGGCAGTTGGTCGGACTGCCGCGCGCCGTCGGCCGGCGATGAAGGTGCTCGTCGTGGAGGAGACGCCCGGTTCCTACGAGGCGAGCGCGGCGCGGATCTTGGCGAGGCCGCGCATACGGTTGCGCTGAACGGTGCCGCGGTGTGCGCCCAGCCGTTCCCCGGCCATGTCGTGGGTGAGGCCCTCGATGTCGACCAGGATCACGGCCGCCGCCTCCTTGGGGGACAGCCCGCGCAGCAGCGCGGCCGTCACCGCCTCGGCCTCCCGGCCGGCGAAGCCGCCGTCCCAGCCGCGTTCCGGCAGCCGGTCGGTGCAGCGCTCCTGGCGCGAGGGGTGCCGCCACAGGTCGCGCAGCAGGTTCACCGCCGCCGCGCAGGCGTAGGCGTACGGCTGCTGCTGGCGGGCCAGGGTGTGGGCGTGCGCCCGGCGGGAGAGTCTCAGGTACGTCTCCTGCAACAGGTCGTCGGCGTCGTGCGGATTGCCGGTCAGGGCCAGCAGCCGGCGTCTCAGCCTCGGCATCACGGCGGTGAACGCCTCGTCGAACTCGGCGGCGGTCATGTGGTCGGAGACCGCCGCCGTGCCCGGTGTCGTGTGGTCGGAGATCGCTGTGGAGGCCGGTGTCATGTGGTCAGGGACCACCGTTGTGCCCGGCGTCATGTGGTCGGAGACCGCCGTCGAGTTCGGCGTCGTGGTGTCGGAGGTCTTGGGCGACGTGGTCGTCGTCGCGATGCAGGTGTTCTCCACGGTGTTTCCCCCGGGGTCCGGCTGTCTCAGAGTGCGGTGGGTCTCAGGGCGGCGGGACCGTACTTGGCGGTGGGCGCGCTGGTCAGGAGCGCCCAGTACCGGTCCCCGTACGACCAGTGCCACCACTCGGTCGGGTAGTTGACGAATCCCGCGGCCGTCATGGCCCGGCCCATCACCGCCCGGTTGGCACGGGCACCGGCGTCGATGTTCGGCGCGCCGGTGCGGCAGCCGCCCTCGCTCTCCTGGGGGGTGGCGTTGACCTCCGTACCGAGGGGCAGTTCGGCGCCGTCGTCGGTGCACAGCGTCAGGTCCACCGCGCCGCCGCTGACGTGCGGGGCGACCTCCGGAGGCGAGATGTACGCGCTGGCCAGCTCGCGGATCCGGTCCGGTCCGGCGTCCGGATGCGCCGTGCGCAGCGTCGCCGCGTACTCGTCGAAGTAGCGGCGTTGCAGGGCCGGCGGCCGGAAGCCCTCCACCATCAGCAGGCGGACGCCCGGGGGCAGCGCCTCCTGCGCGAGCAGGAGCCGACGCAGTACGTCGGCCCGCAGATGGGCGTACGAGCCGTCGTGGTCGGTCTTCCGCGTGTCGACCCGCAGTGCGGCGAACTCCCTTACGTCGACCAGGGGTTCACCGTTGTCGGTGACACGCGTGGCGGCGACCCGGGGGTCCGAGAGCAGGATGATGTCCGTCACGCTCACAGCGTCGCGGCGGGCGTTGCAGGATCGATGCAGATTCTCTGTACGCCGTATGCAGCGGGTGGAGCGGGCCATACTTACAACGCCTGGAACGGGCCACCCGCAGCGGTGACCCGAGGGGTTTCGGCCGTCCCGCGGACCACATCGGTGATTCGTGAAACCGGAATCCGCCCACAACCGTAGTTCTCAGTGGGGGCCGACACGTTGTCCCCGACAGCGGAATGCGAAAGCGGGGGACGCGTGGACGTTTGCCTTCTGGGTCCGGTCGAGGTGTTGAGCGCAGGACACCGGATCGCGCTGAAGGGGGCGAAACCGACCGCGATACTCGCGGCGCTCGTCGTGCACCTCGGTGAGGTCCTGTCCGCCGAACGGCTGGTCGACCTGGTCTGGGAGGAGGAGCCGCCCACCACGGCGCGGGCGCTCGTCGCCTCGCACGTCTCCGGACTGCGCAGGGCCCTGGCCGGTACGGAGGGCGCGGAGGCCATCCGTACCCGCACCCCCGGATACGTGGCCGAATTCCCGCCCGCCGCCGTGGACGTCCGCCGGTTCGAGAAGGCCCTCGCCGCCGGCCGGAGGGCGGCCCTCGACGGGCGGGCCGAGGAGGCCGTCGACACCCTCCAGGCCGCGTCGCGCCTGTGGCGCGGCCGCGACGCCCTCGAAGGGCTCTGCCAGTCCTTCGCCCGCGTCGAGGCCATGCGCCTGGCGGAACTGCGCCTGGAGGCACAGGAGTTCCGCTTCTCCGCCGAACTGGACCTGGACCGACGCACGGATCTGGTCTCCGAACTCGTCGCCCACGTCGCCGCGAACCCCCTGCGGGAGCGCCCGCGCGGCCAGTTGATGACCGCCCTGTTCCGCACCGGCCGGATGCCCGACGCCCTGCGCTGCTACGACGAGGGCCGCCGCCTGCTCCGTACGGAACTGGGCGCGGACCCCGGCCCCGAACTGCGCGCGCTCCACCAGGCCCTGCTGAGGGCGGACACGGCCGTACTGGGAGCCCCGGCCGCCCGAAGAGCCGCGCCCGCCGGGGAGAGACCCGCGCCCGCACCGGCCAAGGCCCCTGTGCCCTCCGGCGATGACACGTCGGGGGCCGCCGGGTCCCAGGGCCGCCCCGGTCACCCGGTGCCCACCCAACTCCCGCCCGACGCTGCCGACTTCATAGGCCGTACCGAAGAGACGGCCTGGGCGACCGCCTTGCTGGAGCAAGTTCGCGACCCGCTGCGCACCGCACCGCCCATCGGCGTGATCTCCGGCCGGTCGGGCACCGGCAAGACCGCGCTGGCCGTCCACGTCGGCCATCGCACCGCCGCGCTCTTCCCCGACGGACAGCTCTTCGTGGACCTGCGCGCCTCCGACTCCGAACCGGTACGGACCGCGGACGCCCTGGCCCGACTGCTGCGCGCCCTCGGCGTGGACCCGGAGACCCCGGCCCGTGACGAGGAGGACCTCCTCGGCCTGTACCGCACCCACATCGCGCGCCGCCGGGTCCTCCTCGTCCTGGACAACGCTGTCAGTGAGGCCCTGCTGCGGCCGCTGCTCCCGCCCGGCGGCGGCTCGGCCGTGCTCATCACCGCCCGCCGCCGGCTCGTCGCGCTGGAGGGCGCAGCCCACCTCGATCTGCGGGTGCCGTCCGAGACGGAGGCCATGGACCTGCTGGCCCGGGTGGCCGGCCCGGCCCGACCCGCCCTCGATCCCGACCGGGCCGCCGAGATCGTCGCGCTGTGCGGCAGGCTCCCGCTCGCCGTCCGGATCGCCGGCGCCCGTCTCGCCGCCCGCCCCCACTGGACACCGGCGAGGCTCGTGTCGCGGCTGAGGGACGAGCACCGCCGGCTGGACGAACTGCAGGCGGGCGACCTGGAAGTGCGCGCGAGCCTCGGCATGGGCTACGCGGACCTCCACCAGCGGCAGCAGCGCGCCCTGCGCCGCCTGGCCCTGATGGACCTGCCCGACTTCGCCGCATGGGTCGCCGGGCCGCTCCTGGACGTGAGCGAGGACGACGCGGAGGACGCGGTCGAACAACTCGTGGACTGCCACTTCGTCGAGGTCGTGGGCACCGACGAGTCCGGCGGAACGCGCTACCGGATCCACGACCTGGCACGCGAGTACGCCCGCGAGCGCTGCCTGGCCGACGAGGACCGGGAGGAACGGGAAACGGCGGTCCGCAGACTGGTCGACCGCTGGCTGGACATGGCCCGCATCGCGGCGGCCCACGGCCCGGGCGGCGCGTCACGGCTCCTGTCCGTCACCGCCGCGGGCGGAGCGGCGCCTGCCGGGGACGGGGGCCCGAGCGGGCCTGCCACGCCGACCGGGGCGCCGACCCACCTGACGGACGAGCCGGCCGCCTGGTTCGCCGCCGAACAGCCCTGTCTGCTGGCCGCCGTCATCCACTGCGCCGACCACGGCATGTTCGACGCCGCACGCGAACTCGCCGCCACCCTCATGGCCGCCTCCGCGGCCCTCTACAACCAGTTCGACGCATGGTCCCGCTCCCACGACGTGGCCCTGGCCGCGGTACGCCGGGGAGGGGACGTCGAGGGCGAGGCCTGGCTGCTGAACGGCCTGGGCCAACTCCGCCTGGAACAGGACCGCTTCGACGAGGCCCACGCCTTCTTCGCCCTGGCACTGCGGCTGTTCGAGGAGCAGTCCGTACGTACCGGCCGCGCCGGCGCGCTGGCCGGCATGGGCGCCGCCCGCCGCGAACAGGCCCACTTCGACGAGGCGTTGACCCTCCTGAACTCGGCGCTCGACCTCTACCGGGAGCCGGAGGACATCGCGTCCATGGCCCATGTGCTGTACGGCATCGGGTACGTCCACCGGGAGCAGGGCCGCGACGACGAGGCGTGGGAGGCACTGTCCCGCGCCCACCGCCTGTACGTCACCGCCTGGGACCGGCACGGCGAGGCGCTCGCACTGCGCTCACTGGGCCTGTGCCACCGGGCGCGCGGTGATCTGGCGGCCGCGGAGCCCCTGCTGCGGCAGTCCCTCGCCATCTTCGAGGAGACCGACGACGCCTTCGGCATCATGTACGCGAGCCTGTCGCTGGCCAAGGTCGAGTTCCGGCAGGGCCGGATGGCCGAGCCCCGGCAGCGGCTCGACCGGTGCCTGGAGATCACCCGGGGCCGCCAGGACATGTTCGGCGAGGCCCTCGTCCTGCGCACCATCGGCGAATGGCACCTCGCCGCGTCCGACTGGGAGACGGCGACCGAGACCCTGCGACAGTCCCTCGGACTGTGGGACAAGCTGCAACTGCCCCTGTGGTGCGCCCGCACCCTGCGGGACCTGGCCCGCGCGGCACTGGCCCAGGGCCGGACCCGAACGGCACGGCAGCTCGAAGGGGAGGCGTACGCCGTCTTCCACCGGCTCGGTACGCGGGAGGCGCTGGAACCGCTGGAGTCGGGCGACAGCCCGGGGTCCTGAGGCGGCCGGTGTACGGCGGGGCATCGGCCCGGCACTCATACGAGCGGCGACCGCTTCCCGTCGCCGGTGTGCACGGCGCGGCACCCCGCCGCCCGCGACCACTGCCGGAAGAGGCCCCGCCATGACGCACACCTCACCACGCACGCTCCGAGCGCTGACCACCGCCTTGCTCGTCGCCGCGGCGGCGCTGATCGGCCCGGCGACCGCGTCGGCGACCGCTCAGCCGTCGGCGACCGCGCGGCCCGCCGCGGCCGGGTCCGCGGCGGTGGACTACACGGAGGTCCATGTGTGGGCGACCGGAGTCAACGTCCGCAACGCCGCCTCGGGCATCCCCTTCGAAACCTGCAAGACCTTCCCCTCCCGCCAGAACTGCCAGGTCGTGGCGACGCTGTCCCGGACCACCGTCACCGCCTACTGCCAGAAGCAGGGAGAGCTCATCACAGACTCGGGCTACAGCAGCCGGTGGTGGACGTACGTGAAGCCGCCGAACGAGATGTGGGGCTGGGTGAACAACGTGTACATCACGGGCGACGAGCACCTGGCACACGTCAACGACTGCACGTTCTGACGGCACGAACTCCGTGAAGGTGACCGGCTGTGCGGTCATACGGACCCATCACCGCTCCCGTCGTAGAGCCGAGGAGCAAGCGTGCACGACAGAGAGGAAGACAATGGCGAAGCGATCCACCAGGCTGGCCGCGACAGGGCTGGCGCTCGGCGCGGCTCTCTCCGTTCTCGGGGCGACGGGCAGTGCGCAGGCCACCGCGCAGTCCGTGAACACCACCGTCCAGCCCGGCAGCAACATGCGGGAGGCCGCGACCACGAACAGCTGGCTGGTCGGCACGACCCAGTTCCGCAGCGCGGCGTTCATCAGGTGCTACACGCACGGCCAGTACGCGAAGGTCGGCAACTACGGCACCGACGTCTGGTACTACGGCAACGTCACGGACGGCACGTCGTCGCCGACCGTCTACTACAACGTGTGGTTGTGGGGCGGCAACGTCAACGTCGGCACCGACCCGTCCCCCGAGGTCTCCCCCTGCTGATGTCCGCACCCCGCACCGAGGAGCACCCCATGACCAAGCGCAGCAGGCCCGCCGCGGCCGCCGGGCTCGCACTCGCCGCGACGCTCGCCCTGCTCGGCACCGCGGGGACCGCCGAGGCCGCGCCCTCCGCCACCAACAGCCACCCGACCACCGTGCAGGCGGGCAGCAACCTGCGCGACGCCCCCCACACCAGCAGCAGGATCTGGGGCACCACGACGAAGGTCACCGAGGCCGGCGTCGCGTGCTACACCCGCGGTCAGCGCGTCACCGCGGGCGGATACACCACGGACGTCTGGTACTTCGGCACCGTCATCGACTACGACATCGGCCACATCTACAACAACGTGTGGATGTGGGGCGGCAACGTGAACGTGGGCGCCGACCCGGCCCCCGGCATCCCCCGCTGCTGACCGACCCACCCCGCCGGATCTCCCTCGCGGCCACGCCCCGAGCATCCGTCCCGCACGGAAGCCCGGGGTGCGGCCGTGTGTGGGACATGCACGGCGGTGGTGGTCGCGGGTGCCCGTCGGCGGGGATCGTCAGACCGTGCGCCCGGGTTCGACGCCCGGTGGGAATCCGTGGATCCCGGGGGTGGTGACGGATTCGTCCCTGATCATCGCCGGGCAGACGCTCCAGTCGGCGGCGATGCGCATCACATCCTGCTCCGTGGGCATGGCGTCGTGCCAGGCGTCCCACTCGGCGTCCGTCCAGTCCTCCCGGACCTCCTCGCGCCCGACCAGGCCGACGCCCAGCTCCTTCTCGACGGCCGTGGGTTCCCCCAGGCGCAGGGGAATGTCCCCGGTCATGCCGATGTAGCAGTAGGCGCGGGTCAGTGCACCGGATTCGACCTTGGCCCAGGCGTGGTAGTCGACGACACGGTCGGTGCCGAAGTACTGGAGGTCCCCGAGCCGCGTGGCCGTCGTCCGCAGCCACGCGGCAAAGTCCGGCTGTGTGGCGTCGGTTCCGTGCGTGAGGTGGATCCTGCCGTGGGCGAGTGTCCACCCCGGGACCGGCCGGGCCACGAACACGCCCTGGCGGTAGGCGAGTTCGGAGCCCGTCTCCCAGTCGACGCTCTGCCGGTGGCGCAGGCCGAGGGCGTCGGCCACCTCCTCGGGCCCGGCGTCGCGCACCGCGAGCCATGACGTCTTGAAGCCGAAGGACATGCAGCCTCCCACCTGGTGTCCCGGACCATGCGGGATCATCGCAGACGGGACCGACAACGCCCCGGCGCCGACTCCGACTTCCCGGGCGAACCCGGCTGAGTGGCCGGAACCCGGCTCAGTAGCCGAGACTCGTGGTGTAGGCGCACTCCGTGTAGATGTAGCCCGACTCCAGCTTGGCGGTGTCCGAGGCCGGGGTGCCGCTGAGCCCCTCCTGGGACTTGTGGACGAAGTAGGTCGTTCCGGCGGGCAGTTGGATGGTCTTCTGCGGGTAGTTCTTCCCGCTGTCGCTGCACGGCTTGGAGTCGAACCCGAGTGAACTGCCCAGCGCGGAGTACGTGGAGCAGCTTCCGCACGCCTTGAGGGTGAAGCTCCCCGTCACCGGGCCGGTGTACATGACGGTGATGTCGTCGGGGCTGTCGTTCTTCACCGTGACCGTGATGCTGCCCCCGGACCGCGTGGTCGGCATACGCTTGCCGGCCGCGGGCACCGTCTGGGCGACCTCGGCGGCGATGGCCACCTTCCGGGCGAGGCCCTTCTTCGGGCTGTCGGGGTTGTCCTTGACGAAGGTGTTCATCGTGGTGACGGCTTCGCTGAAACTGCCGTCCTTGTACTGGGCCACACCGCAGTTGTACGTACCCGACCCCGCGTTCCGGTCGGCCCGGTCGGCCGCCTGGCCGAGGGCGTCGCCGAGTCCCGCCTCTTCGCCTGAAATGCCTCGGATCTGTGTGGACAGGGAGTCCAGGCGCTCAACGGCCGCGCAGGGATCACTGCCGTCCACGGCCGTGACCGCCTCGCCCACCTCCGCGTCGATCGCGGGTCCCACCTGCTGGGCCTGTTCCGACTGGGGGAACGTCGTCAGCAACTCGTCCCACTGCGAGGTCCAGGCGGCGCTGTCGGCGCTCATCGACTCCGCCCCGCACTCGTAGAGCGAGGTCGCCAGCCGGTCGTCCGGCCAGGTGGACAGCGATCCGAGCGTCTTCTTGTCCATGGTGCGCGGCACCGTACGCAGGTACTTCAGCGGCGCCACGGCCTGGCAGTAGTGCTCATCGGTGTACGTGCCGCCGACGGTGGCGTAGTAGGTCCTGAGGCGGTCCGGCACCTGGGCGGCGGCTCGTGACGTCGGATGGTCCGTGGCCAGGTCGTCGTAGGTGGCCAGCGCCTTGCGGTAGTCGGGTTCCGCCACTTCGAAGGACCGCGAGCCCGCCGACTTCACCAGCTTGTCCGCCTCGGCCAGTCGGTCGAGGAGCATCTGCTGGGTGGCCTCGTCGCGTGCGTCGTCGTACAGGAGGTATCCGCCCGCGGGTACGGCCAGCAGGGCGACACCGACCACCGCCGCCACCAGTGAACTCGGCAGCCAGGACAGGCGTGTCCGCATGCCCAGCCACGCACCGTGCGCGCCGGCCGCCACCAACAGGATCAGATACAGGACGAGGAAGGCGCCCGGCACCCCGTCCGGATCCGCGGGCAGGGCCACGAACAGTAGGATCACCGCGGCCACCAGGCACGCGACCGCCCACCGCCAACGCCGGATGACGGCGTACCCCAGCCCCAGACCGGTGAGGTTCAAGAACCCCACGGCGAAAGCCCGCCATGGGTCCGCCGGAGCGGGTGGCGGTGCGCTCGGCATGGGCGGAACGGCAAAGTCCGGACGTGCGTTCTGATCCCAGGACATGAAGGCTCCCCCAGTCAATCACGCCTGTATATCCCCGAGTTGACAGTGTACGGCGCCCGCGGGAAGTAGAGCAGGGGGTAAACCGAAGGTGCGCGGTTCGGCTTGATGCCGCCCCCGTGAGCGGCGGAAGGGATCTTGAGACCACGAGCGGCCCATGGCAGGCTCATGCCGCATGATCGACGAATTCGCGAAGGGCACCCTGCACGGGCGACTGCGCCGGGAACGCGAGACGCTGCTCTGCAAACTCGACGGCCTGTCCGAGTACGACGCGCGCCGCCCCCTGACGGCAACCGGGACCAACCTTCTCGGCCTGGTCAAGCACATGGCCGCCGTCGAGGCCCGGTACTTCGGCGAGGTCTTCGACCGCCCTTCACCGGAGCCGCTGCCCCGGTGGCAGGACCACGACGGCAGCGATCTGTGGGCGACCCAGAACGAGACCCGCGAAGACATCACCGGGTTCTACCAACGTACCTGGGAACACTCGGACGCCACGATCGACGAGCTTCCCCTCGACGCCCCCGGCCATGTGCCGTGGTGGTCGGAGCCGTATCCCAACACGAACCTGTTCGCCGTCCTGGTCCATGTGCTCGCCGAGTCGATCCGGCATGCCGGCCACGCCGACATCCTGCGCGAGAGCCTCGACGGCCGCACCGGGGTGCGCGCCGAGCATGAGCAGCCGATCGACGAGCAGGCCCGCGCCGCGTACCGCGCGAAGATCGAACAGGCGGCCAGGTCGGCCGCATCCACCACAGCATGAGGAGCGCCCCTTCCGATGGCCGCACAGCCCGCACGCCCTGACCGCGGACGGCCCGGGACCGCCTCGGTCATGGACGCCCCGCCGTTCCAACCCCCTCTCGTCAAAGCGGTGTTCAGGGAAGTGACCCCGTTTCACGTCTCCCGGTCGGCGGCACGGGCCGCGGCGTCGGTGACTCGGACGGTGCTGACGGAGATCATCGACGGCGCGAGGAGCGCGGCGGGGGAGGAGGCCCGCAGGAAGCTGATCCCCTCGGACCTTCTCCGGGCGATCGACCGGAACGTCGAGCTCGAAGTGGGCGACAAGTGGTACGGCCACAGCCCGACCTTTCGCGGCCGCACCGGAGTCCTGTACGACGCTCAGGGCGTGATCGTGCCTCCACCCAGGCGCAGCAGGTCACGCAAGCCGAGTGCTGTGGTCGGCGCCCACAGGTTCGAGGCCGGGGTGAAGAAGCTGCTGCGGAGCCGGGGGGTGGGGGCCGTCCCGGCGATGGTCCGCGACCTGGACGGCATCGCGAGCTTCTTCCTGACGGACCTCGCCCGGGACGCGGCCATGGTCGTCCGCGAGGGCGGACTCCAACGATTCGGAACGGTCACCCTGGAGCCACCGGGCGAACAGGCCCCGCCCCCGGTCCTCAAGGAGTCCCGCCAGGACCTGTCCTCGCGCAGCGGTGACGGGCGGACCATCGGCAGGGACGACATCCTGGCCGCCGCCAGGATTCAGCTCTTCGGCGGCGACCTCAGACAGAGGGCCCTCAGAGAAGCGCGCGACGCGACACGGACGACGCCGACCGGCTGAGCGGGGGAGGACTTCGGAGGGCGCCGTGCCGACTGCGCACGGCGCCCTCCCGTCCTCCTTCCGCGTGCCGGCGAAGGTGTGCCGGGCCCCCTCGGCGGGCGGCACGGGCACAGCCGTCTCACGACGGGCGGTGACCGCCGCCGGAGACGTGCGGCCCGGGCCGGTCACTGTCCGCCGGTCGAGGACGCGCAGCAACAGCGGCCGGACGACCTCCCCCACCGCCAGAGCCAGCAGCAGGTACAGCAGCAGGGCCAACCACAGAAAGCCCGGCCAGGCCAGCACCCGCTGGAGCCAGAACGGGGCACCGGCCTGGCCCGCACTCAGCGCGCCGAGCGAGAGCAGAGGCAGGACGACCGCGGCGACCGTACCCACCCGCCGCACCGCCCCTCCGCGCGCTGTGACATCACGCACCAGCCGGCGCCACACATACCAATGCGCTCCGGCGAGCAGCACCAGGACCACCGCCATGACCAGCAGCACAACCAGCACGATCCGCCTACTCCTGTCAGCTCCCCGCACGGCCATGCAAGGTGCGAGCCGTGGTCCGGTGACATCCGCCACCGTCCCTGGAGGACGCACGCGCGGCATGCCACGTCGTGTGAGCCTGCGGCACACCGCCGGCAGAAAGCCAGGGACGCCTCTTCCTGGCAACGCGAGTACCAGGCTGTGTCATGAAGGGTCTGGAGATGAGTCAGCCGAAGAGGGCGACGAGTCCATTCACTCAAATCGCGAGAAGCCCGAGGACCGCCGTCAGGCAGCCGCCGCCCGCCAGCACACCGCCGACCGTCCATGGCCCGGACGGCGCCTCGTGCTGCCCTTCCAGGCCGTCCCCGTAGGAGGCGGGGTCGTCCCAGTCGACGCGGTGCCCCAATTCCTCGACGCAGGCGGTCCGCACCGCGACCAGTTGCTCCTCCGCGAAGACGGTGGTGGCCTTCGCCTCGGGGCCCTGCCAGGCGAGGGCTTTCATCCGCCACCCGGGAGACCCGTACCGCGCATCGAAGGCAGCGGTCTCGTCGGCGTCCCGGTCCTCTTCGAGGTACATCCAGCGTCCGGCCTCGGCGGCGTCACCGTCGTCGCTCGCCGACCTCGACGCCGCTTCGCGCGAAGACGGGACACCCTCAGCGTTGCTCTCCCGCGGGCTGGTGCTGCGTGAACTCGGTGACGAGGAAGAGGCACTGCGCGACCTCGCGGCGGTTAACACCCTCGATCCCGACGACGTCTGGACCCGACACGAGTACGCCCTCGGGCTGTTCGGTGCCGGCCGTCCGGAGCAGGTTTCCCTCTGCGTCGAGTTGAGTCGGGCGGCCCACCAACAGGGTACTGACCAGCACTAGGAGAGAGCGCCCCCATCAGGTGCGGAAGCGGAGGTTCCAGGGCGAGCCAAGGTTTCTCGCCTATCGACTTCCCCCTGGGGCGCGTGGCAGCATGACGCGGTGACGAAGATCATCAAGGGGGGAAACCTGCCGGCTCCCGGGCAGGTGTGGAAGGTCGCAGTCGTCCGCGGCGCGTCCGGTGGAGGAGTGCCGGAGGTCGAGGCCGCGGTGCTGCTCCTGGACGCGACGGGCCGCGTCAGGGGCGACGGCGACGTCGTCTTCCGCGACCGGCGCGCGCACCCTTCAGGGGCGGTGCGGCTCATCGGACGGGTACAGGGTGAGGAGCGGCGCGTCGCCGACTGGCTGGAGATCGACACCGCGCGTGTCGAGCCCGGCGTCGAGCGGATCGTGATCACCGCTTCCAGCGACGAGGGGACGTTCGGGCAGGTGCCTGGGTTGCTCGTGCAGGCGATCGGCGCCGGTGCGGGGGAGCGGCTGGCGCTGTACGAGATCGAGGACGCCACGACGGAGAAGGCGTTCGTACTCGCCGAGTTCTACCGGCGCGACGGCGCGTGGCGGTTCCGCGCGGTGGGGCAGGGGTACGCGTCGGGGCTGGCCGGGCTCGCGGAGGAGTACGGCATCGTGGGCGGGGCCCCGGGGGTCGTCCCCGGGCCAGGGCCCGTGCAGATCGAGGGCGTGGCCAAGGTCCCGGTGTCCGGGGCCACCGTCGAGTCGCCGGTGGCCCGGACACCTGAGCCGAATGCCCCAACGCCTGGGCTGGCTGCCCCGGCGCTTGAGCCGCCCGCGCCGGAATCCGAGCCGCCGGCACCGGCGCCCAAGGCGCCCCGCCTGACCAAGACACAGCCTTCCCTCCGCGCGAAGGGGGAGCCGTCCCTCGCCGCCGCGCTCTTCGGCGAGGACTTCGCGGAGTTCGTCCTGGAGGGCTACGGCTCGATGGAGTTCACGGTCGACGAGCCTCTGCCGACCGGCTTCTTCGTGGTCGACACGGAGCGGTCGGGCGACGGTTCCTTCATGGTGGAGGCAGTCGACGAGACCAAGCCGGGCCTGGACCTGCTCGCCCACACACGCCTGAAGGACTTCAAGGGCCGGACCCTGGTACGGCACAACGGCGCCAGCCCACTGCGTCTGCGGGTCAGCCCCCCGGACCGTGCATGGAAGCTCACTTTCCGGCCAGTGAGCGCGGTCGGGGAACTCGGCCGCGGAGCGGAGGGCTCGGGACGGGCCGTGCTGCTTCACACCGGGCCCGCCGGAGAACTGACCGCCCGGCTGCGCCCGGAAGGCGAGCTCCCCTACTTCGAGTTGGAGTCCTTCACGCCGCGCGCCCGAGGCGTCTGGGACGGCGATGCACTCGTCAGCCAACCGCACAACGGCCGGGAGTACAGGGTGCCGCTGCCCAAGGGCCCCGTGCTGGTGAGGGTCGCAGAGGCCGAAGGGCAGTGGTCGTTGAAGTTTCGGCCCACCTCCTGATATCGCGGCGGGGATCGGCGCGGGTCAGACGCTGTGAATCGGCCGCCGCACGGCGATGCCGTGCGGGGGGCGGACCCTACCAGGGGGGGGGTGGGGGGGGCAACCTAGTTAGGGAGAGGGGGGGGGTGGGGAAGAGTGTTTTTATTGGGGTGTATATATAGGTGGTGGCCGGATGATTTAAAAA
>NZ_JBEPBM010000067.1:0-22273 GCF_040299205.1 Streptomyces sp. NPDC000983 | reverse complement strand
CGAGGGTCGACAAGCTGCGGCACTACTTCAACCACCCGGGCTTCGTGGAGCCCATGGCCGACGGCGTGCTGCGCTCCCTGGCCGACCTCCCCGAGCACGTCCGCGACGATGCCCACCTCGCGTTCTCCACCCACTCGATTCCCACGGCCTCTGCGGACACCTCCGGCCCCGTCGAAGGCCATGGCGACGGTGGCGCGTATGTCAGGCAGCACTTGGAGGTGGCCCGCCTGGTTGCCTATGCCGTCCGCGAGCGCACCGGCGTAGACCACCCCTGGAAGCTTGTCTATCAGTCCCGCTCCGGCGCCCCGGAGATCCCGTGGCTGGAGCCCGATATCTGCGATCACCTTGAAGCCCTGCACGAGTCGGGCGCGACTGCCGTTGTCGTGGCCCCCATCGGGTTCGTCTCGGACCACATGGAAGTCCTCTACGACCTGGACACGGAGGCGAAGGCCAAGGCCGAAGAGCTCGGGCTGCCCATGCGCCGGTCGGCGACGGTGGGTACCGACCCGCGCTTCGTTGCGGCTGTGCGTGACCTGGTCCTGGAGCGCGCGGCCACCGAGCGCGGCGAGCGGTCCACCCCTTGCGTGCTGGGCGCTCTCGGCGCCAGCCATGACGTGTGCCCCGTCGGCTGTTGTCCTTCGCGCGTCGGCAGGCCGGCTGCGGCCGGCGTCGACAGTCCCTTTCGGTGACCGGGGTTGGTGCCTGCTCCGACGAGGCTTGGGCCCGTCGGTGCGGGGAGTGGGTGTACCGGGTCGATCTTGTGGACCATGTCATGGCCGTGACATCTCGCGCCGAGGCCGTACGCCATCGTTGGCTGCATCGCGTGATTGCCGTTGTCTGTCGCGATGAGGGCGGAAGGGTTCTCCTTGTCGAGCGGTCCCCTTCCAACCTGCGTTTTCCGGGAGGGCTGGAGCCCTTCGTCGCCGGTGCGGTCAGGGCGGGGGAGTCCTATGAGCGGGCGGCGCAGCGCGAGGTCCTTGAGGAGCTCGGTCTACGGGTCCGCGCCCGGCCCGTCGACAGGTTCCGGAACCTGGACAGCCCCACCCCGCACTGGATGGGACTGTACGAGTGCCGGATCCCGGCGGCTTCGGTCGTTCCCGATGCACGGGAGGTCGCGCAGGTCAGTTGGCGCTCTGTCGCAGAGGTGAGGAGGCTGTTCGGTGCGGGGGCGCTGACGCCGGAGAGCCGTGCGGTGCTCACCAGGATTGCGGACTGACGCTGCAGGAGTAACCGGCGCATTTCCTTCACAACTGTGGAGATGGTGGGGCGAGTCGAAGGCGGGTTGTCAGAGCGGTGCCCCGTGAGGGATTGTTGTCCAAAGACAATGATTCTTTACGAGTGGGTGAGGTGAGGGATTCGCTCAGCGGGTCCTCGATGTTTGGTGGCTACCCGAGCGCAGATCGCCGTGGAGGCGGAGTCCGACTTCCCGTGGCGTGGCGCCCCCCAACCCGTTCTGGTCTGTGACGCTGCCGGAGTTCTCCTCCAGCGCAATGATGCCGCGCAGGCTCTTCTGCCTGAAGCCCACCCCGGAACCTGCCTCGCTGACATCGTTCCGGTCTGGCTGGTCGCGGCCCACGAGGCTCTGTGCCTGGAAGGTGCGGCCACCGGACGGGAGTTGGGCGATCCCCTGACCGGTGTGATCGCAGCGCGCCGTTTCGAGGCGCACCCGAGCGTGCGCGACGACGGCACGGTCGCATGGTGGCTGGTGGACGACACCGACCATCAGCTCGCCCGTGCCGCACTGCGCACGGAACGGGAGCGGACCGCTTTCCTCACGGAGGCGTCGAGCAGGCTGCCTTCGTCCATGAACCTGGCGCACTGCATGGACGTGACCGCACAGATGGCCGCTGAGAGCCTCGCCGACGCGGCTCTGGTTGTCGCGCCGACCCGCGCTCACCGGCTGCCTGTGGTGACCTGCCTGCGCGGCGGTGTACCTACGATGTCACTGGTTGCCTTCGATCCCGACGGCGTGCCCGGCCTGGGTGAAGCCCTGCGCGGGTTTCCGCCCGTCCCTTCCCGGTGGCTCGACCCGTCGGCGGCCCCGCCATGGATGATCCCCGAGGGCTTCGGCCCCATCGGGGCCATAGTCATCACTCCGCTGCCCGGGCACGGTGTTCCCGCGGGTGCGCTGGTGTTGTTGCGCAAGACGTCCAGCGGCTCCTTCACGGACGAGGAAGAGGGCTTCGCACGTCTTTTCGCCGCACGGTCCGGGGCGGCGATGTCGGCCGCTCGCCTGTACGCGGAGCAGACGGCCACCACCCAGGTGCTGATGCGCGAGCTGCTTCCTCCAACGCTGCGCCAGATTGCGGGAGTTGATTTCGCGGGCGGTTACCGCCCTGCGGCGGACCACGAGCGGATCGGGGGCGACTTCTACGACGTGCACCCTGCCTCTGCAGAGGGCAAGCCGTCGCTCGTCACGCTCGGGGATGTCTGCGGCAAGGGTTTGGAGGCCGCTGTCCTCGCCGGAAAGATTCGTAACACGCTGCATGCGCTGTTGCCCATGGCGGACGACCACCAACGGGTGCTCAGCCTGCTGAACACGGCACTGCTCTCCTCCCATCGTGCGCGATTCGCGACGCTTGTCCTGGCCTCTGCCGCCCGTCAGGGCAACGACGTGCGTGTGAGACTGACCAGCGCCGGTCATCCGAGTCCGCTGATCGTCCGTGCGGACGGCACCGTCGAGGAAGCCGACACCCGCGGCACGCTGGTCGGGGCGCTGCCGGTCGTCCGCGCTCGCACCGCTACGCTCACGCTTGCTCCCGGGGAGTCCTGCGTTCTATACACCGACGGCATCACCGAAGCCAAGGGGGGTCCGCTGGGCGACACCCGTTTCGGTGACGAACGCCTTCGACGTGCTCTCGCCGGATGTGCCGGGATTCCCGCTGCGGGCATCGTGGAACACCTCCAGATGCTTGCCTCGCAGTGGATCGGCAACCGCGATCACGACGACATCGCCATGGTCGCGATCTCCGCGCCTCGTACCCACCACTTGAGCGCGGTGAACGGCCACACCCGTGGCAGGTACACCGCATGAGCGCCACTCGGCTCCCCACCGCGGAGTTCTTCGCCCGTGAGCTCACCGGCCTTCCGCGGACGAGGCGCCCTCCGCCGCGGAGCCGAAGACGTTACCGCCGTCCACTCCAGCCTCATAGGAACACCCGCATGACCCCGCTTCCTCCCGTCCTTCACCTGGTCACGGTCGACGCCGAGAACACCATCCGCATAGAGATCATCGGGGACCTTGACTACGACACCGCCGACCAGCTCCTGGAAGAGGCCACGGCTCAACTGGCGTCCCGGCCACAGCCGGTCGACCTGCACCTGCACTGCGGTGGCCTGGGCACCGTCGACTCGATGGGTCTGTCCGCGCTGTTGATGATCGGCCGCCTCACCGCGGCCGCCGGTGTGTGTCTCCACCTGGACGACCGGCCCCCGGCGCTCGACCGGCTCCTCGACATCACCGGTACCCATGACTACCTGACGGCGGGGGCGGCCGCCGATGCCGTGACCGCCCAGCAGCACGCGACAGAGCCGCACATGACCCAGGGGACAGGACAGGCGGGCCGTCACACAGCACCGGACGGCCCCACCTGATTCTTCAGCATGATCTAGCGCGGAATTCCGGGCGTTCACGCCCGGGGGAAGCGCTTCTTACTGACTTCGGCTTGTCAGGGTGACGGTGGTTCGTCGAGGGCCAGGCCGGTGCCGGCTATGAAGCCGTCGAGGGTGCCGGAACGGTACTGAAGGCGCTTGAGCCGGTTGCGTACGAGTACTTCGAGCCGGTCGAGGGCGACGACGGCGAGGTTGGTCAGGCTGCGTTTGGCGTGCGCCCGTACCCACTCGACCGGGTTGAGGTCGGGTGAGTAGGCGGGCAGCAGGAACACCGTCAGCCACTCGCGCTCGGCGATCAACTCGCGCATGACGCGGGACACATGGGTCTTCAGGCGGTCCCAGACCAGCACGACGGGTGCCTTGAGGAGCTGGTCGACGCCGTCGATCAGCGCGATGAAGTCCCGCTCGCCCATGCTGCGGCGTGTGCCTTTGCCCGCTGGGTGGGTGCGCAGACGGTGGCACAGCCGGGTCCGGGAACCGGGCCGCATCGCGATCAGCCCGGCCACCGACAGGCGCCCCGAGCGGCGGCCGCTCACCGTTACGACCGGCGTGTGGCCGCGTCGGCCCCAGGTGCGTCCCCTGGGCGGCCGACGGGTGAACCCGGCTTCGTCCTCGAAGCAGATGTAGCCCCGCAGGCCGCCCGGGCTCTTTTACCTCAGCCCAGGTCGCCTCCTTCCACGCGGCCACGGCCTGCTCGTCGCGCTCGGCGACCCGCCGTGCGGGGACCTGCGGGCTGAAGCCGAGCCGGTGCATCAGCCTCGTCGCACCCGAGACGCTGTAGGAGACGTGGAACTTCCTGCCAATCAGCGTGGCCACCCGCGCCGCGGTCCACAACTGGTCCTCCACCCAGCCATGCGCGGCCGGCCCCTGCTCGAGATACCCGGCGAGCTTCTGAAGGCAGCGCGGTGACAGACGGCATCGCGAACCGCTCGGGCCACGGGAGGCCAGAGCCTCACGACCCCCGTCCCGCCACAACTGGTGCCACTGGTAACTCGACTTCACGCTCACCCGCAGGCGCCGTGCGGCCTCCGGTGGCTTGATCTTCTGTTCGAACAGCTCGGCTGCCTGCATCCGTACCGTTTCACGGCGCTGCCGCCCCGCAGTGGTCAGCCCGCCCCCATCCGCATACCTCACCCACCACGGAATACAGCCGCCACCACAAGCCCTTCAGTGACTTCGCGAAGATTCACCCCGACGAGCTGAAGTCAGTAACGCTGCTCGGACCCGCGCGGGTGCACGGGGCTGCGCTGTTGACCTCAGCCGGGACGTTTCTGATTCTCGATGTACTCCTTGATGACGGCGAGCGGGGCGCCCCCGCATGAAGCGGCGAAGTAGGACGGCGACCAGAAGTGCTGACACCACAGGTACGTGCGGATGTGGCCGGGGAACTCCTGCCGGAGGCGCCGGGCGGAGACACCCTTGAGGGAGCCGACCAGCCGGGAGATGGCGACCTTGGGCGGGTAGTGCACGAGCAGATGAACGTGGTCGCGTTCGCCGTTGAACTCCCGCAACTGGGCGCCGAAGTCGATGCACACGTCGCGCATGACCTCTTCGCAGCGCCGAAGGATCTCGTCGGTGAATGGTCCGCGCCGGTACTTGGGGGTGAAGGCCAAGTGTGCGTGGAGGGTGCAGACGACGCTATGGCCCCTGCGGATGTGGGGTTGGGTTCCCAGCGTGGTGACATAGAGCATTGCTACGATCACGCTCGTGAAGATTGTGGCGCAGGTCAAGCTCATGCCGGATGCCGTGCAGGCATCCGTGCTTGAGCGGACCCTGCGTACGGTCAACGACGCCGCGAACCGGGTGTCGGAGGTGGCGTTCGAACACGGCGTGCCGCGTGAGTACGAGCTGCGCAAGCACACCTACGCCGCACTCAAGGCGCGGGGGCTGGGAGCGCAGGCCGCGCAGCACGTCATCAAGAAGGTGCGCGACGCGTACACCACGCTGGGGGCCAACATCCGTGCCGGGAACCTCGGCAAGGACGGTTCCAGGCGTCGCCGCAAGGTTGAGTCCAAGCCGGTCACCTTCCGGCCCGAGGCCGCCCAGCCGTATGACGACCGGTGCCTGAGCTGGCAGTACGACCAGCGGACCGTGTCCATCTGGACCGTGGCCGGCCGGGTCAAGAACATCCGCTTCGCCTGCTCCGCCGACGCGCTCACGATGCTCCAGGCGCAGCGGCAGGGAGAATCCGACCTGATCGAGCGCGAGGGCGTGTTCTACCTCGTCGCCACCTGCGACGTGCCCGAGGCCGAGCAGTACGAGCCGGACGGCTTCATCGGCGTGGACCTCGGCATCGAGAACATTGCCACCGCTTCCACCGGCTACCTCGCCGCCGGGCGGGGCCTCAACCGGTACCGCAAGCGGCAGCTCGCCCTGCGCGCCAAGCTCCAGAAGAAGCGCACCAAGAGCGCCAAGCGGCGGCTCAAGGCCCGTGCCCGCAAAGAGGCGCGGCACGCCGCCAACACCAACCACATCATCTCCAAGACGATCGTGACCGAGGCTGAACGCACGCGGAGACGTCGAGGTCCGCGCTCCGAGCCGCCATGAGGGCTATGACCAGGTAGGTGATCAGCGCCACGGTCGTGACGGCGGCCGTCCACAGGGACAGCGCTGCGGCCGTGCTGAGCAGCAGTCGAACGCGATCGGGCTGCGCGGAGGCCGTCAACCGGATCAGGCTGCTGCTGTAGTCGCCGACCGTCACGGTCGCCCAGAACGACAGGGCGACCACTCCGTACATGCTGGCGGCCGAGGACTGGCCTGCCGTGATGCCGCCTGCCACTGATCGAGTGTGGGGAAGGAGACGCCGGGGCCGCCCTCGGGTTGAGCCTGCGATGAGTCGACGACCTCGGCCATCACCATGTTGATCATGAGAGTGAAACAGAATCGTCAGGCCGAACCAGTCGAGAACGACCCCCCTTGCGACGAGTCCGCAGAAGCTCGCTGCGCACCGTGTTGATCATGACGTCTTCCGTTGCGCGGCCCAGGCGCGGGCTGCCGCGAGATCTTGATCGTTGGTACCGGTCATCGGACGTGTGCTCGGCCTACCGACTCTCGGCCGACAGCAGGGCGAGCGGCGACGCGGTGTCCTGTTCGTGTTCTGCCGCGATCTCGCTCCGCTGCCCGGTGCGAGCGAGCAGATCGGTGACGGGGCCGGAGTGGACCAGGTGGCCGAAGCGGATGACGACCATGAAGTCGCAGACCATCTCGATCTCGGACAGGAGGTGCGAGGAGACGATGACGGTCCGGCCCGCGCGCGCCAGGTCTGCCAGCGGGCCCCGGACCTCGACGATGCCCGCGGGGTCGAGCCCGTTGGTGGGCTCGTCGAGAATCAGCAGTTCCGGGTCGGGCAACAGGGCCGCGGCGATGCCCCGGCGCTGCTTCATGCTGCGGGCGAGGTCTTGCGTGTCGGCGGCGCCTATCCTCGGGCCGTAACAGGCGGTACATTTGGTCGGCATCGGCAGGGCGGCTGTACTGGCGTTCGCTGCTTGAGGGCTTTGGCAGATGAGGTCGGCACGCCTCCGCAGGCGGTGTGCCGAAGTCGTGGCCTCGACTGAGTGGCAGTTCTCGGCGCCATGCCGCCGACCTACATCCCGGGAGGATCCGCACATGAGCGGCACGCTGGCCGACGAGATCCGCGGCAGGCTGGGCGATCTCAGTCCTGCCGAGCGCAAGGTGGCTCGTGTGCTGCTGGCCGGCTATCCCGCGGCTGTATTCGAAACGGTGGCGACGATCGCCGAGCGGGCGGGGGTTTCCACTCCCACGGTGCTGCGCTGTGCGTCCCGGCTGGGATACCGCGGTTTTCCGGACCTGCAAGCGGCGTTGCGCGCGGAACTCGACGCTCGCAACGCCTCGCCCATTACGCTCTACGAGTCGGCGGAGTTGGCGCAGAGCAGCGTCGGGGCAGCGGCATCCGACCGGGAAGCGGACTCTCATCCGGGGTTGCTCCTGGTGCAGCAGGCCCTGTCCCGGACGTTCCGGGAAGTGTCTTCGCACGAGTTCGACACGGCGGCCGGGCTGCTCAGTGATCCCCGCCGCCGGGTCAACCTGGCCGGTGGCCGGTTCACCCACTTGCTGGCCCGCTACCTAGGTCTTCACCTCATGCAGGTGCGTGACCAGGTCGCGTTTCTCCCGGACCGGGACGTGGAGCGGACTTCCTTCCTCACTCAGCTCGGCCGGCGTGACCTGACGGTTGTCTTCGACTACCGCCGCTACGAAGAGGACATGACGCTCACCGCGGAGCTCGCCCGGGAGAGGGGCGGGAAGGTCATCGTGTTCACGGACCCCTGGCTCTCTCCCGCCTCAGCGCATGCGGACGTCGTCCTCATCAGCCAGGTCTCCTCCGCCTCCGCTTACGACAGCCTGACTCCGACGCTTGCGGTGATCGAGAACCTGATCTCTTCGGTGCTCGACCGGCTGGGTGCTGCCGCGCATGAGCACATGAAGGAGGGGGAGACGGTGGCTCGGCGAACGGGGCTGCTGTGAGCCTGACTCGTGCGGTCCGGTCGGCCGTGGCTGCGTAGGGCGGGTGTGGGCCGGCGAAATGTGGGTGATGAGCGGGCTGAGCCGTCGTCGGCGTCAGTGATCTGACTCCGACGACGGCTCAGCCTTTCACTCAGCGCGCGGCGATGTTGATCCGCAGGCCGAGGAGTGTGTGGGCGGTGGCGCCATCGCTGGTCCAGGCCGTGAAGCAGGCCGTCTTGCTGAAGGTGACGTCGAAGCCCGGACCGGTCTCGAAGGTCGTGGCGGTCGCGGTGTTCTGTGCCCGCGTCGCGGCGAGCGCGCGGGCCGTCGTCCGGAAGGAGTAGGGAGTTCCGTCGGGGTTGGCGGTCGAGTAGAAGATGTCGCTGTTGACCGGCACGGGCGTGCTGCTGGTGGCGGTCAGGCGGCTCTTGTCCGCCGAGGGCAGGGCGTGCCAGGTGCGGGCGTCGTACCGGTCGTGGTCGGTGAGGTAGTTGTAGCGGGCTCCGCGCAGGGCCCAACCGCTCTTGGTCTTCGCGGTGCGTGCCTTCCGCAGGTCGAGCACGGCGACGCCGTGGGGACCCAGAACGGCGAAGTGCTCGTGCCGGGTTCCGGGGTTCTCCACGACGATGGCGGTGTTCTCCTCCAGGGCGTAGACCCGATCGTGGCCCGTGTCGGCGGCCAGACGGTAGGCCCGGCCTTCACGTCCGTACGCTCCGGTGTGGGTGTCGATGAGTGCGGAGCGCAGGAAGCCGAAGCCTCCGCGCGGTATGTAGCCGAGCCGGGTGGGGTCTTCGAAGTAGCCGGCAGCGCTGCCGTCCCGCAGCCCCTCGTAGGATTCGCCGCCACTGACCATGTCCGGTCCCGAGACGATCTGCGCGCCGGCGGAGGAGCCGGCGACGACCGCCCCGCCTTGGAGCTTCGCGCGGATGGCGGCGAGGACCTTGGAATCGGCCTGCTTGGGACCGCGCAGCAGTGTCTGCACATAGCGGTACTGGTCTCCGCCGCCGAAGAAGAAGCCGCTCATGGAGTTGACCTGGGCGACGACGGCGTCGGAGTCCGCGTTGTCGATGTGGTCGAGGTCCAGCGGGATCCATTCGGCGTCGCCGGCGCCGTGCTGCTTGAACAGGTCGACGTAGTAGGCGCCGTTGCAGACCGAGTTGCTGCACCGCTCGGGATCGTCGGCGTCAGGGTCCTGGCTCTGGGGCACGGAGGCGGCGGTGATGACGCCGATGCGCGCGGACGGACCGCCGGCACGCCGGACGATCTCACCGTAGACCTGGGTGTTGTCCGCCTTGAGACCGCCGCCTACGAGAACCAGCGAGCCGCCGTTCGCCGAGGGACGCCCGGTGGCCGAGTCTGCCGCCGCGGGTGCGGCAGCGAGGAGGGTGAGGGCGAGACTGCCGGCGAGGGCGGCGCGCCGGGTGAGGCCGTGATGTGCATGCAACGGAATCTCCATGCTCTGTGGGAGAGGTGTGCCCGGGCCTTTCCGTCGGGTGCGGTGCGGCCCGGGCTGCTTCCGGCAGCCCCGGGAGGGCTGCCGGATGACGGGAGGGGACGGTGCTTGCTCCGTCCCGGTTGCAGTGCCTGCGGGAGCGGCGGGTCAGGGCGCGCTGTTCCCGGCGTGTCCCAGGGCCGCCACGAGCGCGGCCAGCACAGCGATGCGGTGCGGCACGCTGGTGGTGTCGAGCCACTCCTGCGGGGTGTGATCGGCTCCGCCGACCGGGCCGAGCCCGTCCAGGGTGGGCACGCCCGTTCCGGCGATGAGGTTGGCGTCGCCGACTCCGCCGGTGGTAGTCGCGCCCAGGTCGAGACCGACGGGAAGGGCAGCCTTCCGGGCCAGTTCGAGCATGTGCTGGGACATGCAGGTCACTTCCATGGGCGGGCACAGATCGATCTGCTCGACGGAGATGGTGGTGCCGGCGACGGCCGGGTGATCGGCGGCTTCCCGGATGGCCAGGCGTACACGCTCGACGTCGTCCGTGGTCGCGGCCCGCACTTCGAGGCGGAGTTCGGCCTCGGGGCAGACGATGTTGGCGCGGCTGCCGGCGCGCACGATGCCGACGTTGACCGTGACGTCGTCCCAACGGCCGTTGAGGGACTGCAGGTCCACGATCAGATGGGCGGCCGCCAGAGCGGCGTTCGCGCCGCGTTCCGGTTCGATCCCGGCGTGCGCGGCCCGACCTGTGACGGTGATCTGGAAGTCGGCCACACCCTTGCGGCCGATGACGAGATCGCCGTTCTCGCGGGCGCATTCCAGGCCGAGGCCGTAGTGCACGCCGCGCGCGGTGGTCTCGATGAGGGGGCGACTGGCAGGGGAGCCGATCTCCTCGTCCGGGGTGGCAAGGAAGACCAGTTCGTCATAGCTGGTGATGCCGTGCGCGTCCAGGATCTCCAGGGCTGTCAGACCGGCCAGCAGCCCTCCCTTGTCGTCGCTCACTCCGGGGCCGTGGGCGATGGACCCGTCCAGGCGGAACGGGCGGGCGGCCGCGGTTCCCCGGTCGAAGACGGTGTCCATGTGACCGGCGAGGAGGACGCGCCGGCCACCGTCCGACGCACTCAGGGTGCCCTTCTTGCGGGCGACGAGGGCGTCTCCTGCCCGGCCACCCTCGCCGGTGGGGAGGGTGACGCGCTCGACGGTGAATCCGATGTGGTGCAGGCGTTGCTGCACCCAGTCGGCGACCCGGTTGACGCCGTCGGCGTCGTAGGAGCCGGAGTCGATGGACACCAGCTCGCGGAGGTCTTCGAGGTACTGGGAGCGACGCGAGCTGGCGAGGTCGAGCAGCTGTGCGGACAGCTCCTGCTGCGGCGGGGCGCTCACAGGACCTTGGACAGGAAGGCGCGAGTACGCTCCTGCTCCGGTTCGATCAGCACCTGGCGCGGGTCTCCGGCCTCCACGACGACACCCTGGTCCATGAAGACGGCGGTGTCGCCGACCTCGCGGGCGAAGCCGATCTCGTGGGTGACGACGACCATGGTCATGCCGTCGGCCGCCAGTTGCCGCATGACATCGAGGACATCGCCCACGAGCTCGGGGTCCAGGGCGGAGGTCGGCTCGTCGAAGAGCATCAGCTTGGGCTTCATGGCCAGCGCACGCGCGATCGCGACGCGCTGCTGCTGACCGCCGGACAGCTCGGCGGGGTAGTGGTGGCCCCTGTCGCCGAGCCCGACCTGTTCCAACAGCAGTTGGGCCTGCTCGCGGGCCTGGGACTTCGGCACGCCGGCCACCTTGACGGGGGCCTCCATGACGTTGTCGAGTGCCGTCATATGCGGGAAGAGGTTGAAGCGCTGGAACACCATGCCGATGTCACGGCGTCGGGCGGCCACCTCGCGCTCACGCAGTTCGTGGAGCTTGTTGCCCTGCTGGCGGTAGCCGACGAGCTCGCCGTCGACGGTGAGCTTGCCCCCGTCGACCTTCTCCAGGTGGTTGATGCAGCGCAGGAACGTCGACTTGCCGGAACCGGACGGCCCCAACAGGCAGCACACCTGCCCCCGTTCGACTGCGAGATCGATGCCCTTGAGCACCTCGAGCTTGCCGAAGTGCTTGCGCACGCCCTCGGCCCGCACCATGGCCGCGGTCATCGGCCGTCCTCCTTGTTCTTCTTGCCGAACAGACCGGCCGCGCCGCCCAGCATGCGCTGGAGCGGAGGGGTGTGGCCGGCGCGGGCCGATCCGCGCCCGTAGCGGCGTTCCAGCCACGCCTGGGGAATGCTGAGCAGGGTCACCAGGGCGAGGTACCAGATGGATGCCACCACCAGCATGGGAATGACCTGGTAGTTCTGCGCGTACACGTCCTGGATGTTCGACATCAGGTCGTGCGCGGCGATGACCGAGACCAGAGCGGTCATCTTGAGCATGTTGATGGTCTCGTTGCCCATCGGGGGAATGATGACCCGCATCGCCTGCGGCAGCACGATCCTGCGCATGGTGAGCACCGGCCGCATGCCCAGGGAGTGGGCGGCCTCGGCCTGGCCGGTGTCCACCGACTGGATGCCGGCCCGGACGATCTCGGAGGCGTAGGCGGCCTCGTTGAGTCCCAGCGCGAGGAGAGCGGCGACCGCGGGCGTGAGCAGGCTGTTCGTCTCAGCCTGGAAGAAGGTGATGTCGGTGAAGGGGACGCCGATCTTGATGTACTTGTAGAGAGCTGCGGCGTAACCCCAGAAGATGATCTGTACGAGCAGCGGTGTGCCGCGGAACACCCAGACGAAGGCGTTGGCGATGCCGTACAGCACGGGGCTGGAGGACAGGCGCATCACTGCGATCAGCGTGCCGAGTCCGAGCCCGAGAACCATGGCGGCGGCGGTGAGCCACAGGGTGGTGGCCAGTCCGTCGAAGATCAGGCCGGCGAAGAGATAGTCACCGACGATGTCCCAGCGCAGGTTCTCGTTCTTCGCCAGCGAGCCGATTAGCCCGACCAGCCCCAGCAGCGAGACGGCGGCCGCGACCCAGCGCCCGTAGTTGCGCACCGGTACGACTTCGAGTTCCGTCGTGGTCGGGTCGCTGCTGGACTGTGCCGTGACGGAATCCTTGATGTCGATCATTTCAGTCCACCGCAGCGTTCTTGGTGGCTTCCTTCACCGCGATCGAGGCCACACCGTACTTGTCGTAGATCTTCTTGACGGTGCCGTCGTCGATCAGCGCCTGCAGGGCCTTCTGGATCGCGTCCGTCAGTTCGGGCAGCTTCTTGCTCACGGCGATGCCGTTGGGCGATGCGTTGTAGCCGCCCGGGGCCGCGGGGTCCTCCACCAGGTCGAAGGCGCCTCCGTCGTCGGCGGTCTTGGCGACCCAGCCTGCGGCGGGCTTGGTGAGGACCTGTGCCACGACCTTGCCCGAGCGCAGGGCGAGCTGCGCGTCGGAGTCCTTGGGGTAGGTCTGGATGTCGATCTTCTTCTTGCCGGCGTCGGCGCAGGTGCTCTGGTGTGACTTGAGCAGGTCGAGCTGGTTGGTGGCTGCCTGGACAGCGACCTTCTGGCCGCACAGTCCGTCCAGATCGGCGATCGAGGCGGGGTTGCCTTCGCCGACGAGGATGCCTGATCCCGACTGGGAGTAGTCGACGAAGTCGAGGACCTGCTGGCGCTCCTTGTTGTCGGTGATGGCCGACATGGCGACGTCGAACTTGCCCGCCTGGATCGCGGGAACGATGCCGTCGAACTTCTGCGGCGTGAACTCGAACGTCACGCCGAGCTTCCCGCCCAGAGCCTGGCCCAGGTCGTAGTCGAGACCGGTCAGCTCGCTCTCGCCCTCCTTCACGAACATCTCGAAGGGCGGGTAGGGCACGTCGGTGGCCACCTTCACCTTCCCCGCCTTCTTGATCTGCTCCGGCAGCGAGTTGTGCAGGGCCTTGTCCTTCTTGATGGCCGTACCGGCGACAGTGACCTTTCCGTCCGCTGCGGGCGCCGCTGAGTCGTCACCTCCTCCGCACGCGGTGACGGTCGTGAGGGCCAGCGCTGCCACCGATGCAGCGGAGACACGCCATGCGAGACGAGCGTTCATCGTGAGGGAACCTCTCGGGATCTGTGCCGACGAACCCCTGTCGTCAGCAGCACATCAGGGAAGTTACAGAGTCGACTGAAACTTGGCTAGATGTATCGCACGTTTCATTCGGGTAACAGGCCTCGGGTGGCGGCATCTGATCTCCTTTTGCGCGGTTTTATGCCTTGCGGCCTGCTGAAACACGCAGGCGGAATGACTATCCAGCCTCATACATCTACCGGATCTATGGCTTGGCTTGTATCTTCCGCTACCAACCCCACGTACCTCGTCGTCCCCAGCGACAGCCGCGTACGGCAGGACGTGCCCAACTCCCACCCACTGGAGACCCTGTGACGCCTCGTCATGCCCGCCGACTCATACCCGCAGCCACAGCCCTGCTCGCCGTGTCGCTGCCGCTCGCCCTTCACCACCCCGCCCACGCGGCCGCCGACCGCATCAGACTCGGCAGCGCAGCCGACGTCAGCCGCACCACCTGGAACGGGCCCGCCTTCACCATGAACGGCGCCGGAGGTGTGGTGACCGCCTCGATGTCCCGAGCGGTCGACGCCATCCGCGGCGGCACCGGAAGCCTGGACGTCGTGGTCCTCGCGGGCTCGGCCCCGACCTCCGGGAGCAAGACACCCGAATGCGACACCATCATGACCGTCACGGGCGTCAACTCCTGTACGACCTGGACCCTCACCGCCGCCAGCGACGGCAACAACAGCCAGGTCAACACGGACATCCGCAACGCCGAGTTCGTCTACTTCGCCGGCGGCGACCAGTGTCGATACGCCGCATGGAAGGGCACGGCGCTGGAAGCGTCCGTGGAGTCCGTGGTGGCCAAGGGCGGCGGGTCCGGGGGCGGCAGCGCGGGGCACCACATCAACAGCCCCGTGGTCTACGACGCCTGCAACGGCAGCGTCACCAGCACCCAGGCCCTCGCCAATCCCTACGACCGCGCCATCAGCTTCACCACGGGCATGTTCCAGTGGGCCAACTACGGCGGCGTCATCAACGACTCCCACTTCGTCACCCGCGACCGTATGGGCCGCACCATGGCATTCGTCGCCCGGGCGGTGAAGGACGGTCTCACCACCGGCGGCGCCGCGTGGGGCGTCGGTGTGGAGGAAGGCGGCGGATCGCTGTTCATCGACCGCAACGGTCTCGGTACGCAGTACGGAAAGGACGCGTACGTGGTCCTGGGCGACCACCAGCCCGAACAGGCCGTCGACCGCAAGCCGCTCACGTACTCCAACTTCAAGATCTGGCGCCTGACGCCGGGCACCACATTCGACTTCAAGAACCGCCCCACCTGCGGCTACTACCTGCGCAGCGTCACCAACGGAACCCCCGACGCCAACCTCTACAACGGCACGCCCGTCACCAACTGCAGCCCCCAGAGCGGCGGAAGCACACTGGCCGAGAGCGAACCGAACGACACGCGTGACCAGGCCAACGACGCCACCGCCTTGTCCGCCCCCGCCACCATCACCGGCGGCATGAAGTCCACGAGCGATCGCGACTACTTCAAGACCACTCTCGGCTCAGGACAGACCGCCTCGCTGAACTGTGCCGTGCCGGACGCCTACGATGCGGACGTGTACTGGCTCGACTCGGCCGGCAGCACACTCACCCGTTCGGTCAACGACGGTGCCGGAACCGACGAATCCCTCACCTTCACCCGCACCGCGACCGGCACGGGCACGTACTACGTCGACGTCGAGGCGTACAGCGGGTCGGGGAGCTCCCCCTACTCCTGCACCCTGTCGAAGAGCTGAAGGGGCTGGGCTGAGGGAACGAGCTGAAGGAACGCCCTTCCTGCTCCCGTCGGCGGCCCGGTCGGCTCACCCCGTGGGCGGCGAGGCCCCTCACTGCGCGGGATGCGCCAGGCGCCACGGATCCAGCAAGTGATCAAGCTCCTCGCTCGACACCAAACCGCCCTCCAGCGCCAACTGCCGGACACCCTGTCCGGTCTCGATGGACCGCCGCGCGAGCTCGCTCGCGCGGCGGTACCCGATCGCAGGGTTCAACGCCGTGGCCAGTCCGGCCGATCCCTCGACAAGACTGGAGAGGTGCTGCTCATTCGCCTCGATACCGCGAACGCACCGCTGAGCGAGAACACCGCATGCCGCCGCCAGCCTGTTCGCCGAGTTGAGCAGATGATGCGCGATCAGCGGCTCGAAGGCGTTCAGCTGCAACTGACCGGCCTGAGCGGCCGCGGCAACGACGGCGTCGGCGCCCATGACATCGAAGCAGACCTGGTTCACCGCTTCGGGGATCACCGGGTTGACCTTACCCGGCATGATGCTCGACCCTGCCTGGACGGGAGGCAGACGGATCTCCGCCAGCCCCGCGTGGGGTCCCGAGCACAGAAGGCGGAGGTCGTTGCATATCTTCGACAACCGCACGGCGAACTGCCGGAGCGCGCCGGAGAGCTGGAGGAAACCTCCGGTTCCCTGCGTGCTCTCGATTCTGTCCCGGGCCGGGCGCACGGCCACGGCTGAGAGATCCGCGAGACGGGCGATCACAGCACGGCCGAAGCCGGGATCGGTGTTCAGCCCCGTGCCGATCGCCGTCCCGCCGAGATTGATCTCGCACAAGGCACCCGCCGCGGCACCTATGAGCTGAGCATCGTCGCGCACGGTGAGGGCGTACGTGTCGAACTCCTGCCCAAGCGTCATCGGTACGGCGTCCTGCAACTGGGTGCGGCCGAGCTTCACCGTCTTGGCGAAAGCCCTTCCCCGGTCCTCGAACGCCCTGGCCAGCTCCGCCATCTGCTCCAGCAGAGCGTTCGACGCGGAGTGCAGCGCCAGCTTTACGGACGTCGGGTAGACGTCGTTCGTGCTCTGGGCGCGATTCACGTGGTCGTTGGGGTGGACGATGTCGTACCTGCCCCGCGCGTGCCCGAGGATCTCGAGGGCGCGGTTCGCGATGACCTCGTTCGCATTCATGTTCGCCGAGGTGCCGGCACCCCCTTGCAGCACATCGACGACGAAATGCTCGTGGAGGAGACCCTGCCGGATCTCACCGCATGCTTCGGCGATGGCGTGCGCTTGCGCCTGCGGCAGGGTTCCCGCGTCGAGATGCGTCAGGGCGGCGGCCTCCTTGACGCAGGCGAGCGCGGCGACGAGTTCGGGGTGTGCGGACAGCGGGATACCGGTGATCGGGAAGTTCTCCGACGCGCGCAGCGTGTGGATCCCGTAGTAGGCGTCCTGCGGTACGGCCCTCTCGCCGATCAGGTCGCGCTCTCTGCGCTGCACGGTCATGTGACTCCTTCGTCAGGGGCAGGTGGAGGGCGTTCGCCAGGACGTCCGAGCCAAAGTATCACGCGGTACATCTGAGAATACAGGGTGACATTCTGAAACACATGATACGGACTGGCGGTGATTGCCTCGCCCCTCGCAGGGGTGCCCGACCGCGCGTGCGGCCTGACGTGCTCTCCGCGCACCACGGCTGCCGCGGGGGTTCATATGCCCGGAAACGGCCCTGGTGGTGCCTCCGGGCTTGGAGGCACCACCAGGGTTGTGGGGGTGGGGGGTCAGAAGCGGGGGTGGGTGTTGGCGGTGCCGATGGTGAGGCCGGAGGCGAAGACCTTGGTCTTGAGCGTGGTGTTGAGCGCGCCGGCGGCTTCGGGGGTGAGCTTGAGGGTGACGTTGGTGGCGTCGGCTCCGTGCTTGGTGAGCTTGACGTTTGCGGTGGACAGGTCGAGCTTGAAGACGGGGACGCGGGTCTCGGTGCCGACGACGCGGCCGGTGAGCTGGGCCTTGTTGAGGTCGATGGTGAAGTTCTTCACCTCCAGGGAACGGCCGTTGAAGACATTGGTGAACTTCAGACCGCCCTTGTGGAGGATCTTGCCGCCGAGGGGGTTGGTGGTCAGGGATCCGCCGGTGACGGGGTAGGTGGCCTTGAGGGTGGGCTGGTTGCCGACCGTGGTCAGGGAGGGCTTGCCGGGGCGGGTCACGATGGGGGCGATGCCGTTGGAGAGGAGGGCCTTGGCGATCGCGGGGGCGACGGTCACCGAGGTGTGGCCCTTCTTGACGGGCACGGTGTGGGGGGTGGCGGAGGCGGTGGGGGCGGCGATCGCCAGCGCGGCGACGGCTGACGCGGCGACAAGAGCGGTGCGGGTCATGGTGTTTGACTCCCCAAGGCGAGTGTGTGGTGCCGATGACGGGGAGGTGTTCTTCCACTCGTGTGGGGGTGGATGCATCCGTGTCTTGCGAAGTTTTGCGACACCTACGGCTGGCGGGACCTCCGGGCCTCGGGTTGTGGACTGATGCTGCGCGAGAGATCACGGAGCGGGCGGCTCGCGAACGTGATGGCCCGCGGTATCACCTCGCGGCGGCCGCGCAGCGCCGCCGGAGGGTGAGGGAGTTCCGGCGTGGGGCTCAGGGCTCACATCACCGGGTGGTTGCGCCGCGCGCTCGTGATCGACCGGCGGGGGTGGAGGTTGGCGCGCTGCGGGTTGCCGTTGTAGTGCGCCAGAACCCTGGCGTCCATGACCCGGCGCCACAGCGGGGTTACCCAGGCCAGGACAATCATGGAGGCGTATCCGGAGGGGAGTTGGGGTGCTTCGTCGAAGTGGCGCAGGGTCTGGTAGCGGCGCAGGGGGTTGGCGTGGTGGTCGGAGTGGCGCTGGAGCTGGTACAGGAAGATGTTGCTGGTGGTGTTGTTGCTGTTCCAGCTGTGGCGTGGGGCGACCCGCTCGTAGCGTCCGTCCGGGCGTCGCTCGCGCAGCAGGCCGTAGTGCTCCAGGTAGTTGACCGTTTCGAGCAGCAGGACGCCGCATGCGGCCTGGACGGCCAGGTAGGGCAGGACCACGGTGCCGAAGGCGGCGGCGAGGATCGTGAACAGCAGTGCGGTCAGTGCCCACGCGGTGAGTACGTCGTTGCGGTGTGACCAGACGCGTTGGCCGCGGCGGTCTAGGCGGCGGGTCTCCAGGCGCCAGGCCGACCGCACGCTGCCCGCGACGGTGCGGGGCAGGAACGCCCACAGGCTCTCACCGAGCCGCGAGCTCGCGGGGTCCTCGGGGGTCGCGACCCGGATGTGATGGCCGTGATTGTGCTCGACGTAGAAGTGGCCGTAGGCGGACTGGGCGAGCGCGAGGCGGGCGAGCCGGCGTTCCACGGTCTCCCGTTTGTGCCCGAGTTCATGGGCGGTGTTGATGGCGACACCGGCGACGACGCCCACCGTGGCGGCTAGGCCCAGGGCGTCGGGGACGCTCATGCCGTCGGACCACAGCATGCATGCGTACACGAGTCCGGCGTACTGCAGGGGCAGGTAGAGGTAGGTGCACCAGCGGTAGTAGCGGTCCTGTTCCAGCATGCCGATGGCCTCGTCCGGGGGGTTCTCCTGGTCCGGGCCGATCAGTGCGTCGAGCAGCGGGATGATGACGAAGGCGAAGAACGGTCCCCACCACCACAGCACCTGCCAGTCGCTCACCGCGACCAGCGCCGCTGCCTGGAACGGCAGTGTGGGGACCGCCAGGCCGAGCAGCCACGCGTAGCGCTTGCGGTCACGCCAGGGCGTGCCGGCGGGGGACGCGGGTGGTGTCGTCGAGGGTGCGGTCATCGGGGTGTGCTCCTTGCGGGCGGTCGACTGCGACGGGGCAGAGCGTCTCAGTGGCCCGGAGCGCTGACAATCGGGGACGCCTTGTCAATGTTTTGACGGAGCGTCAGGTGCAGTCGGTCGGGCCAGTACGGCCGTGGCTGCCGCGGTGATGACCTCGGCCGACTCGCGCAGTGAGTGCTCGGGTGGTGGGAGCACGATGTGCGACAGGGTGAGGCGCACGATGACATCGGCTGCCTGGTCCGTTCGTACGGTGTCGAACTGCCGGTAGTGAGTCTGGCACCACGAGCGCACCAGGTGCCGGGCTCCGGTGACCACCGGTTCCGAGCGCGCGGTGAGGTAGGGCAGCAGGGAGTCGGTGCCGTTGCGCGCCGCCTTGATCACCGAGGCGACGAGCACGTTCTCCTGCGCCTCCCGCAGCGCGTACAGGATTGCCGCGGCGAGTGCGTCCGTGGCGGTGGACGCGGGCTGTCGCAGCGCGTGGTCCACACCGGTGAGGAAGCGCTCCGCCTCGCGGTGCACCAGCGCCCGGCTCAGGCCACCGCGGCTGCCGAACTCCTTGTAGACGGTCGGCCGTGACACCTCGGCGCGGGCTGCCACCTGCGACAGGCTGACGCAGTCCCAGCCCTTCTCCGCCGCCATCGTGCGCGCCGCGTCCAGTACGTCGTCCCGCATCCGCCGTCTCCATGCCTCACGCGGAGGAAGGGGGGAACTGCCGTCCGTGGTCGCGGAGAAGGTGAAGGGCCTGTCGTCCATGATCTCGCTCTCGTATCGTCTGCGCGGGCAGGAAGCCGATGATGCGACGTCGCCTACACTCTGACGAAACGTCAGAACGTTGACAGCGGGTCGCTCTGGGCGCCGCCCCGGCCGGCGTGGCACGCTGACCGCCGGCGGGCCTCCCCCCGTGTCCCGCCACGCTGGTCCGCGCGCGTGCCGTCGTTCGTCGCCCTGCCGTCGGCGGTACGGGTCGGCGGATTCAGGGGCCGCCCGTAGCGGAGCTTTCCGGCGGGCCGTCGAAGGGGGTTCGCGTCGATGGTGCCGCGGCGGCAGCAGTCGCAGGCAGGACCGTCCTGAGGACCCCGTGGCCAGGCGGAGCGGCCCGGCGGCGAGCGCCGCGGTCGGCGCCCCCGATGCACGCGCTTCGTCGACGAGGCAGTCCGACTGACCGTCGAGATCGGGATTCGATCACGGGGCACTGAAACGTCCTGTGCAAGCAGGCCGGCGGAGGGGCAATCCGAGCGGCCTGCAGCACAGTTGCTCCGGCCGAATGGCGACGGTGCTCGCGCAGCGGTGCTTCTGGCCGTGACCCCGGCCGACCCTTCGCCTCCACAGGTAGCGCGAAGGCGAAGGGTCTGCCCGAGGGGGATCGACGCGTCGCTCCGTCAGGGCTTTGCCGTGCTGATAGCCCGCCCTTTCCGGAGTGCACGACCTCGGATGCGGCCAGCGCTCTCTTCTCTGGCGCGCTCGCCCACCGTAGCGTAATCGATTGCGCCTGACGAGCGGTTCCGGCATGCATCTTGAGTGGTTGGAGAAAGGCCAGGTCAAACACGCTTACGCGCGTTGCGTCGCCTTGCTGTGTGGCATCGAGGGTGCACCATGTGCCACGAATATTCGAAGAGATATTGACTTTTCTGATTCCTTCTGAATCCAAGCGTTCCGCGACTACGGCGACCGGTGCTGGACCGTAGTCTGCAGACCATGACCGAAACCACGACTCCCCAGCCCCGTGAAGCCTTCGATCTGCTCATGGCGGGCAACCAGCGGTTCATTGAGGGTGCGCCTGAGCACCCGCACCAGGACGCCACCCGCCGCGCCGTCATTGCTCCCGCGCAGAAGCCCTTCGCCGTTCTGTTCGGCTGTTCGGACTCCAGGCTGGCTGCCGAGATCATCTTCGACCAGGGCCTGGGTGATCTGTTCGTTGTCCGCACCGCGGGACATGTCGTCGGCGCGGAGACTCTGGGCAGCATCGAGTACGGCGTGAGCGTGCTGGACTGTCCCCTCGTTGTGGTGCTGGGCCATGACTCGTGCGGGGCCATCGCGGCCGCCTGCGCCGCCGCCGACGGCGGCCGGGTTCCCGGCGGTTTCGTGCGAGATGTCGTGGAGCGGGTGACACCCAGTGTCCTCGCGGCCCGCGCCGTGGGACGTGACCGGCCCGAGGAGATCCTTGCCGAGCACATCGAGCGCACCACCGACCTGCTACTGGAACGCTCCCGTGTGCTGGCCGATCGCGTGGCGGACGGCCGGACGGCCGTAGTGGGTCTGTCCTATCGCCTCACCGACGGAAGCGCACAGATCGTGACTGCCCAGGGTATCGATGCCGCGGTCCCCGCAACGTCCTGAGCGCCTGGCTTCGCACACGCACGCCGTGGCCCGGGCCGCGGTCCGCCGCTTTGCCCCCTGGCCGGGCCGGACGCGGGTCGCGTCCTGAGCGCTCGCATGCGGGCATGGCAACAGGAGCTCAGGGCTCCGGGGAGCCGGCCGGGGACAGGGAGCGCAGTCCGGACAGGACCTGTGCGGCGTTCCGCGGAGCGGGCCTATGCGGGTGCCTCTTTGGAGCGTGGCCGGGTGCGTGGGTCGGGCTTTCCCGACCCACGGTGACCATGTGCGGTCGGGGAGCTGTTCGGCGGTTCCGGTGAAGTCGCGCATGCTTCGCCCTTTCAAGGCCAAGCCCGCTGCACCCTCTGACCTGGCCTGCTGGCAGGGGGCCAGAACCGGCGGCGGTGCGAGCCCGTAGATCCCGACCGGTGCGGCGGCCAACCGATGCCGCATTGGTAGGTGCGCCGTGATGACTATTGCGGGCCGAACGGATGGTCTGCCGCTCCGAGGCCCGTCCTGCCGTCTGTCTGCGGCGAATTATCCGCAGACTCCCTGATGTCCAGTGCGGGTCATTGATCGAACGGAGCCTTCTCGTGCGTACTCGATTCGCTGCGACCGCCATCGCTGCCGCGGCCACCGCCAGCCTGCTTTTCCCGGCTGTCGCCACCGCGGAGGCGTCCGGCGACTTCACGCCGACGGGCCGTGCGGCCAAGAGCGGACTGATCAGCGTCGGGCTCACCGCTGACCAGCGTCTGGTGGGCTTCTCCACCGCCCGGCCGGGCGACACCTGGTCCCTGGGCAAGGTCTCCGGCCTGCGCGGCGACACCGTCCTGGTCGGCATCGACTT
>NZ_JBEPBM010000066.1:0-22842 GCF_040299205.1 Streptomyces sp. NPDC000983 | reverse complement strand
GTCCTCCCCCCCCCCCGCCACCGACTTTTTCCCCCCCGGGCGCGCCGGCCCCCGGGACACCCCCCCCACACCCCGGCCCGGGGCCCCCGGGGCGCCGCTGCGCCCGCGGACGGCTTTGAGACCGTCGGCCGGCCGGGCGCTCCCGGCGCGGACACGACGGGATACGACGAGAGGAAGAGTGACGATGGGGCACGGCGGAGACGCGATCGCGGAACTGATGGCCGACCACCGGGAGGTCGAGGAGATGTTCGCCCGCATCAAGGCGATGCCGGGCGGCGGGCAGGCACTGCGTGACGTCGTGGACGAGGTCACGATCGAACTGGTACGGCACTCGATCGCCGAGGAGGAGTACCTGTACCCCGCGGTGCGCAAGCACGTCCCGGGCGGTGACGGGATCGCCGACCGGGAGATCGCGGACCACGGCCGGGTCGAGGAGCTTCTGAAGGACCTGGAGAAGACCGACACCGACGACCTCGCCATGAGCCCTCTGCTGCACCGGCTCATGGAGGAGGTCTCCGCCCATGTCCGCGACGAGGAGGACAACCTCTTCCCCCGGCTGCGCCAGGAATGCTCTCCCGAGGCCCTGAACGACCTCGGGGACAAGATCCGCCGGGCCAAGTCGACGGCGCCGACGCGCCCGCACCCCTCCGCCCCGGACACCCCGCCCGCGAACAAGATCCTCGCCCCGGGCGCCGGCCTGGTCGACCGGGCCCGGGACCTCATCACCGGCCGCGGCAAGTCCTGACGCGGGACCGGTTCCGGTCGATGGCGCCGGCCCGGGTCGCGATGCGTGACCCGGGCCGCCGGCGTTGTGACGGGGCTCATTTCCCGTGCGCGACCAGGCGCCTATGCTGACCCGTCACGAGCGGGGCAGCGCGGCTCCGCGACACAGCTCGCGAGGCCGGCTGCCGGACACGGGCGAGCACGTTCCTGAGGGACCGACCGCCGTGACCGACGACCTGACACCTGTCATAGCCGCCTCCACCCGCTGGCTCCTGGCCGCCTACCCCGCCTCCGGCGGCGCCCTCGGCCGTGCGCTCGCCGAGGCCCAGGCCCGGCAGGCGGTCGCCCTCGCCGCCGCCCTGCGCTACCCCACCGACCTGGACGTGCAACTTCTGCACCTCCTCGCACCCGGCGGCTCCCGGTCCCTCGACGCGCTCACCGCGGGCGAGCCGCACCCCGACGACGTCGCCTGGCGGAGCTGGGTCGACGAGACGGTCGTCAGCTGGGCCGCCTGCCTGCTCGCCGACCCCGCCCTGGCGGCCGAAGCCGCCCACCGGGCCCACACCCTCGGCGAACACCCGACCGCCTCGGGTCTGCGGCGCCTGACCTCCCCCGGAGCCCAGGACACCGACGCCGCGTCGCTGCTGCGCCACCCCGATCTCCTCGAAGGCGTCGCCGCCCTGCACCGGCCGCAGCTCCTGGAACTCCTCGGCGCCGACCACGCCGAACTGCCCTGACCCCGGCCCGGCGCCAAGCCGTGCACCCGTTCGGTGAAGACGGGTACGACTCCGCGGTCCTCGGGTACTCGGCAGTGGTTCCAGTCACCGCACGCGGTTCAGGAGACGCCATGGCAGGCTTCGGATACTTCCTCTCCTGCGAGGAGCACAGCCCCGCCGAACTCGTCGAACAGGCGAGGATGGCGGAACAGGCCGGATTCGACTCGCTGTGGATATCCGACCACTACCACCCCTGGCAGGACGTCCAGGGGCACAGTCCGTTCGTCTGGTCCGTCATCGGCGCCCTCTCACAGGCGGTGTCGCTTCCCGTGGAGACGGCCGTCACCTGCCCCCTGGTGCGCACCCACCCCGCCGTGATCGCACAGGCCGCCGCCACCGCCGCGGTCCAGCTGAACGGACGCTTCCGGCTCGGCGTCGGCACCGGAGAGGCGCTCAACGAGCACATCCTCGGCACCGTCTGGCCCGAGGCGCCGGTACGCCTGGAGATGCTGGAGGAAGCCCTGCAGATCATCCGGCGGCTGTTCACCGGCGAGCAGGTCAGCCACCACGGCAAGCACTACACCGTGGAGAACGCCCGCCTGTACACCCTGCCCGACCAACCCGTGCCGATCGACGTCTCGGCCTTCGGGCCACAGGCCGCCGAGGTCGCCGCGCGCATCGGCGACGGACTGATCACGATGATGCCGGACGAGACCCTGGTCGAGCGGTTCCGGCGGGGCGGCGGCGGAGCCGACCCGGTGTACGGCGGGTTGAAGGTGTGCTGGGGCACCGACGAGCGGGCGGCCGTGCGTACCGCGCACCGGCTGTGGGCCAATGAGCAACTGCCCGGCGAACTGCCGCAGATCCTGCCCACACCACGCCACTTCGAGCAGGCGTCCCAGTTGGTCACCGAGGATCAGGTCGCCGAGTCCGTGCCGTGCGGGGACGACCCCGACGCCCACGTCAAGGCGCTGTCGGCGTTCGTCGAGGCCGGCTTCGACTCGGTGTACGTCAACCAGATCGGCAAGGACCAGCAGGGCTTCTTCGACTTCTACCGCGCCAAGGTCCTGCCCCGGTTGCGGGGCTGACCGAGCCGGCGAGGACGTGTGCCATGTCCGGGCCCGAAGAGACCGGGGGCAGCGCGCTCATCGTGATCGACATGATCAACACCTACGATCACGACGACGCCGAACTCCTGCTCCCCGCGGCGGAGAAGGTCGTACCGGTGCTGGCCGAGCTGGTCGGGCGGGCCCGTGACGCGGGCGCCCCCGTGATCTACGTGAACGACAACTTCGGGTTGTGGCGCTCCCACCACGGCGAACTCCTCGACGCCGCGCTCACCCGCCCCCATGGCGACCTCGTCGAGCCGCTCCGGCCGGACGACGACTCCCTCTTCGTCGTCAAGACCCGGCACTCGATCTTCCACGACACGCCCCTGTCGTACCTGCTGTGGCAACTGGGCGTGGGCACGGTGGTGCTGACCGGCCAGGTCACCGAACAGTGCGTCCTGTACTCCGCCCTGGACGCCCACATCCGTCATCTCGACGTCACCGTGCCGAGAGACGCGGTCGCCTCCATCCACGCCCAGTTGGGGTCCGCCGCCCTGGAAATGATGGAACGCAACATGGACGCGCGGATCGTTCTGGCGGGAGAAGTGGAGTTCCGGGGTACCCGGTGGCCCCTGGCGGAGGAGTGACCCAGGCCCACGGCGCCCAGCGGGCGGCCTCGGGTCCCCTCACTCCCGCCTCCGGGGTGAGCACTCCCGGCGCGGCGGCACCGGCCGCCGCATCGCACACGACGACACACCACCGACTCAGGAAGGTTGTCCGCCATGTCGACGAAGGTCGCCGACCACATTCTCCAACGCCTGCGCGAATGGGACGTCGAGCACGTCTTCGCCTACCCCGGAGACGGGATCAACGGACTCCTCGCGGCCTGGGGGCGGGCCGACGACAGGCCCAGGTTCATCCAGTCCCGGCACGAGGAGATGTCCGCCTTCCAGGCCGTCGGCTACGCCAAGTACTCCGGCCGCGTCGGCGTCTGCGCCGCCACCTCGGGGCCCGGCGCCATCCACCTCCTGAACGGCCTGTACGACGCCAAACTCGACCACGTCCCGGTGGTGGCGATCGTCGGCCAGACCGACCGCAGCGCCATGGGCGGCTCGTACCAGCAGGAAGTCGATCTGCTCTCCCTCTACAAGGACGTCGCCTCGGACTTCTGCGAGATGGTGACCGTGCCCGAGCAACTCCCCAACGTCCTGGACCGGGCGCTGCGCACCGCCATGGCCCGCCGCACGGTGACCGCCGTGATCGTTCCGGCCGACGTGCAGGAACTGGACTACTCGCCGCCCGAGCACGCCTTCAAGATGGTGCCGTCCAGCCTCGGCATGCCGCGCTACGCACCCGTGCCCCACGACGACGACCTCCGGCGGGCCGCGGACGTGCTCAACTCCGGCGGCCAGCCGGCGATCCTGATCGGCCAGGGCGCGCGCGGAGCCGGGGCGGAGGTGCGGGAGGTCGCCGACCGGATCGGGGCCGGAATCGCCAAGGCCCTGCTGGGCAAGGACGCCCTCGACGACGACCTGCCGCACGTCACCGGGGCGATCGGCCTGCTCGGCACCCGGCCGTCGTACGAGATGATGCGGGACTGCGACACCCTGCTGGTCATCGGCTCCTCCTTCCCCTACAGCCAGTTCCTGCCGGAGTTCGGCAAGGCGCGGGCCGTGCAGATCGACATCGACCCCCACATGGTCGGACTGCGCTATCCGTTCGAGGTCAACCTGGTCGGAGACGCCGCGCTGACGCTGCGCCGCCTGCTGCCGCTGCTGGAACAGATGGAGGACCCCGCCTGGCGGCAGAAGATCGAGGCCAACGTCGCCCGCTGGTGGCAGGTGATGGAACGGCGCGCCCATGTCGAGGCCGACCCGGTCAATCCGGAGTACGTCACCCACGCTCTGAACGGGCTGCTCCCGGACGACGTCATCCTGGCCGCCGACTCCGGCTCGGCGGCCAACTGGTACGCCCGGCACCTGAAGCTGCGCGGGGCGATGCGGGGCTCGCTGTCCGGCACCCTGGCCACCATGGGCCCAGGTGTGCCGTACGCCATCGGCGCCAAGTTCGCGCACGGGGACCGGCCCGCCCTGGCCCTGGTCGGTGACGGGGCGATGCAGATGAACGGGATGGCCGAGCTGATCACCGTCGCCAAGTACTGGCGGGAGTGGGAGGACCCGCGGCTGATCGTCGCCGTCTTCAACAACCAGGACCTCAACCAGGTGACCTGGGAGATGCGCGCGATGCAGGGCGCCCCACAGTTCCTGCCGTCCCAGTCCCTGCCCGATGTCGGGTACGCCGACTTCGCCCGCACGCTCGGACTGGACGGCATGCGCATCGAACGCCCGGACGCGGTGGAGGGTGCCTGGAAGGCCGCGCTCTCCGCGGACCGGCCCTGCGTGCTCGACTTCGTGACGGACCCCGCCGTACCGCCGATCCCGCCGCACGCCACCCTCGACCAGATCGAGGCCGCGGCCTCGGCCGTCCTCAAGGGCGACAGCGACCGGGCTGGCATGGTCCGGCAGGGGTTCAGGGCCAAACTGCAGGAGTTCCTGCCCGGCCGCCGCCACTGAGCGACGCGACAGCGCGGCCCCGTGGGGAGATGCTGGAGTCCGAAGCGTTTCGCGGGCATGACGCACGGGACGCGAGGTACACGGGTGCCGTACAGCTCAGCCGCCCTGCGGGGTGCGACCACAGGGAGGCTCCCATGCTCATGGCACATCCGGCGGTTCTGACGAACCTGATCGAGCAGTACGAGACGTTGTGGCTCCTGCACGGCGAGAACGGCAGCGACGAGGTGCGTCAGCGCATGGACGACGTCGCCTACTCGCTGTGCGTGGTGACCGGCACCCGCGACATCGACTCCGCTCTGATCGCCGCGCGCTACCACCTGCCCGGCGCCCGCCCGGAGGACGACTCGGTGGTGCCCACCTCCACCTGAGCCCCGGACGCCGGGTCGGATGTCCCTGTTGAGGCGGGTGCCGCGGGGTACTCGGGTGATCCGGTCGGCAGGGCTGCCGGCCGGATCGGACCATCCCCTGGAGGCCGCCGTGGCCGTTCGCCACCGTCTGATCAAAGCAAGCCCGGGTGCCGTCTGGGCCGTCCTCGCGGACGGTCACCGTTACGCACAGTGGGTCGTGGGCACCGCCCGCTCCGAGCCGGTCCACGGACGATGGCCGGACCTGGGCGCGGCGATCCGCTTCGAGGTCAGGCTCGGCCCGGCGCGATGGGCGAACAACACGGTCGTCCGTCGCTGCGAGGAAGGCGCGGCGCTGGAGCTGGAGGCCTACGCCGACCCGCTGGGCACGGCGCGCATCGCCATCGAACTGCGGCCGTGGGGCGAACACTGCCTGGTGATCCTCGACGAGCATCCCCTTCAGGGTGCGGGCGGACGCCTGCACAACACCGGATTCGAGGCGCTGATCCAGCTCCGGCACCGCACCATGCTGGCCCGACTGGCCCGGCTGTGCGAGAACGGGGGGCCCGAGGGGCGCCCGCGACCGGACCGGTCGGCCACGGTCGGCGGGGCCGATCATGCCTGACGGTGTGGTGATAGGGGCGGGCCCCAACGGTCTGGTGGCCGCCAACCTCCTCGCCGACGCCGGATGGAGCGTGGAGGTGCTGGAGGAACAGGCGGAGCCCGGTGGAGCGGTGCGCCACGATCAAGGCGTCGATCCCGGGTTCGTCAGCGACCTCTTCAGCTCCTTCTATCCGCTCGCCGCCGCGTCCCCGGTCCTGGCCGGACTGCGTCTGGACGAACACGGTCTGCGGTGGAGCCACGCGCCCGAGGTGCTCGCCCACCCCCTCACCGACGGCCGCTGCGCCGTCCTGGACCGCGACATCGCCGCCACCGCCGCGTCCCTGGACGCCTTCGCGCCGGGCGACGGGGACGCCTGGCGACAGCTGCACCAGGTGTGGGAGCTCCTGCGTACGGACCTCGTGCACGCCCTGTTCACGCCCTTCCCGCCGCTGCGGGCGACGGCGCGGCTGGCACTGCGGCTGCGTGCCGCGGGCGGGCTGCGGATGGCCCGCACGATGATCCTGCCGGTGCGGCGCATGGGGCGGGAGGAGTTCCGCGGGGAGGGCGGCAGGCTGCTGCTCGCGGGGAACGCCCTGCACGCCGACCTCGCCCCCGAGGCAGCGGGCAGCGGAGGCTTCGGATGGCTGATGGCCATGCTGGGGCAGACCTACGGATTCCCGGCCCCCGTCGGCGGCTCGGGCGCCCTGACCGCGGCCCTGACCAGCCGCCTGGAGGCCCGGGGCGGCCGGATCCGCTGCGGGCGGCGCGTCGACCGCATCCTGGTGCGCGGCGGCCGGGCGGTCGCGGTGCGCACGGCGGCGGGCGACGAGATCACGGCACGGCGGGCGGTGCTGGCGGACGTGTCGGTGCCCGCCCTCTACGACCGCCTCCTGGACGACGAGCACCTGCCCGCGCGGCTCCGGGCGGATCTGCGCAGGTTCGAGTGGGACTTCGCCACCTTCAAGGTGGACTGGGCCCTCGACGGACCGGTGCCCTGGGCGGCCGAGCAGGCGTCCCGGGCGGGAACCGTGCACCTGGCCGACGGCGTCGACGAACTCACCCGGTTCGCCGCGCAGATCGCGACACGCCAGGTCCCGGACCGACCGTTCCTGCTCTTCGGGCAGATGACCACGGCCGACCCCACCCGTTCCCCGTCCGGGACGGAATCGGCGTGGGCGTACACCCACGTCCCCCAGGAGATCGACGGCGACGCTGCGGACGAGGGCATCACCGGCCGCTGGGACACCGCGGACCAGGAACGCATGGCCGACCGGGTCGAACAGCAGGTGGAGCGCTTCGCGCCGGGCTTCCGCTCGCTGATCCGGGCCCGCCGCGTGCTGGCGCCGCCCACCTTGCAGGCCCTGGACGCCAATCTGCACGGCGGTGCCCTCAACGGCGGCACGGCGGCCCTGCACCAGCAGTTGTTCTTCCGTCCCATCGTGGGTACCGGCCGTCCGGAGACCTGCGTACCGGGACTCTTCCTGGCCTCCGCCGGCGCACATCCCGGCGGGGGAGTCCACGGCGCCCCCGGCGCAAACGCCGCGCGGGCCGCCCTGCACCGGGGCCGGCCGCCGGGACTGACCCGCGCCCAGCGGCTGCTGACCCACCGCGACCGCACCGGAAGCAGAAGCTGACCCCGGCCACGGCGCCGAGGTCCCTGTCGGGCAAGGAGCGAGCGTGCACGAACACCATGACGACCCGGAGACCGGCCCCGGCCCCGACCATCAGCGGCCGCCGGGCGTCGACGACGCCACCGTCGAGGCCCTCGGCGCCCTGTCCAAGGCCCTGGAGACGACCGAACGCGCCAGAGGCCGGCTGTACGACTTCCATCAGCTGACCGGCAGCGCCGACCTGCAACTGGACCGGGCGGTGGGCCTGCTGCAAGAGGCCGGCCATCCGCAGTGGGCCGAGGAGGTCCGCTCCCAGATCCTCGGACGCAATGTCATCCCCGGCCACTGGACGTTCCAGATCGTCGAGGCCTACGACGCCACCTACTACGGGCCCTTCCGCGCACTCGAACGGCGCGCGGTGGACGAACTCGCCCAGGGCCGCGACCACCTCTACGAGGCGGAGATGAAGGAACGGCGGCGCACGCACGGCCACCCCGACCACACCGCGCGCCCGACGTCCCCCGAGCCCCGGGACGCCTCCGAGCGGCCCACCGACCGAAGAAACCGCGATGACTGAGAAGAAGGCCGGGCAGAAGAACTTCACCCGGGGCGACGAGGTCACCTGGAGCAGCCACGGCCACAGGGCGGAGGGCACGGTCGAACGGAAGATCACCCGGCGCACCGAGGCGGCCGGCCGCACCGTGGACGCCTCGCCCGACGACCCTCAGTACGAGGTGCGCAGTACCACCAGCGGCAGGACCGCCGTCCACAAGGCGTCCGCACTGCGCAAGAAGTGAGCGACGGCCGATGCAGACCTTCCTGTCCAGCCCCGACTTCCGCCGGGCGGCCCTGCTCCTGGACCGGCGACGACTGGGCAAACAGCGGGTGGAGGCACTGCAGGTCCTGCGCGGTCTGACCGTCCCCGGCTACGGATGGCGCCGACACCCGACCGTACGGATGTGGGCGGGGTACGAGGAGGCGCTCGTGCGGTACGGACTGGAGGTGTGCCGTGTCTGGCGCGAGCAGGGCCACCAGGACGGCTGCGCCGCCTCGCTGGTCTCCGGCCTTGCCACGCACCGCCCCGGCATGCCGGTCCGCGACCAGGAGGACCTGGCCGTCGCCGGGGAACTGCCGCCCTGGCTGGGCGACGAGGCGTTCCACGAGAGCCATCGTTCGGCACTGCTCCGCAAGGACGCGGAGCATTACGGCGAGCTGTTTCCGGGCGTGCCCGACGACCTGCCCTACGTATGGCCCGCGTCGGACCGGGAGAACTGATCCGGGCGTCCCCGATGTTTCACATCGCCGCTCACGGAGACTCGGTGGGAGCACACACAGAGACATCCCATAGCCAAGGTTTCAGAAGACGAACCGGGCCTCGAACAGGCCGGATTGAGAAGGAAGTTGAGCTGTTGTGACCGCCGAGATCACCACGATGCGCGTTGACCGCCGCAGCCCGGAGACCGGATGGGCCAGGGCCCGCCGACTGCGCGGCGAGCCTGTCCGTACCTGTGTGCGCGCCAGGCTCGACGGCGACGCCGGGCAGTTGAGGCAGGACGCCGACTGGAACGTCGTACGGGGCGAGGACTGACGGGGCGAGGACCGGAGGACGACGGGGTCGAGGCCACGGGCCAGGGCGCAGGCGGGCGTCCTGGCCCCTTCGTGCGTGCGGTGCGAAGCGCCCGGTCATGAGCGCGGCGGTCCGCGTGTCAGTGTGCTGAACACGCCTATTGGGGGCGGCCGTTCGCCCCGCCGCGGCCCGTCCCCTCCGGGCCGAGGTCGTAGATGTGGAACGCCGCCGAGATGACAGGCTGGGCGACGTTGCGCACCCGAACTCCCCCTGCCGTCATGCCGTGTTCGGTGCCCGCATGGGCGTGTCCGTGGACGGCGAGGTCCGCGCCCGCCGTGTCGATAGCCTCGGCGAGCAGATAGCTGCCGAGGAAGGGGAAGATCTCCGGGTGTTCACCGGCGAGGGTGTCCGGCACGGGCGCGAAGTGGGTCAGGGCGATCCGTACGTCGCACTCCTGCTCGCGCAGTTCTTCGAGCGCCGTACGCAGTCCGTCCGCCAGGTGGCGCGAGTAGCGCACGAACTCCTTCATGACGGGTTCGCCGAACTCACCGGCGCACCGGCCCACGAAGCCGCCGCCGAAGCCCTTGGTCCCGGCCACTCCGATCCGCGAACCCGAGGCCGACACGACGACCGCCTCGCCCTCCAGCACATGCGCTCCGCCCTCCCGCAGGACGGCCGTGACCTCGTCGGGGCGGTCGCCCTGGTGGTCGTGGTTGCCGAGGACGGCGACGACCGGGACCCCCAGGTCCTTGATCTCACGGGCGACGACCCTCGCCTCCTCGGGTGTGCCGTGCCGGGTGAGGTCGCCCGCCAGCAGCAGCACGTCGGCGCGGTCGGGCAGCGTTTCGAAGGCCGGGCGCAGGGTGCCCTGGCTGTCGGGCCCCATGTGGATGTCGCCGACGGCCGCCACCCGGGTCACGGCAGTGCCTCCGAACGGCCGGGCGGATCGCACTCCGCGACGACGAGGTCGAAGCGCACCGTCACACCGGACAGCTCCTCCGTGGCGACTTCGCGGATGTTCTCGCAGCATTCGGGGGAGGGGACGACGCCGGTCAACAGTACGGCGTCGCCGCGGATCTCGGCCCGTACTCCGAGTTCGCCGCACGGCCCCTGGGCCAGGTGCTCGGCCACATGGGCCACCCGGTATTCGAGGTTCACGGCCGTTCCCCTTCCGCTTCGATGACCTCCAGCCGTTCCAGGAGGTGGAGAAAGGCTCCCGGCATCGGCTCGTCGCCGCAGCGTCGGCGTACCTCCGACCAGTCCACCTTCTCGCGCAGGGCCCGGGCCACCGTCAGCGCCGCCCCGAAGTCGCAGTGGTGCTCGGAGAACGCACCGCACAGACTCACCACCAGGTCGGTCGCCCGCATGACCGGCATGTGCACGGAATCCACCGGGAGTTGCTCGGCCCGCTCCAGCAGCTCCGCCGTGACCGGGTTCCCGCCGAGGGCGAAGATGACGTCGACGTCCTGATCGAGGCAGACGGTCTTGAGCAGCCAGTCCTCCGGGGGCACCCGCACCGTGAGCCCGGCCGCGCGCAGTGACTCGGTCACGGCCTCCGTGTCCTCGGGCAGCACGCAGAAGTCGACGTCGTGACGGAGTTCGCCGCTGCCGCCGTGGGCGTAGACCGCGACGCTGCCGGCCAGGGCGAACAGATGGTTGTCCCGCTTGAGGATGGCGGCCACCTGCTTGGTGGCCTCGAGGATCGCCTGGCTGCGGTCGACCGGCTGCCGTTCGCCCGCCGGCGGCTCCGCCGCCACATGGAGTCCGGGAGTGCGTGCCGCGCTCCGCCCGTGGCTCATCGTCCGCTCCCGTCGCGGTTCGCGCCCGCCGCCTCGGTCGTGCGCGGCGGAACGGGCCGGCCGGGGGAGCGCCGCAGGGTCTGAGGGGGCAGCACGCGCAGTGCCATGGAGTCCTCCGTGGCGTGAGTCCGTCGAAATGTCCTCTCCCGGTACCCCTCCTCGCATGGACGACACGCGCGGACGGAGCGTTCGCGGCGCCCGCACCGACGGGGGGAGCCGGCCACGGTTCGGTGGCGCCCGTCGCGGATACCCGGTGAGTTCCGAAGGCCCATGAACTACCGAGGAGGCGGGCGGTATGCGCGCTCTGACCTGGCAGGGGCGGCGAAAGGTGGAGGTGGAGACGGTCCCGGACCCCGTGATCGAGAAGCCGGACGACGTGATCGTGCGGATCACCTCCACCGGCATCTGCGGTTCGGACCTGCACCTGTACGAGACCCTGGGACCGTTCCTGACTCCGGGCGACATCCTGGGCCACGAGCCCATGGGCGTCGTCGAGGAGACCGGCCCCGAGGTGCGGGAACTCGCGAGCGGGGACCGGGTGGTCATCCCGTTCAACATCTGCTGCGGCACCTGCTTCATGTGCGCACAGGGGCTTCAGTCCCAGTGCGAGACGACGCAGGTGCGCGAGTACGGCTCCGGCGCGGCCCTCTTCGGCTACACCAAGCTCTACGGGCAGGTGCCCGGCGGGCAGGCCGAGTATCTGCGGGTGCCGTTCGGCAACACCATGCCGGTCAAGGTGCCCGACGGCCCGCCCGACGACCGTTTCGTCTACCTCTCCGACGTCCTGCCGACCGCGTGGCAGGCGGTCGAGTACGCGGCGGTCCCGGCCGGCGGATCGCTGACCGTGCTCGGCCTCGGTCCGATCGGTGACATGGCCACGCGTATCGCCCAGCACCGGGGAGCGGAGCTGGTCATCGGCGTCGACCTCGTGGACGAGCGCCTCGACCGCGCCTCCGCGCACGGGGTGACCTGTCTGGACCTGCGCCGCCACGAGAAGGACCTGGGGGAGGCCGTACGGGAGCTGACCGACGGTCGCGGCACGGACGCGGTGATCGACGCGGTGGGCATGGAAGCGCACGGCAACCCGGTGGCCAAGGCCGCCCAGTGGGCGACCGGACTGCTCCCGGACACCCTGGCGCAGCCCTTGATGGAGAAGGCCGGTGTGGACCGGCTCGGCGCCGTGTACGGGGCGATCGACCTCGTACGGCGCGGCGGCACCGTCTCGGTCTCCGGTGTCTACGGAGGGGCCGTCGATCCGCTGCCGCTGCTGCGCATGTTCGACAAGCAGCTGCAGTTCCGTATGGGGCAGGCGAACGTGCTGAACTGGGTCCCCGAGATCATGCCGCTGCTGACCGACGACGACGTGCTCGGTGTGGACAAGTTCGCCACCCATCACCTGCCGCTGGAGGAGGCACCGCAGGCCTACGCGACCTTCCAGAACAAGCAGGACGGCATGATCAAGACTCTGCTGCGCCCCTGACGGCGCCGTCCCGGCCAGGCCGACGCGCGGCCGGTGGCCGACAGGAGAAGGCCGTGCCCTCGGCCCTCGCTCGGCCGCGCGCGATTGTGGGCACTCGGGTGGGGACCCGGGCCGTGTGCGCCGCGCGCGGGCCGGAATCTCCGCCCCACTGCGAAGGGAGGGTCGTCCCATGGAGTCGAGCTGCGGCTTTGTGGCGGACCTTGTGGCACGCTCGCAGCTGATCTCGGGACGGGACCTGGCGGGTCTGGTCTTCGAGGTCGGCCGGACGATGGGTCTGACGGCCACCGGCGTGTACGTCGCGGACGTGCAGCAGACGCGGCTTCTCGCCCTTCCGCAGCCCGTCCCGTCCGCGGAGCCCGAACTGGACGTGGACTCCTCGTCGGCCGGGCTGGCCTACCGCATGGAGCGCACCCATCTGACGCAGGACGGCACCACCGCCTGGATTCCCCTGGTCGACGGCGTGGAGCGGCTGGGCGTGCTCCGGGCCGAGGGATCGGCCCTGCCGGTCGCCGACTGCGAGACCCTGGCGGGAGTGACCGCGCTGCTGCTCGTGTCGAAGTCGTCCCACAGCGAGCTGCTCGTCGTGGCCGAACGCCGCCAGCCCATGACCGTCCAGGCCGAGCTGCTGTGGGCGTTCCTCCCGCCACGCACCATCGGCACCGCCGAGGCCACCTCGACCGCGGTCCTGGAGCCGGCCTACAACGCCGGCGGCGACGCCTTCGACCACTGCTTCACCGACAGCGGCCTGCATCTGACGCTCCTGGACGCCATGGGCCACGACCTCGCCTCCGGCGGAGCCAGCGCGGCCGGGCTCGCTGCCTGCCGGGCCACCCGCCGCTCCGGCGGGCGGCTCACCGATATCGTCATCGAGATCGACCAGATCCTCGACACATGGTTCTCCGACCGGCTCATGACCGCGATCATCGCCGAGCTGGACGTCCGCGACGGCACCCTGACCTGGGTCAACTGCGCGCATCCCCCGCCCCTGCTCGTCCGCGGCGGGCAGATCCTGAACATCCTCGAACGCGAGGCCGACCTCCCTCTGGGCTGGAACTTCCACAGCCACACCCCGCCCACGATCCACCGCGCGCGCCTCGAACCCGGCGACCGCCTCCTGCTGTACAGCGACGGCGTCACCGAGGCCCGCTCGCCCCAGGGCGACCTCTTCGGTGAACAGCGGCTGGCCGACACCGTCATCCGCGCGGTGGCCGCCGGTGAACCCGCACCGGAGGCGCTGCGCCGCCTCCTGCAACAGCTCATGCGCCACCAGGAACACAAACTCGTCGACGACGCGACCATCCTGATGGCCGAATGGCACCCCGACGCCTGACCCGAGAGGTCCGCGCACCCTCCCGCGGGTGTGGCGTGATCTTCGGTGGTGCCGGGCGCGCTCATTGGGGAGGATGGTCCCGTGACATCGGGACCGGGCAAGTCCGAGGAGCCGGACGGCGACAGCCGCCGCATTTTCGAGCTGGAGGAGCAGGTCGACCAGCTGAAGGAGGCTGTCGCCTCCCACGCGGTGGTCGACCAGGCCATCGGCATGATGGTCGCCCTCGGCAGGGTCTCCCCCGACCAGGGCTGGGAGGTGCTCAAGGAGATCTCCCAGCACACCAACATCAAGCTCCGGAACGTGGCCGAGATGATCCTGGTCTGGGGCCGCACCGGGGAGATCCCACCGGACATCGGAACCGAACTGGAGTCCGCTCTCGACCGGCACGGCCCCACTCAGATCCCGGAAGCGCCCCCGGACCGAGCACCTGGTGCCTGATCACGAGGTACGCAGGACACCGTGTCCTGCCTGCCACGAGGCGAGGAGCAGATCGGCCAGGCGCCCCTCCAGCAGGCCGGTGGCCCGGATTCCGAAAACCACGTCGCCCTCCAGCTGAGGCTCGTCCGCCAACAGCCCAGCGACGACCTCATGGCGTACGAGCTGCTCGTGGACGGCGTCCGCCTCGACGTGTTCGTCGTAGAAGCGCTGGGCGGCCTCACCCGCTCCGCACCGGCGCAGGGCGTCGGCCATGCGGGCCGAGGCGGGGGAGGAGGTGACCTCGACCGCGGCGAAGTGACCGACCAGGGCCCCGCGCCGGGAGCGGTGCAGACCGAAGAGGGACATCATGGTCACGATCGCCAGCATCTCGGCCGGCGCCGCGTCCAGATAGGCGCCGTACGCGCTGGTCAGCCGAAGGTCGTCCAGGAGATCGGCGTAGAGCCGGGCGTGGATCTCCTCGGCCCGGCCGGCGCCGAACTCGTCGTACTCGACCGAGACCATGCCGGCCTTCGCGCGTCCCCGCAGCCGGGGCACCACCCACAGATGGGGGTCCGCCTCCTTCAGGTGGTACAGGGAGCGCAGGGCGGCGTACTCCCGGAGCTGCCACAGCTCCCCCTGGCGCAGCAGGTGATGGCTGACGCTTCCCTTGCCGTCGGGAGGCGCGTCCATCAGCGCGGCCAGTTCCTCCTCGGCTCCGCCGCCCCGGGGGACCCCGTCGCGCAGGGCGGCCAGGAAGCGTTCCTCCAGCGCGGCTCGCAGGCGCAGCAGATCGGGATCCCATTCGAGCCGGTCGTCGACGCCCTCGAACCCCCGGTAGTGCAGCTCGTACAGCAGGTACAGCGAGAGCTGGAGGTCGTCCCCGTACGGGTCCTCCGGGACGGGGACGGTCATCGGGCCGGTCCGCGTGCGGGGGTGTGCGGTCAGGCGGTCGAGGACGGCGGCCGAGACCTCGCCGCGGGCCTTCGGCAGCGGGGGAGCGGCGCAGAGGGGCGGAGCGGTCACGGTGCCTCCTGGGAGCGGTCGGCGGTGCGGCGGCGGGGCTTACGGCGGTGGCTGGTGTCGCACCAGGGATAGATACGGCTCCGGCGGCAGCTGCACACGGCGACCACCGGGCGGTGCGAGACGACGGCGGTGCCGTCGTCCAGCACGACCTCCACGGGGCCGTCGACCAGCACGGGGCCGCCGCGCTCGCTGCGGACGCGGCGGGGCTCGGGTTCAGGAGCGTCGGGCACGGATGATCACCAGTTCCTCGCTCTCGTCCCACGGAGCCAGCAGACCCCGCGAGCACAGCCAGTTACGCCGGTGGCGCAGAACGGGGCCGAAGGGGACGCGGGCGCGGTCGCTGACCTCGGCCCGCAGTCCGGCGGTGGTGAGCTGGTGGAGGGTCTGCTGCACACCGCACAGAGCGGAGTGCACCATCAGCATCAGTCCACCTGGCTTCAGTACGTGGGGTACGCCGTCGCAGATCCGGTCGAGCAGTTCCCGGCCGTCCGCTCCGGCGTCCCAGGCCCGGGCCGCGCCCTCGGCGACAGTGCCGGCCGGTGCCGGGACGTAGGGCGGGTTGCTGACGACGAGGTCGAAGCGTCCGTCCGGAGGCAGCGCCCGGGTCAGGTCGCCTCGGCGCACCTTGACGCGGCGCCGGGCGAGCAGGGCGTTGAGGCGCGCGTTCCACACCGCTCTGCGGGAGATGTCGACGGCGGTCACCGACGCCGCGCGACGGGCGACCGCGAGTGCGAGGGCTCCGCTGCCGGTGCACAGGTCCAGCGCCGTGGCGTCAGGAGGAATGTCCTCCCGGTCCAGGGCCGCGGCCAGGAGCCGGGTGTCGTCCTGGGGGGCGTAGACACCCGGCCAGGTCAGTACCGGCACGGCGAGCGGTACCGCGAGTGCGGTGGGAACGGTCACGGTGTGGGGTCCTTCCTCTCGGGCGCGGGCCCGGGGGAGCCGGGGGCTGCCCGTGGGGTTCCCCGGGTGCCCGTCTCTCTCTTCGTCCACACGTACGGATGGTTCTGGGGTGTGAGGGGGGACTCCTGTTGCAGGTCTTGCGCGCCGCGGGGCCGCCCCGGGTCCGCGCTGCCGCTCGGTGTGGCCGTCTCGGGGGCTCCGCGCGGCTTGACCGAGGTTCCGGCGGGTACTCGGGGGCCGGATCGAGCGACGCCCACGGGTCCGCTCCGACGCGTGCCGTGGGCGGTACAGGGAGATCGGCTCTCCGGGCAGTCCGTCCGGTGGCCCCGGACGACGGAAGAGGGACGGGTACGGGCGTCGACCACTCGCAGGCACCGGTGTTGGAAGCACTGGCCGCGTTTCACGCCTCGGGGCAGCTCCCGTTCACCCCACCGGGTCACAAACAGGGCCGGGGTGCTGATCCGCGGGTGCGGGATGCCCTGGGCGAGGCCGTGTTCGCCTCCGACGTGCTGGCGTTCTCCGGGCTGGACGACCGAACCGGCGGTCACCGAGTGCTGGAGCGGGCCGAGGAGTTGATGGCGGACGCCGTCGGAGCCCAGCACACCTTCTTCGCCACCGCCGGCAGCTCCCTGTCGGTGAAGTCGGCGATGCTCGCGGTCGCCGGCCCGCACGAGCGACTGGTCGTGGGCCGGGACGCGCACAAGTCGGTCGTCGCCGGCCTGGTGCTGGCGGGCATCGAGCCGGTGTGGGTCGACCCGAACTGGGACCCGGAACGCCATCTCGCGCACCCGCCCGGCCCACAAGCTGTCGCCGCCGCGCTGGAGCGCACTCCCGACGCGCGGTGTCCTGGTCACGACGCCCACTCCGTACGGCACCTGCGCTGATCTTGCGCGGATCGCGGCCGTCTGCCACGAGGCCGACGTGCCGCTGATCGTCGACGAGGCGTGGGGAGCCCACCTGCCCTTCCACGACGACCTGCCCACCTGGGCCATGGACGCCGGCGCCGACATCTGCGTCACCTCCGTCCACAAGATGGGCGCAAGCCTGGAACAGGGTCCGTGTTCCATCTCCAGCACGACCGGATCGACCCACGGGTCCTCAAGAGCCGTGAGGACCTCCTTGGCACCACCAGCCCCTCGGTGCTCCTGTACGCCGCCCTGGACGGCTGGCGCCGCCAGATGGTGGAGCACGGGGCGGAGTTGTACGACCGCACCCTCGAACTCGTCGCGCACACCCGTGAGCGCATCGACCGGATCACCGGACTGCGCGTGGAGAGCCGGGCGGACTTCTGCGGTCCGGGTCTGGCGGTGGACATGGACCCGCTGCAGATCACCGTCGACCTCACCCGCCTGGGCATCACCGGCTACCGGGCGGCCGACTGGCTGCGCGAACGGCACCAGGCCAACGTGCACATCGCGGACCACCGGCGCGTCGCCGCGCAGCTCACCCATGCGGACAGCCGCGCCACCGTCGACGCGCTGGTCGGCGCCCTGGCCGATCTCGCCGCCCACGCCGGGCAGTTCGGGCCGGGTCCGGTGGTGGGTGTTCCGGACCCGGGTGAACTGCGCCTGGAGCAGGTGATGTTGCCCCGCGACGCCTATTTTCGGCCCCGTCGAGGACATGCCCTGGGACCGGGCGGCGGGCCGTGTCGCCGCCGAGATGCTCACTCCCTACCCGCCCGGCATCCCCGCGGCTCTGCCGGGTGAACGCCTCAACAGGCCGGTGCTGGAGTACCTGCACACAGGCGTCGCGGCCGGGATGCTGGCCCCCGACGCAGCCGACCCGGACCTGGAGACGGTCCGGGTCGTGGCCCTGCGCTGAGCGGGTCGTGACCTGCGCTGACCCGGGGCGTGGCCCTGCGCCGAGCGGTCGGCTCAGCGGCCGAGGGCGTTCTTGAGCTGCTGCTTGGTCATGTTGGAGCGGCCGTGGACGTTCTTCTTCTTCGCCTCCTCGTAGAGCTGGTCCCTGGTGGGCCCCTGCGCGCCGCTGTGGGAACGCTCACCGCCGCGCTGCGAGGCCGACTTGGGGTCCTTGAGGGAGGTACGGCTCGCCGTCTCCGACTCACCCGAGCGGGCCCGTTCCTTGTTGACCGTACGGGCGGCGATCTCCTTGGCCCGCTTCGTGGACTCGCCGCGCTCTTCGGCGGAGTCCTTGATGTGTTCGTACTGGCGTTCCCGCTTGGGGCTGGATCCGCGAGGCATGAGTGACTTCCCTTCTGTGGAGGTGACGCGATGTTCGGGGTGTCCCGGTCTCATGGAGCGGGTGGCGTGCAGCGGGCGCAACCGGGTGAGCCGTAGGCGGATACGGCTGCGCTCCGGCCGGCCGTGCGTGCGTTGCGGACGGTCATCCGGCGACGCGTCCGGCGAGGGGGCGGGTCGCGGCGCCGGCGCCGGCCCGCATGCCGTCGAGGAGTTCTCGCAGGGCGCCGGTCGCGGTGTGCCGAGGCGTCCAGGCCAGCTCGGTGCGGGCGCGGGTGGTGTCCATCAGCGGCAGCCGCAGTACGGCGTCGAGGAGTTGAGGCGGCGCCGGTACCAGGCGGGCGGCCCAGGCCGCTGCCAGGCCCGCCCGGGCCACGGAAGCCGGAACCGGCACCGGGCGGGCGTCGAACAGCTCGGCGAGCACACCGGCGTCGATGGGCGGATCGGCGGCGACGTTGAACGGGCCCCGCGCCTCGCCCAGGGCTGCCAGCCGGTACGCATCGGCGGCGTCGTCGGTGTGGAGTGCCTGCACACGCAGCCCCGGCAGATCCGGGACCACCGGTAGCAGGTCCGGGCGGACCAGATTCCCCGGGAGAAGGCGCCCCGCGAAGATACGGCGCTGCTCGCTCGCCGACTCCCTCTTGAAGCAGAACCCCGGGCGCATCCGCACCACGCGGACCTGCGGATGGCGCTGTTCGAAAGCGTCCAGGACGCGTTCCAGATACGCCTTCTCCCGCGTGTACGACGCCGCCGGCCAGCCGTGCGTCGGCCAGGACTCGTCGACCTCCCGGTCCTTCGGCCCCGGCGAGTAGGCGCCCACCGAGGAGGCGTACACCAGCGAGGGCACCCCGGCCTCCGCGACGGCCTCGAAGAGCCGCGCACTGCCGAGGACGTTGCTCCGCCAGGTGACCGCCGGATCCCGGGCGGGATGGAACCGCCAGGCCAGATGCACGACGACGTCGACGCCCGCGAGGAGAGCCGCGAGGTCGTCGCGCTCGATGCTCAGGTCCACCTGCCGCCACACCGTGCCGGTGTCCGACCGCTCGGGTGCGCGGCGGGCCCAGCCTTCCACCTGCCCGGCGCCCGGGTCCTCGTTCAGCAGCCGTACCACACTGCTGCCCACGTTCCCGGTCGCACCGGTCACCACGATCCTCGGGCCGCTCTCCTGGCCGTTCATCACCGGCAACTCCTCTCCGTGACGCGGCGGGTATCGGGCTCACTCGTGCGCGCGGACCGCGAACGAGAAGCAGGGCGAGCGGTGTCAGATCGCCGCCATGGCGAACTCCTTGGTGAAGGCGGTGGTGAAGTCGCCGAGGTCGTCCGGCTTACGGCTGGTGATCAGGACACTCCGGCCGGCGCGGCAGATGTGCACGGGCTCGTCGACCCAGGTGCCGCCCGCGTTGCGGATGTCGGTGCGCAGGCTGGGCCAGGACGTCAGCGTCCGCCCCTGAAGGACGTCCGCCTCGATCAGCGTCCACGGCGCGTGACAGATCGCGGCGACCGGCTTGCCCGCGTCGAAGAACGACCGTACGAACGCTACGGCCCGCTCGTCCATCCGCAGGGCGTCCGGGTTGGCGACCCCGCCGGGCAGGATCAGCGCCCCGTACTCCGCCACGTCCGTCTCGCCCGCCACGGCGTCGACCGGGAACGTGTCCGCTCGGTCCAGGTGATGGAACGCCTGGACGCTTCCTTGTTCGGTGGAGACCAGCGACGGAACGTCCCCCGCGGCCTGGACGGCCTTCCACGGGTCGGTCAGCTCCACCTGCTCCACGCCCTCGGGGGCGACCAGAAGGGCGATCTTCATGTGCGTCCACTCCTCTCGGGTGCTTCCGGAGCCCTCGGGTACCCGTGTGGCCCGGTTCGACTCCGGGAGCCGGCCGTCGCGGATCGTGCGCGGCGGGAGCCTCTGGCCGAGACGGGATGCGTAGATCGGTGGGAGAGGGGGAGTCGCTGGAGTGACGGCACGCGCGGGCCGAGCGCCCTGTGGAGTCGTCACCAAAACCCCGTGAGAAAGGAATGCGTGCCATGCGTGAGAACTCCTGGGACTACCAGCCCTCCGCCGGATACGGCGGCGCCGATCTGACCGGGTTCAAGGTCGAGGCCGTGGGTGGAGACATCGGCAAGGTCGACAAGCACAACAGTGAGGTGGGTGCCGCCTGTCTTGTGGTCGACACCGGCCCGTGGATCTTCGGCAAGGAGGTCCTCATCCCGGCCCGTGCCGTCACCCAGATCGACATCGAGGAAGAGAAGGTCTACCTCAGCCTCACCAAGGAACAGGTCAAGGAAGCGCCGGAGTTCCACCGCGAGAGCCACTACGACAGCCAGGACTACCGCGAGCAGGTCTCCACGCACTACTGGCCGCAGCACGTGTGAAGGTGACGCCTGTCCTCGGGCCCCCGCGCTTCTCGCGGGGGCCCGTTCGTGCGTATCGCTCGCCGTCGGGCCCCGCCCTGGCGCCGCCTCGGTGATAGGGACGCGGCATCCGGGTACTCGCGGGCCATGACCACATCCGAGATGTCCCTCATGACGGCCGCGAGCGGTGTGACCGGCGTGATCCCGCTGCTGATCGGGATCGTCCTCGTCGCGCTGCTGATAGGCATGGTGCAGCTGGGGATCCGCAAGCGCCGTCGCCGGCCGCCGCCGCCCCGGCCCGAGGAACAGCCCCGCCGACCCCGTGACCGGAGCACGGGCGGCGGCCGGGGCGGCGCGCGGTAACCCGTCCGGGGGTGTCGCGACGACGCGTGTGGGATCCCGGGGATGTGGAACCCGAGGGCCCATGACGAGTACAGCGCACACCCCACCCGCACACGCTCCCCTCGTGGACTCCACCGTGGCCCTCCTGGTGAAGGGCTACGGATGGCTCCCCGATCTGCGGCGGCGTGCGGGAGAGGCCGAGGCCGTCCCCGTACGGGTCCTGGGACGACGCGCCGTGGCCCTGCACGGACCGCGAGCGGTGCCCTTCTTCTACGACGAACACAACGTCCGCCGCGAGGGAGCACTCCCCGGCCCCGTACTGGACACCCTGTTCGGCCGGGGCGCCGTGCACACCCTCGACGGCGGTGCTCACCGGGAACGCAAGGCCCTCTTCCTGGCACTGCTCAAGGACCCGGAACGGATCAAGGACCTCACCGAGCGCGCCCAGGGCGCCTGGGACCGGGCCGAGAGCCGGTGGGCAGGGCAGGAACGCGCCGTCCTCTTCGACGAGGCAGCCCGCGTCCTGACCCGGGCCGTCCACGACTGGGGCGGCATCCCACTGGCCGATCACGAGGAAGCGGACACCGCCCGCGACCTGGTGGCCATGGTGGACGGCTTCGCCGCCGTCGGCCCTCGCCACCTGCGCGCCCTCAAGGCCCGCAGGCGCCAGGAGGAGCGCCTCGCCCCCCTGATCGAGGAGATCCGCACCGCGGGCGTTCCCTCCGGCCAGGCCACCGTCCTCCAGGCCGTCGCGGCCCATCGCGATGCCGACGGCGAGCAGTTGGACACCCGCACCGCGGCCGTGGAACTGCTGAACGTCATACGCCCCACGGTCGCCGTCACCTGGTTCGTCACCTTCGCCGCACACGCCCTGCACCGCTGGCCCCACCACCGTGGCCCCCTGGCCGAGGAGGAGGCGTACTCAACGGCCTTCGCCCAGGAGGTACGCCGCTTCTACCCCTTCGCCCCCTTCACCGCCGGACTCGCGGCCACCGACACCCACTGGGACGAGGTCCCCGTCCCCGAGGGCACTTTGGTCCTCTTCGATCTGTACGGCCACAACCACGACCCGGCGCTCTGGGCCGATCCCTACCTCTTCGACCCCGCCCGCTTCACCGGGCCGGCCGCACGGACCGCGCCGGACGCGATGATCCCGCAGGGCGGCGGCGACCCGGCGACCGGACACCGCTGCCCCGGTGAGGACATCACCGTCGCCCTCCTGGCGGCCCTCACACCCAGGCTCGCGCGGCTGCCCCACTCGGTCCCCGACCAGGACCTGTCCATCCCGCTCCACCGCGTACCCACCCGGCCCCGCAGCGGCTACGTCATGGCGGACATCGACCCCGCGCGCCACTCGACAGGAAAGGCGGCCCGAGGATGACCAGGCGAGACGAGCACGACCAGCGGTACACCGGCGCGGACACCGACAAGCCGCTCCCGCGGGACCGTCAGGACCAGCTGGCCACCGCGGACCCGAGCGACGATCCGCTCGCGCTTCCCCTGACCGTGGACCGCGCCAAGGAGGCCGGGCCGGTGCCGCAGACGGACGAGGCCGGCTCAGGCCCGCGCAACGGACGCGGCGCCGACCCGCGGCAGGACGGACGCGGCGCCGACCCGCGGCAGAACCAAGAGGACCCCGAGCCGGACGAGCCCACCGACTGACGCGAGCCCGTGCCGGCCGCGGGCGGAGAGACCCATGGGGGGTGGGGCGCGGCGCACCCCCCCAGACAGCGCGTCAGCACTCACACCGCTCCGCGCCCGCCCCCCCCGGCCACCCCGCGGTCCGCGATGAACGCCAGGTACCGCATCAGATCGC
>NZ_JBEPBM010000065.1:0-23628 GCF_040299205.1 Streptomyces sp. NPDC000983 | reverse complement strand
TCTGGGAAAAGCGACCGCCTTCTTCGCCCAGGACAAGATGAGGTAGACACCGCGGCACGGTGTCGTTTCATCGATGCGGAGAAGGCATCGGATACTAATCCTGCAGGTCACAGCGTTGCGTTTCTGTGCCGTGTGCTGGCAGTGCCCCGTTCCACCTACTACGCGCATCGGGCGTCGCGGCCAGCCCGGACGGTGCGGGAGCGGGCCGAGGAGGTGCTGGTGGGCGAGATCCGGGTACTCCACGCCGGATCTCGCGGTGCCTACGGGGCCCCGCGGATCCATGCCGCCCTGCGGCGGGCCGGGCGGGTGGTGAACTCCAAGAAGATCGAGCGGCTGATGCGCAAGCACCGGATCGCCGGGATCACCCGCCGCCGGCGGCGGGGCCTGACCCGGCAGGCCAAGCGGGCGGTGTTCGCGCTCGACCTGATCGGCCGGGACTTCACCGCGCCCCGGCCCGGGATGCGGCTTGTCGGCGACATGACCGAACTCGGCACGCTGGAAGGAAAGTTGTATCTGGCGACCTGTATCGATCTTGCGACGCGGGAGGTGGTCGGCTGGGCGATGGCCGATCACCACCGCGCCGAGCTACCGGTCGCTGCCCTGCGGATGGCGGCCGGGCGTGGCGGCCTGGAGCGCGGTTGCGTCATGCACACGGATCGCGGCAGCGAGTACACGAGTGACGAATTCCGCACGGAAATAAGTAAGTTGAGCATGAGGCAATCGATGGGACGCGTCGGCTCTTGTTACGATAATGCCGCCGCGGAAAGCTGGTTCGCCATCCTGAAAGCGGAGATCGGGACGACCGTGTGGGAGACCCGCGAGGCCGCCCGGGCCGACGTTTTCCGCTACGTCGAGGTCGAGTACAACCGCAGCCGGCTCCGTCGGCACCCCGACTACGGGTACGTCACCCCGCTCGAAACGCGATCCCTGCTCAGGCAGAACCTCGTCCCGGCAGCGTAGACACCCGCTGTCCAGTTCGCGGGGGGAACTTCAATTCGTCGCAGGACTTGCCCGGCGGGCGCTCCAGGCTCGACGGGCAAGCCTTGTTCCGGTTCTGCTTGATCTTGGAGCCGTCCGTGAGCCGCGTCAGGTACTTGTTCGTACCGTGCTTGCCCGGAAGGCCACTGGCCTGGGCGTCCCTGATGTGGTCGGCGATCGCCGGCCACGGCCCCGTCAGGCTGTAGCTGATCTCCGGCACAGCCTGGGGGTTCACGCAGCCCACCTGGCGGGGAGCGCCAGGCAGGGCGTTGTCACACCGGACGTCCACGGTGCCCAGCTTCGTGGCATCCGACGGAGCGATCCACTGAGGATTAGTGAACCGCCAGGTCGCGATACTCCGGCCCGTTCCCCGCTGCTTGGAGGCAGCCGTGTTGATGGTGGTGTCCATGAAGAACTGTCCGTAGGGCTCGGCACTCGAGTTGATCGCCTGGGCCGGGAAGCTCTTTTCCGCGACCTTGCACTTGCCGGTGCAGGAGGCACTGCCGTAAGCCTTGGTGCCATTCACCTTCTGCCCCCACCGGGACACTTCCATCAGCCTCGTCTGGTAGGCCCACGTCTTGGAGTCCCGGGCGGAGAAGGAGTACCCGACGACGAGGTACTTGATTCCACCGACCCTGCGGCCTGTTCGCACATCTACGGCGGAGACCTCAGCGCGCCAGATGCCGCAGCCGCGCATGCGCTCGATGTACCACGTCGAGTCCACCCCTGCGTCGGTGCACCACTTCGGTTCGTTCCACGGCGAGCGCCTGGCTGCTGCGGCCGCAGCGTCCGACTCGTCGGCAGACACAGCCGCCGGGGCTGCATCTCCTGCGACACCCTGCCGCGTGGCTTCCATCGCAGCCAGGGCAGCCTTCTCAGCCGCAGACGTGTTGGCAGAAGCCTCGCGCCGCGACAGTGCGGCCTGTTCTCCGGCGCTGAGCTCGTCGGCCGGCTCCAGCAGGGAGGCACATGCCGTGTACTCCCCGCCGGGAGTCTCAGCGGCAGACTTCATCTGGTCATCGCACGTGGTCTCCTGGCCAGCCGCCAGCCCGACGCGCTGTCCGTCCTCGGCGCTCGACGGGGCCGCCGTCGGCTCCTCGGCGGTGGCTTCGGCGCCCAGCGCCAACTCTTCTGCAGTGGGCGCCGTCTCAGGGTCATCGTCGGTGGCTTCCGATGCCGATGACGGTTCATCAGCAGTCGGATCGGCGGCGGCTACATCCGTGGTCAGCGAGGTGCCCGCAGCCGCTCCCGACGCGTCCGCCCCCTGGGCGACGCCTATCTGGCTGCCCAGCAGCAATAGAGTCGCGGCGCCGACGGACAGCAGTATTCGCTGTCTCAAGTTGTACCCCCTGTTTGGTCAGAACAGCGTGGGCATGCCCCCCCCTTTGTGTGGCGTGTCCACGCCGGGTCGACCTGATCAAAGCACAGCGGACTGACAGTCAGTCGCCCGGGGCCCGATCACCAACCCTCGATCAATCGTTCTGCGAGGTAGGGCAAGAAGGTTCCGGCAGGGATGCCCGTCCCAATGCCGCAAGAACCGTCAGAGTCACCCAAAACCTTGATCCACAATAGGTAGTCCGCGCTGCCGACCCCGATCGAACTGGGAACTACGAGGCGGCGGCCGCCCAGGTCATACCAACCGACGCGCTGGCCGTCGGAGGCCATGGCGCCGTTGCCGTTGCCGAGAAGTGCCGCTTCCGTGACAGTGACCGACCTGCTCGAACGCCATCTCATGTCAGTGCGTCCCGCCAGGACGCCACTATCGTGTCAGCAGTAGGCACGCCGGCCCAGCCAACCAGCAGCGCGCACGCCATAGGACTGACCAACTGTCACTGAGCTTGGCGTTTAACATCGAGGGTCACTCGTCCTGCTGACCTGCGCTTCTTCCCGGGACAGCGGGGGCGGCCGTTCTCCACGCTTCGAGATGTCGAGTAACGAAGTGCGAGAGAACGGCCGCTGCGCATGAGTCTGCCTGTCGATGTGCCCGGAAGTAAGGCGTTGGGTCTGTTGTCCCGCTTTCGGGTTGAGTTCTACGAGTGTCTCTACAAGCGGGCGGATGCACTCTTCGAGCTCACCGACGCGGTGCTGTGTGCGGACGGGCCGGTGAAGACGCTGGTCGAGCTGTCGCTGGCGGCCGAGCACCGGCGCGGGCACGGAGCCCTGTACGCCGCTCTGGACCGGGGCTGGCTGGAGCCTGCGCGGCTGCGCCGCGTGCTGGCCGGCCTGCCGGTGCCCAGGGCGGCCGACGGGCGGATCGTGCTCGCGGTGGATGTGTCGCACTGGCTGCGGCCCGACGCACCGACCAGCGACGAGCGACTGTTCTGCCACGTCTACGGACGCGGGGACCGCAGCAGTGACCAGTTCGTGCCGGGCTGGCCGTACTCCTTCGTCGCCGCCCTGGAAACGGGCCGCACCTCCTGGGTCGCTCTCCTGGACGCGGTCCGCCTGGGCCGGTCGGATGACGCCACCCAGGTCACCGCCCGCCAACTCCGAGACGTGGTCGTTCGGTTGGTCACAGCCGGGCACTGGCAACCTGGCGATCCCGAGATCCTGATCGTCATGGACTCCGGCTACGACACCGCCTACCTCTCCCACATCCTGGCCGATCTCCCGGCGGTGCTGGTCGGACGTCTGCGCTCGGACCGCGTCATGCTCCGCGACGCAGGCCCCGCCCGCTCCGGTCCCCGCGGCGGGCGGCCGCGCCGCCACGGCGGCGTCCTCACCCTTGCCAAGCCTGACACCTGGCACACACCCGACCTCACCACCTACACCGCAACCGCCCACTACGGCACCGCCGAGGCAACCTCCTGGGACCGAATGCACCCCAGACTCACCCACCGCGGCCCATGGCTGGAGCACGCCCACGAGGAATTGCCCATCCTCCACGGCACGTTGATCCGACTGAAGGTCGAGCACCTGCCGGGCGACCGCGACCCGAAACCCGTCTGGCTGTGGTCCTCGGCCGACAGCGCCACATCCGCGGACATCGACCGCTGGTGGCAGTCGTTCCTGCGCCGCTTCGACCTGGAGCACACCTTCCGGCTGATGAAGCAGACCCTCGGCTGGACCGCACCGAAGATCCGCCACGCGGACACCGCCGACCTGTGGACCTGGCTCGTCATCGCCGCCCACACCCAGCTCCGTCTCGCCCGCCCCATCACCGAGGACCTACGCCGCCCCTGGGAACGCCGCACCGAAACTGTCCCGGCCAGGGCCGGGACGGCCTGCCGGCTCGAAGAACAAGCATCGGGCCAGGCACCACGACGTCGGCAAGACAGCCAAACGCGCAGAATCGATCAAGGAGCACCGAGCTCAGCGAGGATAAACGCCAAGCTCAGTCAATTGCATTGAACCTCTGCAAAAGGAGGCGTCCGCGTTCGTTGATGAGCCCCACATCGACAATCGGCTTCATGTCAGGGTCAAAATACTCCAACATGTTCCGCGATTCGATGAACGAAATTCCAAGCTCCTCCTGGAACACTCTGAGGAACTCAAGCGGCGTGAGAGCCCGATGGCTTCGCCGAGATAGGTATTCGAGCACCTCAAAAAAGGTTACACCCTCAGCCACAAGATCTCGCAGCGCGACTTCACCAGCCAAGACACTCACCTACCCTACAGGTCGCGAAAACACTGGTTCAACGTTGGTATAGTATCCGAACTCGCCCACGAGCTTACTTCTATCGACCGTCACAACAGTCAAGCCGTACTTTCCAGTCATGTGGCCAGTGAAGGTATTGACAGCCGCATCCTCATAGGACATTCCAGCCCTAAGATTTGCATTGAAGGCATCAAGGTTGCTCGGCATTGCGGGAACCCATTTACCCTGGAATGACGTGACATTCTCGGGGCCAAAATGATTCATGACATCGGCGAACATCCGTCCGCCAGAAACGGATCCTCCACTCTCCACCGCCATGGTCAACGCACCGTTGTTCAGATCTGCCATAACTCCACCGCCTCCCTCGTACATCTGCATAAAAGAGCCGCAGTTTGAATTATGCACCAGAACCGGCGTGTTGCCGGCAAGCACATAGTACGTGTGCAGGTCGGCCACGGTCAGGTTGTACATATCCCTGGCGCCGCTGCGGGTGTTCACGCTCTCGACGAGGACCTGCCGGTCATCCGCGGTGACCACGGCGTGGCCGCTAGCGAGTTCACCAGCCACCGTCCATGCGCGGGCAGTGTCATCCCAGAATGGATGGTCGTAGGTGGTGTGCAGCACTTCCGTCCGGTTATGGCTCGTGCGGATCTTGACGTCGACCAGGTCAGCGTCGCGATGGACAAGCCGTGCGGCTACCTTCCGGACTCCTCGGTGTTCCCCAGTGCCAGGGTCGCCCGACTCCACCTCGTCTCCGGGCTTCACCTTTCCAATGGCCTTCGTTTTGCCATTCTTCAGTAGCACTCGGGTCGACGGCGTAAAACTGCAGGGGGAACCCTTGAAAATCCGCGAAAGATATTTACTCGACGCTACGCCGACGCTCCCTACGGCAATCGACCCTCCAGCAGCCTCATCTATTGCGCCAAGCGCGATGGCTCTTGCGGTGCCGACGCACGCAGCCCACGCGAGAACGCAGGCACCGGCTATCAACACGGCGGCCGTGACAAGTTTGTTCTCTTCTTTGAGCCAACCTGCCTCGCCGGCCACGCCGCAGAACGCGCTGTAATTTCCAGACGTTCCTGAGCTAGGAAGGGAGTTGGTCCGGCATGCGTCTTTAGCGAAGACGCGCACTTGGTGATCGTAGTCGCCGCCGATTCCCATGGCGGTCATTTCCTTGTGACTGGGAATATAGACGCCAGCAAGGTCAATTCCCGTGTCGCCAGGCTCATATACTGTTTGTTTCGGGGAGCTACTCTTCGTACTTTTCTTCTCTTTGTTGTCGCCACTGGTATTAATGACGTCGATCGTGTCCCTGCTGCAGCTGAAGTTGTCGGGGCCGCAGCTTTCGGTTCCGGTGGGGTCGGTGTAGGTGACAGGGCTGTTCTTGGAGTAGGTGTAGGCGTTGAGTTCCTGTGGGTCGCCGGTGTCGAGGAGTGGGTCGACCGAGATGAACCGGCCCGTGGTGGGGTCGTAGTCGCGGGCGCCGAGGTGGGTCAGGCCGGTGCTGGCGTCTTGGGTGCCGCCGACGAAGCCCTTCTGGCCGGGCCAGTTCGTGGGGGGTGTCCCTCGCAGTGCGCCGAACGGGGTGGACCGGCGCCGTTGCATCGTCAGGTCGGATGCGTTGATGGCGACTTCGGAGGTGGCGTTCTTGTCGGCGATCAGGAACGAGAGTTTGTTGTCGTTTGTGCGGATTGCTTTGTTGCCGCCGCCGAGGTCGTAGTAGCGGGTGGCCTTGGGCGTGGTGCTGCTTTTGGCCAGGGTGATCTCGGTGTTGCCGAGGTAGAGGGTGGTGTCTGTGTCGGTGCGGGTGAGCAGGCGGTTTCCGCTGCTGTCGTAGACGTAAGAGGTGGTCTTGGTGCCGCCGCTGCCATCTGGCTTGGTCACCTGTGCGAGGTGGCCTTCGGTGTCCCATAGAAGGGTCTGCTGATCACCTCCGATGGTGCGGGTTTCGGTGTTGCCTGCGTCGTCGTAGGTGTAGGTCTCCTGTGACACGCCGGTCGGTGCTGTGGTGTCGACTTGTTCCAGCGCGTGCGGGCGTGGGCTGCCGGCCGGCGGGTAGTCGTAGTCGCGCTTGATGTCCTTGCTGGTGTTGCCGGTGGTGTCGTGCTGGGTCTCGGTGAGGCGGTTGCCGCTGAGGTCGTAGGTGTAGGACTGCCAGTAGGGGGCCGGTCCGCCCATGGTTGCGGCGGACGGGTTGGCGGCGCAGATGGTGGTGTTCTGGGCCCACGTCTCGGTGAGACGGCCGAGGTAGTCATAGGTGAAGCACTGGTTGTCGGTGCCGTCTCGGGAGATGTCCGAGATGGAGGTGATGTTGCCGGCCTCGTCGTAGCCGTAGGTGGCCGACTTGTCGGTGCCTGCGATGTCCTGACGGTCGACGCGGGAGTTGTGCAGCCGCTGTGTGCCCCACTGATAAGCATTGGTGACTTGCGTCTTCTTCGCGCCCGCCGCCTGGTATGTGTACTGCAGCGGCTTGCCGGTGTAGCTGTAGGCGGCGTCGGTGAGGTAGGTGGCGCCGCCGGTGCTGCTGAGGGTCTTGGTACGCAGTACGTCGTCGTAGGTAGGGGTGATGGTTTCCGTCGTGAGACCTCCGGCTGCCGGGTAGCTGGTGGAGCGGACGGTGCCGTCGACGTTGTACTGCACGTTCGTCTGGTAGGAGCCTGCGAGCGCTCCTTCGGTGGCGGGGATGGTGACGGTGGTGCGCAGGGGTCGGTAGAGGGTGTCGTAAAGGCTGTAGGTGGTGGTGTAAGCCGATCCGCTGGCTCCGCCGACGTAGCGGGTGGCGGAGGCAAGGTGGCCCTTGAATCCGGTGGGGTCCCAGACGCGTTTGGTCAGCAATGGGCCGGTGGCGTCGCCGTCGTGGGTCTCGGTCTCCCGTCCCAGACCGTCATAGATGTGAGTGATCTTCTTGTTACGGGCGTCGAGCGTGAAGGTCAGTTGGTTGCGGTCGTCGTACTTCGAGGTGGTGACGCCCTTGTCGGGGTCGGTTGCCCTGAGCTGGTTGCCGAGCTGGTCGTACTCGTAGCTCCAGGTGTTGCCGGCCGGGTCGGTGAGCTTGGTCAGCTGTCCGGCCGGGTTGTACTCGTACAGGGTTTTGTCGGCGGTGCCGGTGGGGACATCGGCGTGGTGCTGCCACAGTTCCGTAGTGCGGCCCCGGGCGTCCGTCAGCGTGGTGGTGGGCGTGGCGCCCTGAGGTGGTGTTACCGAGGTGCGGTCGCCGCGGTAGACGGTAGCCGTGGTGGACAGCACCGTGCTGCCGTCGCCGTTGCCGGCGACCTGCTGGGACTTGGTGATGCGGCCCAGGCCGTCGTAGGTGTTCCAGGTCTGTGTCTCGACTGCCAGTGCGTTGTCCAGGACCAGCAGGTCTGTGGAGGGGGCGCTGGTGTTGTAGTACGGGGCGAACGCTTTGGCGGTCAGGCCGCGTTCGTCGTAGAAGGTGTCCGTGACCAGGCGTCCGCCGCTGGGGCCGGGTGCCTGTACCTGGCGTGCGCGCAGCATGCCGTCGTAGAGGGTGTAGGAGGTCTTGCGCCCGGTCCCGTACAGGATGGTGGTGCCCACGGCGGCCGGTTTACTGTCGGTGATGGTGTAGGAGAACTCGTAGTTGGGAGTTTCTCCGTTGGTCTTTGACCGGTTCGGTTGCCAGATCTTCAGGGTGCGGCCGAGTGCATCATAGGTGGTGTCGGTGCGCTTGTTGTTGGGGTCCAGGACGGTGATGGGCAGCCCGCGCAGGGGCTCGATGGTGGTCGTGGTGGTCTGCGCGGTTGTGCTGGTCCCTGGTGTGGCGGGGGGGCTGGTGCCCGTCACGCTGGTGGGGAAGCCGGTGGCGGGACTGTAGGTGGTGGTGCTGGTCCGCCCGTCGGTGCGGTTCGTCCTTACCGGTGGCGTCGACTCGGTTGCGGTGACCGTGGCGGTGATGTCGGTCGTGGAGGTCTGACGTCCGTAGGCGTCGTAGGCGGTGCCGGATTCCAGATAGGTGGCGGTCGTGTTGTCGTGTGTGGTGAGGGTGGCGGTGCGGGTGGCGTCGCCCTTGGTCGGCGCATCGCCGTAGGTCTGTCCGTCGTAGGCGGTTCGGATGTCGGTGATGACGTCCTTGGATCGGTCCGGCGTGGCATCGCATTTGACGGCGACGGTTTCCTGCCGGGAGGGAGTGTCCAGGATCCAGGTGGTCGTGTTGTCGGCGTAGGTGGTGCGGGTGCACTCGTTGTCTGCCGCAGTGCTGTTGTCACCGAAGTCGTCGGTTTTGGTGATGCGGCCGGCGGTGGTGTCGAAGCTGTTGGCCGAATGGGTCTCGCGCCAGCTGCTGCCCGCGCCGTCGTCGAGCGATGTCCAGGTGTGCGTGGAGGCGGTGCCAGTGAGGTTGGCCGTGGTCGTGCCCCAGGAGCGGACGCGTTTGGCTGTTTCGTGGTGCCAGGGCGTGTTAACGGTTTTGTTGAGAACCTTGCCGCCGGGCCCGCTGTAGCCCTCGGTTTTGTATGCGAAGCCTTCGGCGGAGGAGTGGTCAGTGATGGTGCCGCCGTTGTCGTCCGGCACGGTGACCGTTTTGGTTCCGCCGGACGGGGATGCCTTGTCGCCGTCCATGCCGCGCAGGAAGTAGTGGTCAGTCTGGGACTTCATGCCGACCGGTTCCTGACCGCCGGTCTGGACCCGGACGTGGCCGTATCCGCGCCACGTGGACCAGGTCTTGTACTTCTCCTTGGTCAGTCCGTCATCGTCGTCGTAGTGCCAGGCGGCCCCGCCGAGGTAGCTGTAGCGAGTGACCATCTCGGGTGAGGCCTGGGTGCGGTCGATCTGAGTGACGGAGTTGACAACGTACTTGTTGAACCACTGCCGGGTCGGGTCAGCGTCGCCCTGCTTGGTGAAGTACACCGGGAAGCAGCGGGTCGTGTTCGTTTCGGGTGTCGGCAGAGCGGCAGCGTCACAAGCGGCGGTGGAGTATTCCACCGCGAGCGCGCCCCCGGACTCGTCCGACACCCCCGACAGGCGCTCTTTGATGAACGGGGCGGTGTCGTCGCCGTCAGCCTTGAGGCGGTTGGTGCGCTGGTCGTAGTCGAAGGTGACCTTCGGCAGGGTCACCTCAGGGGTGGCCGCCTTACCGGTGTGCTGCACCGAGTCCAGGAGCAGCTGGTAGTCGATGTCCGCCATGCCCCACCGGTGATCGAGCTTCCAGGCGTCGACCGGTGCGTAGGTGAGGTCCGCTTTCAGGACGCTGGAGGTCACTCCGGTCAGTCGCTTGCGGGTCCAGAACGACGGACTGGCATTGTAGCAGTCTGCTGCAGACTTGCAGTTCAGGTCCCAGGGCGTGTCGTACCAGTAGAACGACTTGTCATCGATGGTGGAGGCATCGCAGGTCACCCCGGTCACGGGCAGGCACCGTTCGGCCGAGGTGAAGTCCACCTTGGCCAGCGGTTTCGCCGAGTAGACGGCCGAGGACTTCAGACCGTACTCGACACGGTCCAGATAGCCGCCTCGGTCATACGGCGTCTCATCGGCCGCGGTCATGTTCCGGCCGTAGTGGCTGGACTCCTTGTTGTAGTAGTAGGCGATGGCGTTACCGTGCACGTCCACGGCGTAGTCGAGGTTCCATCGCCAGGCCTGCTGGCACCAGGAGGCGGCGAAGGTGGCGGCGTTACAGGGTTCGTCGGCGTTGTTACCGAAGACGGGCACGGTCCAGGCGGAGTCGGTGGTCTCGTTTCCGCTGGCCCATCCCTGCAGCTTGTTGTAGCCGAAGTAGTAGCGGGTGCCGTCGGTGGTAGTGACGCGCCAGTACTCGTCGTTGCGAGCGCCGTTGGAGCGCACGTTGGTGGCAGAGCCGTAGAGCCGGTCGACCTTAGTTCCGTCATCTCCCTTGATTCTGAAGGAGTTGGTACCGGTGGGGATAAGTTCGCCGGCGTGGCCGCTGAAGGAGATGGTGGCGTTGTCGTAGGCCCAGCAAAGGTCGCCGACCTTGTTGCCGCTGGAGTCTTTCACTCCTTCGTCAGCACACGGCTTGTAGCTGCGTTCGATGGAGCCTGGCCAGTATCCAAAGCCGTCGCCGGCCCATGAGGACTGGTTGTTGGTGTTGCTGGTACGCCCGTCGATTGCGGCGGAAGAGTAGGAAAGGCCGACGCTGGGGGTGAAGCCGCCCGGCACGTCAGGCGCGGGCATTCTGTAGGACCAGGAAAAGTCACCGGTGTTGAGGTTGGTCTGCCACGTTGCGGAGGGCGACAGCTGCGATGCCTTGAAGTCACCGTGATCGCTGGAGTCGCCGGTGGTGGCCGCCAGCAGCATGGGTGCCGTGCCGGCGGTGAGTGACAGGGCGGTGGTGGTGAGCGTCTTCGCCTGGGTGTCGTTGTCCGTACTGACGGGTGTGGCGGTGGTGCACTTCTTTGCGCCGGGGTGCGTTGCGGCGCAGGCGGGCAGCCGGACAAGTTTCAGCCGTGCCCCGTACGCGCCGCCGTACGCCTGGGCGAACTGCGAGTAGTCAACCCTGACGCCCACCGTCTGGCCCGTCGTGGTGGGCTTGCGCTGAAGGGTGAACAGTAGACCGTCCACACCGGCGCGCTGGGTGGTCTTGCGGTCGAGGATCCGCACGGTGGCCTGGCCGGACAGCGGCGTGTCGGCAGCTCGCTTCAGCGTGCCCGAGGCCTTGTGGCGCTTGGTCTGTGTTGTGATGAGGGAGACGGGCAGGCTCCCGGCCCGCACGGCCTGGGGCTTGGTGCGGGGCTGCAGGGTGACCGTGGCCGTCCCGGCCTTGGCCCAGGCACGTTCGGGCGCTGCTCTCGGCACGCGGGGCTTGCCGTCGTTCAGACGCGGCAGCATTTTGACACCATGGCCGGACAGCGGCTTCTCCGAGGCAGGCAGCTTGGGCATGTCGTCGCCTGCGGCCATGGGGGCGCCAGTGGCCTGGAGGACGGTGCCCACCAGGGTGGCGGAGATGACGAGGGCGACTCTGCGCCGTACGCCTGCCGCCATGACCCGTGCTCTCATCACGCTTTTCCCGTCCTCGTCCCGTGTGGGGTTGCCCGCGCTGTGCCTGCGCCACGGCCGGGCCGCGGCGTGAGCGCCCGCCGCAGGGCGCTCGGATGGTGCGATGGAGTGCTGTGGTGCCGGTCAGGTCCCGCACCCCGGCCGAGGCGTGCGGCACCGCCGCGGTATGCCTCGGCCGAGGCGGAGGTCAGGGTCCTGCTGTGGTGTCCAGATCGCTGCCGCTGGCGAGCGCGGCGATCTGGGTGTCGCTGGCTGCTCCTTGCAGGACCCAGACGTCGTCGATGGCGCCGCTCCAGTACCCGCCCCAGCTGCTGGTGCCGGTCTTCATCCGGCCCAGCTGGAGCCCCTTGGTGGCGTCGAACGGCAAGACCGAGGTGTTCCAGGAGACCTTTTCCGTGCAGGTCGGATCGTTGGGTTCGCCGTCATCGTCGTCGTCCAGGCAGGGTGTGGCCTGCAGTTGGCCGTCGACGTAGAGCCGCATCTGACCGGCGAATGCGTCATAGACGACGCCGATATGGTTCCAGGACGTGTTGTTCTGGAAGTTGGTGTGCTCGGCGGTTGCCGTGGTCACGGCATCGCTGTCGGTGTTGCCCATCACCAGTTGCCAGCGGCCCGCTCCTGCTGGATCGGTCGCGTCGGGTACGTACCGCACGGCGAATCCGTTGGTGTTCGCTCCGGCCATGCTCATCACTGTCACCGGCTTGGTCGGCCGGCTCGGAGCGGTGACCCACGCCGAGGCGGTGAAGCTGCTGTTGGTGTGAATCGGCGAGACGCTGGTGGAGGCGTAGCCGCTGCTGGTGCCGTTCAGCGTCAGGTCGCCGGTGCCGACCATGTTGCTGAAGCTGGTGGTGTCGATGGCGGCGCCGCTGCCCAGCGTCAGCGTATGGGCTGTGTGGTCCTCGCGGACCAGGTCGTCCGGGGACTTGGCCGGGCTGCCCGAGGCGGCATCCAGCTTCCAGCGGCCCTCCACCATGGGCCGGCTGTCGAACATCTCGGCCATCTCCGCGGCCGACAGGGTGCGGTCGTACAGTTGCACGTCGGAGAGTTGGCCCGGGAAGAAGCTCGAGGGTGTGCCGCTGTAGTTGCCCGCGCCGATCTGCAGCGGGCCGCTGCCGTAGAAGGGAGAGTCGAAGTTGACGTGGGAGACGAATTGGCCCTGCACGTACAGGCGCAGGTTGTTGTCGACCGCGTCATACGTGCCGGCCACCTGGGTCCATTCCCCTCCCGGTGCGAGGTTCGCGTCACCCTGGGCGGCGCGCATCGGCGTGCCGCTCGTGCTGTCCTGGGAGTACTGGTTGAACGACCAGCCGTAGGTGGGTGAGTAGTACAGCTCAAAGCCCGGTTTCACGCTGCCTGTCTGGGTGGCGATCACGGCCGCGTGGTTGGGCTTGGTCTTGGGCAGTTTGGCCCAGGCCACTACCGAGAAGCTGCGCTGGTTGTTCACGTGCGGAGTGGTGGTGGCGTAGTCGTCCACGCCGTCCAGGCTGAGCGCCTTGCCGGCACGTCCCGCCGCGCCGGGCTTGGCACCGCCCTTGAAGACAGCGGCGTTCACCTCTGCACGGCCTGTGGCCCGGGTTGTGGCGTTGCCGTCCGCGTCGCTGGCCGGCTCGTCCAGAGCGAACACCGCGCGTGCCGGGCGGCCGCCGGCCAGCGGCTGCTTGGCGTGGAGGTTGGTGACATCCCCGGCCGCGAGCGGCTTGTCGTAAAGCCGGACTTCGTCAATGGTGCCGGGGAAGAAGGAGGCCGGCGCCCCGTTGTAGGAGCCCGCGCCGATCTGGAGGCCGCGCCGTGCATCCCACGGCGTGGAGTACACCGCCGTACCCGCCAGCGTCCCGTTCACATACAGGGCCAGTTGGTCGGCGGAGGAGCTGTAGGTGCCGACCAGATGCGCCCACTCGCCGGCCTTGACGCCTGCGGCGGCTGACTGCATCACACGCACCGGAGTGGCAGACGACGTGTCCGCCGCGTATTGGTTGAACGCCCAGCGGTCGTATGTCTTGGAGTAGTAGAGCTCAAATCCCGGGGCGTTGTTGCCCGGCTGGGCCGCTATGACTGCGGCGTTGCTCGGCAGCCTGTCGAGCTTCACCCATGCCGACACGGAGAAGCCGGTCGATGTGTCCAGGGCAGGAATATCCGACTGCAGGTAATCGTCCGCTCCGTCCAGCGCCACTGCACTGCCCTTCACGCCGGTGGTGCCGAGCGTCGCTCCGCCCTTCAGGTCCAGGGTCCGGGCCGCGGCGCTGCCCTCGGCCTGGGAGGCACCCGCTGCCTCATCCAGCTTCCATTCGGCGCGTGTCGGCTGACCCGATTTGACCCGGAACATGTAGCGCGTCGGCTCGCTGCCGTTGCCTGCCGAGTCGAAGGCCTGGGCGTACAGGAAGTTCGTACCGGACCGGGTGGGTCGGAAACTCACTGTCCTGGCCGCTCCGCCGGAGGTCGCTACCTCGTTGTCCTCGGACGGATCCTCGTTGACGCCGAACCAGTACTTCGTTACGTCCGAGTTCGGAGCGTCGATGGTGAACGTGCCGTACCGTCCCACGCCGTCGTAGGCGGGATCGTTGGGATCGGTGTCGTCGACTGCCGGATAGTCGCCGGAAGCAATCGCCGGCCCCTCCGGCACACCGGTGTCCCAGACGAAGTAGCAGCCCGTCGCCGATCCGGCTCCCGACCACGGCGAGTAGCTGTAGTACTTGCCCTCGTCGTAGTCGACGGACCGCGCATACCAGGCGAGCGTCTTGTTCTTCGGGATCGACTTGTTGCTGGACAGGGACGCCGTCAACGTCGTGCTGAAATCCTTCCCCGAGCCACGAGGCGTCAGCTTCGGCGAAGTCCACTGGGCCTTGAAGCCGCTGCCTGCGTCCCACCACAGCTGGAACTGCACACTGACCTGATCCCCGTCCGGGTCCGTCACATTGTTGGCGGTGATCTGCGGCAGCGAACGAACGGCAACCTTGTTGTCCGGCTTCTTGCACGTGGCGCCCGGCGACATCGTCAGCTGCTTCATCGTGATCTGCTTGGGCGGCTGGTTGTACTTCACCCGCAGATACGCATCGTCAGTGAACCGCTTCCAGCCGTACTTGTCGTCCTCGTTCGCCGCCCGCAGACCAAACGACGTGTATGCCGAGTCATGGGCGGCCGCGTACTTCACACCGGCCGTCGCGTCGAACTCGACATCGCCGCCAGGACACGACGAGCTGAAGCCCTTGGCCACATCCCGCGAGTCGAGGTGGTCAAGCCAGTTGTCCGCCGAACTGTTCCACGTCGTGTCTGAGTTGAACGACTTCGTCCGCCACAGCTGTACGGACCGTCCATCACACGACCCGGACCATGTCTCGTGTGCGATGAACGTGGCCTCGATGATCGACTTTCCGGAGAACCGCGACGTCGGAAACTTGAAGAACAGCCGTTTCACGTCGTACGGAGCGCAGTAGTCCCAGCCGCAATAGCCCACACCTGCGTCCGAGTCACCGTTGAACCGCCACTGAGGCGACGACGCCCAGTACCGCGACACCATCGTCCACTCCCCCGCCTTGGGGGTGTAGGTCTGCGGGTCAATGTAAACGGGGAACGTCGTGTCAGAAGCCGTCAGCAGGCCTTGATCGGGTGTCAGCCGCAGCTCACTGTCGTCCGACGCCACCTCGACACCGATCGGCGCCACTTTCGCGGCATCCCCCGGAGCATCCCCGCCGTCCGCATCCATTGCAGCAGAGGCTGCCGCGGTCAGATCCGTCACCAACTGCGTCTGCGTACCGGATGCCTTCGTCGAATCCCACATCAGAGGCTTGCCTGCCTGAAAGACGACACCGCCGACGGCTTCGTCCACCGCCTCCAGGCCGCCAGCCGTGCTTTCCCGGAGGTCAAGGCCCGGGGCATCGAGGCCCAGCTTCAGCTCGGCAAGATCCGCATTCTTCGCCGCCTGCGGCGTCTTCACAACCAGCAGCTGCGCAAACCCATCCGTTGTGGAACGCACCTTCAGATCGATGTCCGGAAGGACATTCGCATACGTCGCAGTATCCCCTTCAAGGGCAGGAGCCGGCAGCGACGTCGGCCAGGAGAACGCCAGCTTCCTGCCCGCACGGCCCAGGGTGACCAGCGGATCGGTTCCGCCTCCGGAGAAAGCGATGCCCACGGCCGCCGCATTCGGCGCCACCGATCCGTCGGCCCGCTGGACCAGCGTGTTGTCAACCGCCTTCCACTGCCCGTCAACCCTGGTCCGCACCGGCTTGAGATGCTGCACGGCCTCGAACTGCCCGTCGGGGGTGGCGAAGACCTCGCCGGACTCGCTGCGCAGGGACGTGATCTCGACGTTCGCCCCGCCGGCTTCGGCGGCATCCTGTGCAGCCTCCACAGTGGCCGCCGCTTTCGTACCGGCCGGCCCCGATACAGCCGACGACCGCTCGACCGTATGGGCGGAAGTGGTGAAGTCCAGGAACGGCACCATCGTCACCACCACACTGGCCGCGGTGATCAAAAGCAATGTTGCGCCGCCTCGACCCCGCCCTGCCCTGCCCATGCCCCCGCCTCCCCGACCCCGCAGAAACCACACCGCAAAGTCACATGATCTTCAAAGGTGGGGGGACCTTACCCAGCCCTTACTGGCACACGTCAAGAGCTGATCACCGGCCCTCCAAGCCGTCCCTACCCGCAGACCGAACACCTTCAGCCACACGCTCCAAGTGCCGGATTAGAACCCAGAGAAGACCCTTTAGCCATCTTCAGGAAACCCCGCATCAGGACATTGACCTGCATCCTGACCGTCGAGAATGAGACACATCGAGCACCTGCAACGCCGCCCCGAATGGCTTTGATCCGTTTTGGCGGACGTCCGAGACCAGGGCTTCCGCCCCGGAAGGGGTGTACGTCAAAAGCCGACCGAGTCCACGACTTATCGTCAGCTCGCTCACCCCGGAGGGGTTCGGGTTGGCCGCCGGCCAGGAGGCCCCGACGCACAGCGCCACGATGAAGCCCTGCCGACACGGGCCCGCGCCGGTCACGACTGGCTGTGCCACCACCACGCCACATCAACCTGCAGCCGCCTCGGAGCCCATTCGTCGCCGAGGGCAGGTCTATGCCGGCTGACTCAGCGGATACGGAGGTCCTGGGCGCAGCCGTCGTGGATGCAGGCGGAGTCGGCTGCTCCCCCGGAGGGGCTGGCTTTGCCGTAGCGCATCGTCGCCTCCCTGTCGCGCAAGGGCGGGCCGCAGGCCAGGCACATGCGGACGCCGTCAGTGTCTCGTAGTGGTCGCCCAGCGCCAGCAGCGGACCTCACGGTCTGCCGAGCACCTCCTCGATTTGAACCGATGGGAGTTCTGGTGGGACTGACCATGGACTACGCCCACCTCTAGACTCTCATTGGCAAAACCTGCCGCGAAGCCACCAACCCGGCAGATGCCGAGGACGTCGCCGCCCGGGCCAGCAGCCCTCTCGTCGGCCTGGAACCGGCGCAGATCCTCCAAGCAGAGGAGATCCTGTGGGACTTGATGGCGGCGTCCTACCTAGCCCCGCTGTGGGCTGCCGCGTACCAGATCAACGGCGGCTGCTCCGACGACGGCTTCGACTACCTGCGAGGCTGGCTTATCACCCAGGGTCGCACCACCTTCGAGCAGGCCATCCACGACCCGGACAGCCTGACCGATCACTCGAACCTCCCGTCTGACCGCCACGCCCACCCTTCCCCGCCAGGCCGCTGCAGATGCGAGATCAGCCCAGGGGCGCCGAAACCGCATCGCCGACCGATGGAGGCTGGTCGAGGCAGAGGAACCGGACCGACTGGGTAAGGTCTGGCGTGTGCGCTATCTCGCAGATGCTTACATCATGGGGGCATTGCGGCGGGGCCGGCCGGTGGAGCAGTTCCTCGGTCCGATCGGCGCCCCGGGCCGACGCGGTGTCGCCTACGTCGAGGTCCGCTCGACGAAGGCGTCCTATGGGGTCTACCTCCATGCCCTCGAGGACGTCGGTGGTGAGAACCTGTGCGACCTGGTCAAGTTCCCACCGCTCAGCGACGGCGAGGACGAGGAGTTCGGCCGGCTCGTGGCAACGACCAAAGAACCAGCTACCGCACTGGCGTGCGCCGAGGAGGCCACGGGCGCAGCACGGTGGAGGTGGGTCAACGAGAACCTGGTCCATGACGAATACAGCGACTTCGTCCGAGCAGCCCGACCCGCGGACCGATCACCCGACGGACACACGCGGCCGACTTCGGCAGCAGACTTTGAGATGCCGCCACGGTGAAGATCCACCTGTGCGAGAACGCCAACTCCCTCCACGCCGGCCTGCGGACGCTTCCAACCACCCAGTGCACGGGCTGAAGCAGTGCGATGACCCATGCGCGCGGGTGGTAGGCGTCGAGGCCGATGGTGTCGGCCTGGCTTACGTTGCCCCGGGTGGATGGGGGCGGCCCGGTGCGGCGCCAGGACAACGGAGGCATGGAAAACCTTGGCAGGGGCGGACTCGTCCGGCTGGTCTGCGTGTGGGTGCGGCAGCCGTGAATCTCACTGTCGTAGAAGCCACCGCGGTGAGGTAGAAGGTCGGCATGGATACCGCCGTTTTGGAACAGCTGCTGGACGAGACCTTCGATCACGCCGTCGTGCACCATGGATACACCAAATACATGCGCGACTACGAAGTCATCGTCTACGCGACAGCGGATCCCCGTACCGGCGTCGCGCCAGCCCACCTACGGTATCTCTTCAGGTACTGCGTCGAAGCGCGCTGCGAGACGGCCGTGGCCGCTGAGACCTGGCGGGTGTCCCTGGACGACCGGCTCCTCGACCACGAGAGCGGTGCCGACCTCGATGGATACGTATGGGGCGTGAAGTGGCACTCCCTGTACCCAGGAGCCAAGCTCCTCCCGGAATCGGACGCGACGCGACACTGGTCCGAGGCCCTCGGGATCGACTTCCACGAGGTCCGCCTGCAGACCGACGCGCACAACCTGACCCTGCTCTTCTCCGACCTTCACGTGACCGAAGCCCAGACGGGATACGCACCGTTCGTCGTCGAGTAGCAACCCCAAGTCTCAGGTGGTCCGAAAACGGCGTGCCCCGGGCGTCGCTCCGGCCACAGTGCATGCTGATCATCCTGCACCACGAGCCGACGCCACTGCATGATCTGCGGGGTGGTTGGCGCAGGCGTGATGGAGGCGCTGAGGCTGCGCCACCTTCGTCAACCCTCTTCACACCTTGGCCTTCTGGCCCTCGGCTCGCTGATAGCATTCGCTCACTTGTACGAGAGCACATCGCCTGGCGGGGCAATGCCTCTGTCGACTGGCTGCAGGCGTCTTCATGATGCCGGCACGGCCGGTGCAGGCGCATGCGCTTGTCCGTCAGAGCGTGCATCACAGGCGCCTGCGCTACCACCAACGGCTGCAGAGCCGGCCTTGATTCACGCAAGACCAGCGGCAGAGCTTCGGTCCCTGGACAGGCGTTCCTGTCCCGATCCGGATTGCGCCCTGCCGGTGCGTTGACGATGTGCCCGTTGCCGTAGCACGTTCGGCGGCATCTTGACGTGGGAGAAATTGAGATGACGAAGAAGGACGGTCCCGGCAGAAAAGGTTGGGCCGTTGCCACTGTTGTGCTCGCCGGGCTGCTGGGCAGTGTGCAAGTTCCGAGCGCGCACGCGGCCGGGGACACTGTCCCCGCGGACTTCAACGGCGACGGTTACCGCGACGTCGTACTGCGCGTGCCCGGCGCCGACGTTGCCGGGCGGGAGGACGCGGGCGCCGTGATCGTCCTGTACGGCTCGGCTGCCGGGCTCTCGGCGAAGTCCCGCGTTCTGATCACACAGAACTCCCCCGGCGTGCCCGGAAGCGCCGAGCGGGGCGACTACTTCGGTGCCTCCACCGCCTCTGCCGACCTCGACCGTGACGGATACGCCGACCTGGTCGTCGGCGCACCCTATGAGGACCTCGCGGAGGGTGAGAACAAGGGCATGGTCACGATTTTGTGGGGTAGCCGGTCGGGCCTGGTGTCCGGTCGTGCGCTGCCGACTGCCGAAGGCCCTGATGACTTCGACCGCATCGGCCGGGACGTGACCGCCGTCGGTAAGGGGTCGTCCTCCATCAGCATGGTGACGGTTGGCGGCTGGAACTCCACCCTCACGTTCGTAGGCCCCTTCACCCGGTCCGGCGGTCCGGCCTCTTCGGGCATGGGACTGGGTGAGTGGTTCGGCTCGGTCGCCGCCGGCGACCTCGACCGTGACGGCCGCGCCGACACCGTGGCAGTGACAGGGCGCGCCGGCGGCCACACAGGCGGGCGGATCCACGTGAACGCCGAGAACACGCCGGAGTGGAGCACCTCCCTGACCCACGGTGATGCTCTGGTGGCTACGGTCGGCGATGTCAACGGCGACGGATACGGCGACATCGTCGCGGGCGACCCCGACGAGCCCGCGCAGCGCGGAGTCGATGGAGAGCTCGGCGGGCGCATCCTCATCTATTACGGCAGCGCGCAAGGGGTACCGACCGACGCCGAGCCCGTCGTCTTGTCCCAGGACACTACCGGCGTCCCGGGAGCGGGGGAGAAGGCGGACGGGTTCGGGGCTTCGGTCGTGGTCGCGGACTTCGACCGCGACGGCGTCGGCGACATCGCGGTGGGGGCGCCCGGCGAGAAGGTCGGCACCGTAGTGGGCGCCGGCGCGGTCACGGTCATCCCCGGCAAGCGCACCGGCACGCCGGGATCTGGCGCCTACTCCTACAGCCAGGACACTGCTGGCGTCCCCGGCGGCAGCGAGCGCGGCGACTGCTTCGGTACGACCCTGTCCGCCGGAGACATCAACCGCGACGGGCGCCCCGAACTCGCCGTCACCGCGTACGGCGAGAACAACTACGCTGGCGCCGCGTGGATCCTGCCCGGCGGCACCACCCGCCCCACCGCAACGGGCAGCACCATGTTCACCACCTCCCAGCTCGGGCTCCCCGCCACCGGATGGCAACTCCTCGGCGGCGACACCCTCCCCCTGCTCTAGCCACACCATGTCTGAAGGGCCCGGCCTCAAACCCCGGGCCCTTCAGACACCAACCCATATCCCACGCCAGCGGGGCCCGGCCCACCGACGCGAGCCCCACCATCTGCCTGGCTGAAACGCAGGTTGGCTGCGACCAGTCCGCCATCGTGCAGCCCTGCAACCACCGCCGAACCACAAGCCGCTCACACAGCTCGACGAGTACCACCGCTCCCCCACCGGCGGTCCGGAAATTGACGACGAGCCTCAACAGCCCCCGCAACCGACCCTGAACCCGAACTCGCCGAAAGCCGACGGGACGGTCAGTTGTGTCGTTGCCGCAGGACAATCCGCATAGGAAGGCGTCTTCGGAGCTCGCCATTCGGTTCGGGCGGCGGGCTCCTGCTCCTGCTCCTGCTCCTGCTCCTGCTCCTGCTTGAGTGTTGGCCGGATTCTGTCCCTACCAGGCATCTTCACGTAGCCTGTCGGCCCGTGAAGATCGCACAGGTGATGCGCAGCCGCGCACGTGAAGCGGCCACCTTGGAGAGCCTCTACCAGCTGTTTGAGGAAGGCAAGTACGAGGAGGCCGAGGCCGGGGCCAGAGCGCTGGCGGAAGAATCGGGTAGCCGGCGCAGGCGGAGTCGGGCTCTCGCGGTGGGGTGGCACGCCAAGGCTATTGCTACTGCGGCAGCCTGTGCCCACGGGCGCCGGGCGCAAGTGCTGGACGAACTGGAATCTCTGACAGCAGAGTTGAGCGGGATGGCCGGCCCCGGCCGGGTCCTGCTGCTGGGGATCCGGACCAACCGCATGCTGGTCCTCAACGACGTGGGGCGCCACAGCGAGGCGGAGGCGGAGGGGCTTGACATACTGCGCGGCCTGACTCGGCTCAAGCACCTGACACCGGTGTGGCACCTCGAGGTGAGCGTGCTGGACAACCTCGTCGACGCGCTGTGCGGGCAAGCCCGCTATGAGGAGGCCGAGGCCATCGCCCGAGGGAATCTGCCCCGCGCCGAAGGAACGACCCTCGCTGCTCTGCACTGCGGCCTGGTGCGCACCCTGAACGGGCAGGAGCGCTACGACGAAGCACTCACCGAGGCACACCGGTTCACCCCACGATGGGACCGGGGCCAGAGCGGGAACCTGGGCATAGCCACGGCCGTCGCCCTCAATGGCCTGGGGCGCCGAAGTGAGGCGGATGCGAAGATCCGTGAGGCGCTGAACGAGTGCGAGCGGTTCCTGCATCCGGACCACCCCCGTTTCCGGGAAGCCCGCACACTGCTGACCCGCATCACCACCGACGACCCACTAGCGCCGACAGCCGAGGAGACCACACGCTGACTGCGGCTGCCTCTCCCCCGCCAGGGCGAGCTCACCGCCAGGTGTCGTGGGCGGCGTATGACCGACAAACTGCCGGCCAGGTAGGAGTAGCTGTAGCCGAAACTCCCAGATCCTGTTCCCCGAGGTTCCCTCTGGCTGACACGGACGCGTAGTGGGTCAATCACCCGAACCGTCGAAAGGTGGGCATCGTCCCTGGGGGATAAACCGCAGGTCAGCGACGTACGCGCTGTGCCCCCAGGCCGCATTCGAACCTGCGACACCCGCTACAGGAGTTCGATCCGTCGGCCGCCCTGGAGCCTTGACCCACTTGTGCACCCTGTGCCGTCGGTCGTTCAAGTCTGTCTGTGTGCAATGTCGTTGCTGTCGGCTGGTGACGCCAGGTTGGATGGCCTGATGGAGCGCATTGAGGCCGAGCTGTTCACGGACGGTGGCAACGACGCCGTGCTTCGCTTGCCCGGCCGTCGGTTCCCTGGGGTCCTGGTGCAGGGCGACTCTCTTCACATCCTCCGCAGCGACGTAGCCGAGGTGGTGGAGGCATGCGAGCAAGGCGACATGGAGGAAGCCCGCGACTCCGCCAGCCTTCTTCTGGCGAACCTGGACGCTCTGCTGGCGCGGTACGAGGCAGCGTTGAGCGAGCACGGGATTTCACGGCCGTACTGAGCTGCCGGGCCATCAGCAGGGGGAGGCTCCCTCAGGTGTTCCGCAAGCGGTGACTGCTCTGGCCTGCGACGGAACCTGAACCGCGTACGAGCGGTTGCAGACGTGTTCCCCGCTGTTCCTCGTGCTTCTCCACGAGATCTGGCACGCATATGGCGCGTCCGGCCGGTGCCTCGCCAACATCCGGCCTGCCGCGCGATTCCCACTCGTACGCCTCTACGATGCGGGTCATGGGGACGTCTGATTCCACACCGCTCATACGCGCCTGCTGGCTTTCATGGCTCGCGGTCGCGACCGTCGACCGAGCAGAGTTGATGAAGATCCTTGGCTTGATGGATGCGCGGGAGATCACCTGGGCCGATGGCGTGGAGCTCATCGACGAGGTGGCACACGACGAGGAGGAGCCGTTCTCCACAGTCGTCGTCACCCCGCCCCTGCAGGGGTGGACCCTGATCGTCGGACCGTACTTCGGCCTGCCCTTTCCGCAGCAGACAGCGCACGTCACTGACCTGTGCCAAAAGTTGAGCGCGCACTTCGGCAAAGCCCAACTCTTCTTCCACAGCGAGCAGAACGACGGGGAGGCGTGGCTGATCGCCGAACGCGGACGGATCCTCAGACGTTGGATCAGTGAGTACCCAGAGCTCGCCCTGGGCGAGCCGTTCGGAGTCGAGCGACTACTCCTCGACGCCTACGGCATCACAGGCAAGCCCGAGGACCTCGCCCCTGACAGCGACCTGGCCGGCGACTGGGCGGCGACATGGGGGGATTGCTGGGCCACGACGGTCGCAGAGGAAAACAGCGTCGACCCCACGACAGCCGCCGCCGATACGGCCTCGATCAGCGGCATGCTGGTAGCAACTGCTCCGCCCTTCGAGTAAGCGCACCGCTTGGCCACGGAATGACCACCGTCTCGCATACGGCTCCGGAGGCCCTGCGAGTCTCAGCTTGACTCTGAAGCTTCTATAGATCGTCAAGCTGTAGGAGACGGCTCGGGCAAGGTGTCGTCCCCACACCTGCGGGCCCCGAGGAGGGCCCACGTGCGGCTGGCCCTGGCGGCACTGAGCCCCTTCCAACCTGACGGGTGGTTGGGCTGCGGGCCCCGGCGGCGGGCATGAAGAAAGCTCCTGGTAGACGGGTTCACGACCAAGATCACC
>NZ_JBEPBM010000064.1:0-24883 GCF_040299205.1 Streptomyces sp. NPDC000983 | reverse complement strand
ACGTTCCGTGAGCTGCTGGGCCGGGTGCGGGCCGCCGACTTGGAGGCGTATGCGCATCAGGATCTGCCGTTCGAGCGGGTGGTCGAGGCGGTCAATCCCGCCCGCTCCACCGCCCGGCATCCCCTCTTCCAGACCATGCTGCTCCTGAAGAACGGATCGGGCGGCGGACTCGACCTGGCCGGTACCACGGCCTCGGAACACCATGTCGACGTTCATGTGGCCGAGTTCGACCTGCTCTTCGGCGTCGAGGAGGCCCACACGCACGACGGCGACCCGGCGGGACTGCGCTGGACGGTCGAATACGCCACCGAACTCTTCGACCACGACACGATCCGGACCCTGACGGACCGGCTGGTGAGGCTGCTCGCCGCGTTCGTCGGCGACCCCGACGCCCCTGTCGGGCAGGCCGACGTGCTGTCCTCCGCGGAACGGGACCTCGTCCTGGGCGCGTGGAGCGGCGAGGAGACCCCACCGCCGGCCGCACGTCCCGTGCACCGGTACTTCGAGGAGCAGGCCGCCACCCGGCCCGACGCCGCGGCGCTCGTCCTCAACGAGCGGACGGTGACGTTCGGCGAGCTCAACACGCTCGCCAACACGCTCGCGCATGAACTGATCCGGCGCGGCGCGGGAACCGAGGACCGGGTCGCCGTCCTGCTCGAGAGGTCCGTCGAGTCGGTCGTGGCCCTGCTCGCCGTGCTCAAGGCGGGAGCCGTGTACCTGCCGCTGGACCCCGGGCATCCGGCCGAACGCATCGCCCACGTCCTGAAGGACGCCGACGTCCGAATGGTGATCAGTACGGCCGGGCTCGCGGGCACGCTCGCCCCTGACACGGTGCCCGTGCTGCACGTCGACCGGTGCGCGCCGGACGGCCCCGGGCACGACCCGGACGTGCCCGCGCTGCACCCGGCGCACCCCGCCTACATGCTGTACACCTCCGGCTCCACCGGGCGCCCCAAGGGCGTCGTCGTGGAGCACCGGGCCCTGGTCAACTTGCTGCACAGCCACGAGTCGACCCTGTTCGCCGCGCATGTACGGGCCACCGGCCGGGCCGCCGCCCGGGTGGCCGTCACCGCGCCGCTCACCTTCGACGCCTCCTGGATGGGGCTGCTCGCCCTGTTCGCCGGGCACGAGCTGCACCTCCTGGACGACGCGACCCGGCGCGACCCGGCGGCCATGGTCGGCTACGTCGGACGGCACGGCGTCGACTTCCTCGACACCACACCGACGTACGGCCTGGAGATGCTGGAGCACGGGCTGATCGGCACCCCCGAACTCACCCCCCGCACCCTGACCTTCGGCGGCGAGGCCATCCCCGAGCCGCTGTGGCGCAGGCTGCTCGCCGAGCCGGACGTGACCGCCCACAACTTCTACGGGCCCACCGAGTGCACCGTCGAAACACTGACCACACCGTTGCGCGGCACCTCGACGCCCATCGTGGGGCGGCCCCTGGAGGGCGCCCGGGTGTACGTCCTGGACGCGGCGCTGCGGCCGGTGCCGCCCGGTGTCACCGGGGAGCTGTACATCGCCGGGCGCGGTCTGGCCCGGGGCTATGCCGGGCGGCCCGGCGCGACCGCGGAGCGGTTCGTCGCCAGTCCGTTCGCCGACGGGGCGCGCATGTACCGCTCGGGCGACCTGGCGCGCTGGCGGGCTGATGGCAGCCTGGAGTTCTGCGGACGCGCCGACGACCAGGTGAAGGTACGCGGCTTCCGCATCGAGCCCGGCGAGATCGAGGCCGCGCTCGGCCGTCACCCGGACATCGCCCACGGTGCCGTCGTGCTCCGAGAGGACCGTCCGGGCGACCGGCGGCTCGTGGCCTACGCCGTGCCCGTGCCCGGCCGCACGCCCGACCCCGCCGCCCTGCGCGCGTTCCTGGCCGGCACGTTGCCCGAGTACATGGTGCCCGCCGCGTTCGTCGTCCTGGACGCGCTGCCCGTCACCGGCAACGGCAAGCTCGACCGGCGCGCCCTGCCCGCACCCGAGTACGGCGGACTCGGACGGGCGCCCGAGAGCGACCTGGAGCGGTCCCTGGCGGCCCTGTTCGAAGACGTCCTGAAGGTGCGCGGCACCGGCGTGGACGACAGCTTCTTCGACCTCGGCGGGCACTCCTTCCTGGCCGCCCGGGTGGTCGCCCGCATCCGCGCCCTGCTGCCCGACGTCCTGGGGGACCTGACCCTGCCCGGGTTCTTCCGCACCCCCACCGTGGCCGCCCTCGCCGCCCGCGCCGACGGCCGGGACACCGCCGGATCCGACCTGCTGCTGCCGCTGAGCACGTCCGGCACCGGGGCACCGCTGTTCTGCGTCCACCCCGTCACCGGGCTCGCCTGGTGCTACTCCGGACTGGCCGCCGCCCTGGACGACCGGCCCGTGTACGGCCTCCAGACGCGCCGGCCCGGCGCCGACGAACGGGCCCTGCCCGCCGACTGGGAGACCCTGGTCGACGACTACCTGGGCCGCATCCGCGAGGTGCGTCCGCAGGGGCCGTACCACCTGCTCGGCTGGTCCCTCGGCGGGAACATCGCGCACGCCCTGGCCTGCCGGCTGCGCGCCGAGGGCGAGGAGGTGGCCCTGCTCGCCTTGATGGACTCCTACCCGCTGCACGGGCAGGCCCCGGACTCCCGGTTCGGCCCCGACACCATCGCCGCGTTCCTGCGCCGGGAGGGCACCGCGGACGCCGGCCTGGACGCCGCGTTCGACGAGCCGTTCGTGGCCTCGCTGGCGGCCGCCGCCGCGCACACCGTCGCCCTGGCCGAGGAGGCCGAGCCGGGAGTCTTCGACGGCGATCTGCTCCACTTCACGGCCACCGAGGAGCGTGACCCCTGCGCCCCCGTGGCGGACGACTGGCGGCCGCACGTCACCGGCCGCATCCACGGCCACGCCGTCGACTGTGCCCACCTGGACATGACGCGTCCGGGGCCCCTTGCCGAGATCGCCGCCCTCCTGGTCCGCACCCTGCACCGGGACTGATACCGAGGAAAGAGCCGATCCATGATCGAAGAGACCGTCCTGCAGTACGAGTTGTCCGACGCCGAGGTGTCGCAGATACGGGAGGAGGCGGCCCGACTCGCCGCTTCCCTGCCCGACCCGGCGGACCCGGCCCGCTACGACGTCAACCGCTTCGCCGACGCCGGACTGCCGCCGCGCCTGAAGGACTTCCTGGAGACCTTCCGGCGCACCGAGTCCGCCGCCGGCCTGCTGATCCACGGCTTCCCCGTCGACGACAGCGCCGTCGGACCGACCCCCGGCCACTGGGACCAGCCGGTGGACCCGGCGGCCACCCACGAACAGGAGCGGTTCCTCGCCATGTGCGCGACCGCCCTGGGCGACCCCTTCACCTGGTCCACCCTGCAACTCGGCCGCATGATCCAGAACATCCTGCCGATCCGCGGCGACGAGGAGCGCCAGAGCGGCCACGGCAGCGCCACCCTGCTGGAGTTCCACACGGAGGACGGCTTCCACCCCGGCCGCTGCGACTATCTGCTGCTGTTCGGGATCCGCAACCACGACCGGGTGCCGACCATCCTCGCCTCCGTCCGGGACGTCAAGCTCAGCCCCGAGGAGGTGGACCTGCTGATGCGTCCGCTGTTCCACATCCTTCCCGACGACGAGCACATCCGGCAGCTGCAGCTGCGGCACCCCGACCACCCGGCGCTCGCCCGCATGGAGCAGATGCTGCACTCCCCGGACGCCGTGCCCGTCCTGTTCGGCAACCCCGACCGGCCCTACCTCCGCATCGACCTGCCCTTCATGCGCTGCGCGTCGGCCGATCCGGCGGCCGAACGCGCCGTGTACACCCTGATGGCCGAGCTGGAGCGGGTGCAGCACACGGTCGTCGTGGAGCAGGGCAGCCTGCTGATCGTCGACAACTACCTGGCGGTGCACGGCCGCAAGCCCTACCCCGTGCGCTACGACGGCAGCGACCGCTGGCTGAAGCGGATGATCGTCAGCCGCGATCTGCGCAAGGCGGCCCCGGTGAGCCGGATGACGCGCGGCCGGGTGCTGTTCTGAGCCGGCCCGATGCCCCTTTCTCTTTCCGACCCGCACGTGCCAGCTAGGAGTCAGACATGCGCACCGTCGTCATCACCGGCGCGTCCAGCGGCATCGGCCGCGCCACCGCCCTGCGCTTCGCCGAGGCGGGCGACCACGTGGTCAACCTGGACATCAAGGCACCCGAACCGGACGGCCACCCGGCCGGGCGGTGGATACGCGCCGACACCGCCGACTGGAACGCCGTAGCGGAGGCCCTCACCGAGATCCACCGCGACACCGGACGCCTCGACGTGGTCATCGCCAACGCCGGCATCAGCGTCCGGCACGGCGTCCTGGACATCCTGGAGAAGGACGCCCGCCGCATCACCGACGTCAACCTCCTCGGCGTCCTGGGCGTCTGGCAGGCCGCCGCCCGCATCATGACCGGCCAGGGCCACGGCGTCCTGCTGGCCACCGCCTCCGTCAACGGCCGCCGGGGATACCCCTATTACGCCGACTACAACGCCACCAAGGCCGGCATCGTCGCCCTGACCCAGACGTTCGCGCTGGAGCTCAGCCCGGTGGTGCGCGCCGCCTGTGTCAGCCCCGGCGGCGTGCTCACCCCCATGCAACTCGCCGAGTACACCGAGGAGATGCTCGCCGACACCAACGCGCGCATCCCCGCCGGACGGCACGCCGACCCCGCCGAGATCGCCGCTGCCTTCTTCTATCTGGCCTCCGCCGAGGCCGGCTTCCTCACCGGGCAGGAACTCGTGATCGACGGCGGGGAGACCGCCGGTGGCACCACGTCCGCGTACGGCACCGCCGTACGGGCCGGACATTGACCGGAATCGGGGGAGCAGTCCGTATGCAGACCACCACCCCCGGCGCCGCGGGCCCCACCTGGGGCGCCCGGGCCACCGGGCTCGACGTCGTGGTGACCGGCACATCGTCCGACGCGCACACCTGGAACCTGATCTACCTCGAACTCCTGCTCACCGAGTGGGGACACCGTGTGACCAACCTCGGGGCCTGCGTCCCCGAAGAACTCGTCGTCACCGAGGTGCTGACGCACAGACCCGACCTCGTCGTGGTCAGCAGCGTCAACGGCCACGGCGCCGCCGACGGACTGCGGCTGATCGAGCGGTTCGGCGCCGAGCCGAGCCTCGCCGCGCTCCCCGTGGTGATCGGCGGCAAGCTCGGCACCGCCGAGGAGACCACCCGGGCCTGGCTGCCGCGGCTGCGGACCGCCGGGTTCGCGGAGGTGTTCGAGGAGAGCGCCGGGTTCGCGCCCTTTCGCCGCTACCTCGACACGCTCACGGCCGGGGTGTGCCGCTGATGGAAGCCCCGACCACCACCGGGTTCGGCGCGTTCGTCCGCGGTGCCCGCCAGCTCGTCGTCCAGCCCCGCATGGGCTTCGGCTCACCGGAGCGGATGCGCCGGGGCCTGCTGGCCACGCGTGACGCGGACGCCACCGCCGTCGGTACGCTCACCCTCGACAGCTACACCAGGGTCGGCGACCTCGCCGCCGCCCGGCGTGCCGTCACCGAGGGCACCGACCTCAACGGCTACCCGCTGCTCACCCACGGCCCGGCCGCCACCCGCCGCATGCTCGACGGGATCGAGAGCCCCGGGTTCCCCGTCCAGGTGCGACACGGGTCAGCCGCCCCGCAGAGCATCGTCCGCGGCCTGCTCGCGGCCGGACTGCACGCCACCGAGGGCGGACCCGTCTCCTACTGCCTGCCCTACAGCCGCACCCCGCTGGCCGACGCCGTGGACAACTGGACCCGGGCCTGCGAACTGCTCGCCGAGGCCCGCCGACCGGGCGTCGAACCGCACCTGGAGTCCTTCGGCGGCTGCATGATGGGCCAGCTGTGCCCCCCAGGACTGCTCGTCGCGCTGTCCCTGCTGGAAGGGATGTTCTTCGTCCGCCACGGGCTGCGCAGCATCTCGCTGAGCTACGCGCAGCAGACCGACCCGCACCAGGACGAGGAGGCGGTTCGGGCGTTGCGCGCGCTCGCCACCGACCTGCTGCCCGGCGTGGACTGGCACATCGTCGTCTACACCTACATGGGCGTCTATCCGCGCACCCCGTCCGGTGCCCGAGCCCTCCAGGACCGGGCGGTACGGCTCGCGGTGCGGGCCGGCGCGCAGCGGCTGATCGTGAAGACCACGGTCGAGGCGCGCCGCATCCCCACCGTCGCCGAGAACGTCGCCGCCCTGGAGAGCTCGGCGCACACGGCCCGCACCCTCGGCCCGGGCGGCCCGGGCGGCCCGGGCGCGCCGGACGACGGCGACCGGGACACCCAGGTGTACGCCGAGGCACGCGCCCTCGTGGAGGCGGTGCTCTGTCTCGGGCCCGACATCGGCCGCGGACTGCTCACGGCATTCGGCCGGGGCTGGCTCGACGTGCCGTACTGCCTGCACCCCGACAACGCCGGCCGCAGCGCCGGATTCGTCGACGAGCGGGGCCGGCTGGGCTGGAGCTCCGTCGGCGCCATGCCGCTCGGGCATGTCGTCACGGCGCGCCCGGCCGCCGCCCTCACCTCCAGCGGCCTCCTCGACGCACTGCACTACGTCGAGACCCGTCTGGACCTCGGAGAACTCACCGCGACCGGCCCGCACCGCGAGCCCGCGCCGGCCCGCTCATGAGACCGGCCCGCGAGCCGTCGCAGCACAGCAGCCCACCTACGCGAGGGAGCGATAGGACATGAGCGCACTGCACGCCTCCGGCTTCCCGGAGGACGAGATACGGGCCAGGGCCCGCCAGGGCGCGGCCCGCGTCTTCCCGCCCGCGTCCGCCTACGGCAGCGAACTGTTCGGCGCCGACGGGCACGGCGGCGACGACGTCCTGGACCGGACCGACGTCCTGGACCGGACCCGGCTGGTGCCGCCGGTGTTCATGCCGCGCCGGCTGGAGAAGCTCATCGAGCTGGCCCGTGAACCCCTGTACCGGGACGTGGACACGGCCACCGACATCGGCGGCTTCCCGGCCGAACTGCCGCTGTACGTATCCGCGTTCGGCTCCACCCAGGTCGCCAGCCGCGACCTGGGCGTGGCCGCCGCGCGACAGGCCGCCCGGCTCGGCATCCCCATCGTCGTCGGCGAGAACATCGGCCCCGTCAACGGCACGGGACGACTCGGCGAACGCGAGGGCCGCACCCTGCTCGGCCGGATCGCCGCCTACCAGAACGCCCTGGAGGGCGCCGGCGGTGTGGCCGTACAGCAGTCGACCGAGGACGCCGACGCCGAGATCTGGAACCTCGTCTACAGCGACCCCTCCGTACAGCCGCTGCTGGACGCCGGGCGGCTCGCCTTCGAGCTGAAGGTGGGCCAGGGCGCCAAACCGGGGCTCGGCGGCATGACCGTCGTCGACGCGGCCGACGCCGAGCGGCTCGAGGGGCAGTACGCCGTCGAGCCCGTGCTCGGTGAGGGCACCTCCCGCGTGCTGCGCAGCGGCAGCCCCGGCACCTTCACCGAGGAGATCCTCGCCCACCAGGTCCGCCTGATGCGCAACAACTTCCCCCGGGCCAGGATCTGGGTGAAACTGCCTCCCGCCCGCGACGTGGGGGCCGCGGCCGCCACCGCCTGGGCGGCCGGCGCCGACTCGGTCACCGTCGACGGCGCCGAGGGCGGCTCCGGCTGGGCCCCGCTCGCCTTCCTCGACGGCGTGGGCCTGCCGCTCGCGGAGTGCCTGCGCCGGGCGCGGCCGGGACCCGGGCAGTGTCTGCTCGTCAGCGGACGGATGTGGGAAGGCGCCCGCGCAGCCAAGGCGTTGGCCGCCGGGGCGCGCGCCGTCGGCCTCGGCCGGGCCGCGCTGCTCGCCGTGGACGAGGACCCCGAAGCGGGACTGGAGCGCCTGGTGGCCGCCCTCGCCCTCGAACTGCGGCTGATCGTCAGCGCGTTGGGCAAGTATCGCCCCCGCGACCTGGACCCCGACGACCTGTGGCACCCGGACACCGCGTACCCGGCAGCACAGCCGGTGCCTGCGGCCGTCCGGGTGCCCTGAACGGACAGCACGACTCAGACGTGTCGTCCGGATCAACTCCGCTGCGGGAAGCGAAACTTCCCGCTACCTGCCTGGTCAACTGCCTCTTCGGCGGTCGGGCCGTTCCTACGATCGACGGAGTCCGGGCCGCCGGGCCCGGCACGGAGCACCGACCAGCCGTCCGAACCCACGACAGACGGGACAGCACGATGCCGAACCCCTTCGAGAACGAGAACGGGCAGTACCTGGTCCTCGCCAATGACGAGGAGCAGCACTCGCTGTGGCCGGCCCAGATCGCCGTACCGGCCGGCTGGCGCACCGTCCACGGCGTCGACAGCCGCGCTGCGTGCCTGGAGTACATCGAGACTCACTGGACCGACATCCGCCCGGCGAGCCTGCGCCGGGCCATGGACCGGATGGCCGGCTGACGATGACCGGCCACCTGCTCCAGGACACCACGGTCGTTCGGCCCGTACCCCGGCCGGACGCCACCCGCTCCCTGGTCTGCCTCGGCTTCTGCGGCGGCGGCACCGGGTCCTACCGGGCCTGGCTGCCGTCGCTGGGCGAGGGCACTGACCTGGCCCTCGTCTGCTACCCGGGCCGCGAGGGCCGCTTCGCCGAGGAGTTCGCCCCGGACTGGGACACCCTCGCCGAGGACGCCACCGACGCCGTGGCCCGCGCCGCGGCCGCGGCACCGGACCGCCCCTACCGCCTGTTCGGCCACAGCATGGGCGGCTGGATGGCCTTCGACGTCACCGTCCGGCTCGCCGAGCGCGGTGCCCCGCTGCCCGAGCGCCTGACCGTCTCCGCGTGCAACGCGCCCGACCGCGGTGTCACCGAACGCGACCGCTTCCCGCGTCTGGAGGACACCGAAGGACGCCTCGTGGAGTGGATGGGGACCATCGGGCTGCTGCCCGACTACGCGCTCGACGACCCCGACCTGCGGGAGATGGCGATCGAGCTGATGCGCGCCGACATCACCGTCCGCGACTCCTACCGGCCCCGGCCCGGCGTCACCACGTCCGTGCCCGTGCACGTGCTGTACGGCGAGGACGACGAGGTCATCGAACCGGCCGTCGCCGAGCAGTGGGCACGCTGCGCCACCGGCGGACTGCGCGTGGACGCCCTGCCCGGCGGCCACTTCTACACCCCTGCGGTGTGGGAGACCCTGCCCGACTACTTCGTCGACACCGACCTGGAGGGCGTGCGATGACACCCCGCTGGCTGGAGGAACCCGGTACGCCGGTCACCGCCGTCGTCGACGGCCTGCCGGACGCGGTCGCCGCCGCGGACTGGATCGACACCTACCGCGAGCCGCTGCGCAGCGTGCTCACCCGGCACGGCGCGCTGTACCTGCGCGGCCTCCCGGTGCGCACCGCGGCCGACTTCGCGCTGGTGCGGGACGCCCTGTTCGCCGCGCGCGCCAAGTACCAGGAGAAGGCCACCCCGCGCAGCGACTTCGGCGACGACGTGTTCTCCTCCACCGACCTGCCGCCCGCGCAGGCCATCCGGATGCACAACGAGAACAGCTACACGCTGACCTTCCCCGGCCTGCTGCTGTTCGGCTGTCTGACGGCCCCCGCGGAGGGCGGCGCGACACCGGTCGCCGACGTCCGGCGGGTCCTGGACCTGCTGCCCGCCGACCTCGCCGACCGCTTCCGCCGGCACGGCTGGTCGCTGGTGCGCAACTACGCCGAGCACATCTCGCTGGACTGGCGGACCGCCTTCGCCACGGACTCCCGCGCCGATGTGGAGCGTTACTGCGCCGCCAACGCCATCGACGTGACCTGGGGCGACGACGACACCCTGCGCACCCGGCAGGTGCGCTCGGCGACCGTCCGCCACCCGGACACGGGCGAGGAGGTCTGGTTCAACCACGTCGCGTTCTGGAGCGAATGGGCACTCGACCCCGACATCAGGGACGTGCTGGTCGGCGAGTTCGGCCCCGACGGGCTGCCGTTCAACACGGCGCTCGGCGACGGCAGCCCGCTGAGCCCCGCGGACATGGCCGTGCTCGACGCGGCCTACGAACGCGCCACCGTCCGGCGTGCGTGGCAGCCCGGCGACCTGCTCCTGGTCGACAACATCCTCACCGCGCACGGCCGTGACCCCTTCCGCGGCGACCGCAAGATCGTCGTCGCGATGGGCGAACCGGTCGCCCTCGCCGACTGCGCACCCTCCCTGCCCGTCACCGCACCCGCCCTGGCCGGCCGCGCCTGACGCGTGGTGCGAAGGCCCCCGAGAGGAGCCCACCCATGTCCACAACACCGCACGGCGGGTTGTCACCGGCCCCCGGCACGGCCACCGCGGCCGCACCACGGCCGTCGGTGTCCGTCGCCGTCGACACCCGTCCGGAGCCCGCGTCCACCCCCGCCTCGAGCCACGCCCGGGACCTTCTGCACCGCTTCCGGGAGGCCGTGGCGCGGCACCCGTGGCGGGACGCCGTCGTGGCGGCCGACGGCACCACCGTCGCCTTCGGCACCCTCGATGGCCGGGTACGACGGCTGGCGGCCGCTCTCGTCGGAGCCGGCGTCCGGCCCGGACAGCACGTCGGTGTGGCCCTGCGTCGCGAGCCCGCCCTGGTGGTGGCCCTGCTCGCGGTCTGGCGGGCCGGCGCGGCGTACGTCCCCCTCGATCCGGCCCACCCGCAGGCACGCCTCGACGACATGGTCGAGGACGCCGGCATCCAGGTCGTCGTGTCCGCCGACCCGGCCCGCACCTGGCCGAACGGGGTACGGACCGTCGCCCCCGACGCGAGCGCCCTGTTCACCGTCCCCGACGTCCCGGTTCCCGCCGACGCCCCCGCCTATGTCATCTACACCTCCGGCTCGACCGGCCGCCCCAAGGGCGTCGCCGTCACCCGCGCCGCGGCCGCCGGACTGGTCGCCGCCCTGGAGGAGAGCGGCTGCTACACCGACGGCCCCGCCCGTGTGGCCTGGAACGCCAGCGTGTCCTTCGACGCCTCCGTGCAGCAGTGGGCCCGCGTCTGTCGCGGGGACACCCTGGTGCTGCTCTCCGAGGACCAGCGCGCCGACCCGGCCGCGCTCGCCGCGCATCTGCTGAGCGAGGGCGTGACCGACCTCGACGTGACCCCTTCCCACTGGTCCGTCCTGCGCGACCGGGTCGTCGAGACGGCCGAGCAACTCCCGCACGGGATCAGGCTGTTCGTCGGCGGGGAGGCGATCCCCGCGCCCATGTGGCAGGACCTGGCCGGCCTCGGCGCCCGGGGGGTCGTGCACGCGCTCAACCTGTACGGGCCGACCGAGTGCACGGTCGACTCCACCGTCGGCCGCATCGACGGTGCAGAGCCGCACATCGGCCCGCCGCTGCCCGGCGTCGGCGCCCACGTCCTCGACGAGCACCTGCGTCCCGCCACCGAGGGGGAGCTGTACCTGACCGGCCCCGCCGTCGCCCTCGGCTATCTGCGCCGCACCGGCCTGACCGCCGAGCGGTTCACCGCCTCGCCGTTCGGCCCGCCCGGCAGCCGCATGTACCGCACCGGAGACCGGGTCCGCCGCCGCCCGGACGGCCACCTCGCCTATCTCGGCCGGGTCGACCACCAGGTCAAGGTGAACGGCCTGCGCATCGAACTCGGCGAGATCGAGGCCGTCCTGACGGACCATCCGTCCGTCACCGCCGCGGTCGCCGTCGTACGGGAGGACGACCGCCTCGGGCGCGCCCTGGCCGCCTACTGGGTCCCCGTTCCCGGTGCGGACACCGACCCCGGGCCGCTGCGCCGCCACCTGGGCTCCCGGCTGCCCGCCCACATGGCGCAGCTGTCGCTGACCGCCCTGGAGAGCCTCCCGCTGGGCGTCGGCGGCAAGGTCGACCGCACGGCCCTGCCCGAACCGGCCGAGCAGCACCGGCCGGACGCTGCCGACGCCGCGCCCGCGGGCGAGCTGGAGACCCTCATCGCCGGCGCCTGGCAGGACGTCCTGGGCCGGGAACGGGTGCTGGCCACCGACGACTTCTTCGCCCTCGGCGGGCACTCGCTGCTCGCGCTGCGCGTGATCGCCGACCTGAAGAAGCGGCGCGGAGTGGTCATCCCGACCCGCATGGTCTACCAGCACCCGCGGCTGCGCGACCTCGCCCGCGCGATAGCGGACCGCAGCGACCGCTGATCGCCGCCGCCCCTTCCGCCCTTCCCGGAAAGGCCCCGCCCCGATGCGGAAATCCCCAGCCTCACGAGTCTCGCTGTACGGACTGCTGAGCGCCTACACGGTCTCGCTGTTCGGCACCCGGCTGACCATGATCGCCCTGCCCTGGCTGGTGCTCGTCACCTCCGGCAGCGCGTCACTGACGGGACTCGTCGTCTTCGCCGAGGCGGTGCCGCTCGTCCTGGGCAAGGCGCTGGCGGGGCCCTTGATCGACCGGTTCGGAGCGCGCAGGTTCAGCGTCGCCGCCGACCTGGCCAGCGCGGCGGTGATCGCGACGATCCCGCTCTGCCACTGGCTGGGCGTCCTGCCGTACGGACTGCTGCTGGTGCTGTCCACGCTGCTCGGCCTGGCCCGCGGACCCGGTGACGTGGCCAAGCGGACCCTCACCCCGGAGACCGCCGAGGCGGTCGGCATGCCGCTGGAGCGGGTGAGCGGCATGGTCGGCACCCTGGAGCGGCTCGCCGGCACCGCCGGGCCCGCCGCCGGCGGCGCCGTGGTCGCCTTCTTCGACCCGATGTGGGCGCTCGCGGTCAACGCCGTCACCTTCCTGGTCTCCGCCCTGATCATCGCCGCCACCGGGTCACTGCGCAGCCCCGCGCCGGCGGAGGCCACCGACACGGCGCCCGAGGAGGAGCGTTACCTCGAACGGCTCCGCGCCGGGCTGCGGTTCCTGCGCCAGGACCGGCTGCTGCGGTCCATCGCCGTCATGCTGAGCGTCACCAACCTCATCGACGCGGCGTACGGCTCCCTGCTCATTCCGGTGTGGGCGGAGGAGACCGGCGGAGGCCCGGCCGCGATCGGTGCCCTCGGCTCGGTGTTCGGCATCGCCGCGGTCGGCGGCTCCGCACTCGCCACCGCCCTCGCGCACCGGCTGCGGCGCCGGCCGACGTACGTCATCGCCTTCCTCCTCGCCGGGCCGCCCCGCTTCCTGGTGATGGCCTTCGACCTGCCGCTGTGGACGGTCCTGGCCATCGCCGTCGTGGACGGACTCGCCATCGGCTTCGTCAATCCGATCCTCAACGCCGTGATGATGGAGCGCATCCCGCGCCCCCTGCTGGGCCGGGTCTCCGCGCTCACCGACTCCGTCGGCTCCGCCGGCGTCCCGCTCGGCCCCATCCTCGCCGGCTTCCTCGTCACCCTGGCCGGCCTCGGCCCCGTCCTGGTCGGCTGCGCCGCCCTCTATCTCGGCAGCACCGTGCTGCCCGCCCTGCGCCCCCACTGGCGCGAACTCGACGACCGGCCGCCGCCCGCGAGCCCGACGACCACAAAGGCCCCCGCACTCTGAGTGCACCCCGCCCATCGCCCGAAAGCACACCGCGCACGAGCACAGCGCGCACGAGCACTCCGCGCACGAGCACTCCGCGCACGAGCACACCTCCGCAGACACGAGAGGAAAGAGGCACGTCATGAGCAGTGGCAACCTGAGCGCCGCCCGCCTGAAGGGTGACTTCGACGTCGAGCGGCTGCTGGCCGAACTCGCCGTCCTGGAACGCACCCAGTGGGCGGCCCAGCGCACCTACGGCGAGAGCCTGGAACCCAGTGAGGACACCGTCCTCGACTGGCGGGTGCTGCCGCTGCGCAGCCCCGAAGGCCGCGCCGACCGCACCGACCCCGGCGGCCTCGGTCTCGTCGAGTACGCCGCCACTCCCTGGCTGGAGAAGACCCCCTACATCAAGTCCATCCTGGACAGCCTGCCCACCGAACTGCGTGCCGTACGGCTGATGTCGCTCGGCGTGGGCGCCGAGGTCGACGAGCACCGCGACCAGCCGTACGGGCTGGCGGCCGGCTGGGTGCGGATGCACATACCGTTCGTCACCAACCCCGACGCCGTCCTCACCCTCGACGGACAGCCCCACACCTGGCAGCCTGGCACCTTCTGGTTCGGCGACTTCTCCACCCCGCACTCGGTGCGCAACGGCGGCTCCGAGCGCCGCGTCCACCTCGTCATCGACGCCTATGTCAACGCCGAACTGCTGGAACTGTTCCCGGCCGAGTTCCGCGACCGCATCCGCTGGTCCGAGGTGTTGCTCAACCGCCCCGAGATCCCGCTGACCGAGGAGGAACTGACCGAGTTCACCAGCACCTTCACCATCCCGGACGCCTTCCTCTACGGCGAGCCCGAGGAACTCGCCGACGACAGCCGGCCCGACCGGACCGCGCGGCTCCGGCTCGACGGCGGCCGGCTCGTCCTGGAGGTCGACGACGAGCCCAGGGCGGCACTGGTGCACCTGGGCGAGGGCGAGTTCCGCGCCGTCGGCTGGACCGCCGAGCGCACTCTGAAGGCCGAGCGCACCGGTGACGGACTGCGGCTGCGTTTCCGGATGCGCCACGGCAGCCGCATGGAGGAGACGGTCCGGACCGCCGCGACGGCTGCGGCCTGAGCCATGCCGTACGCCACCGGCACGCTGCGCGACCCGACACAGGTCCGTGCGTTCGACCCGGCGGCGGTCACCGGCCGGCGGCTCACCCCGCCGGCGGCGGGCGGGCCCGCGCACATCTGGCTGCTGCACGCCGAACGGCACCGCGCGGCGGTCGTGCGCGCGGCGCCCGAGGTGCTCGACGCGCAGGAGCGCGCCAGAGCCGCGGCCCTGCGCGTGCCGACGGACCGGGAGTGCTACCTCGCCACCCACCTGGGGCTGCGCCTGCTGCTCGGCGCCTATCTGGGCACCGAGCCGGCGCGCGTGCCGCTGACCCGGTGGCCGTGCCCGCTGTGCGGCGGACCGCACGGGCGGCCCGGGGTGGTGGGGGACCCGCTGCACTACTCGCTCAGCCACAGCGGCGGTCTGGGACTGCTCGCCTTCGCCGCCGTCCCGGTCGGCGTGGACGTCGAAGCAGTCCCCTCACCGGCCGCGGTGGCCGAGGCCGCCGAGGCCCTGCACCCCCGCGAACGCGACGAACTGGCCCTGCTGCCCCCGTCCGCCCGCCCGCGCGCCTTCACCCGGGCCTGGGTGAGAAAGGAGGCCTATCTCAAAGGACTCGGTGTCGGCCTCTCCGAGTCCCCGGCGTCCTGCTACGTCGGCACTGGCACCGAACCCGCCGGCACCGACCGGGCCTGGCTCCTCACGGACGTCCCCGTCGGCCGGGGAGCGGCCGGCGCGGTGGCCGAACAGACGGCCATGACCGCAAACGGCCGACGGGACGGAAGTACCTGAGGCAGGACACGGACGTGGACACGGCCCGGCTCCGGGCCCGTCCACGCCGGGTCCGCCGCCCGGCAGCGGCACACAGACACAGGACGGGAGGTGAACGACGCCGATGGAACCGACGGCAGCACCATCAACGCGATTCGGCACGGGCACCGGATTCCGCACCGCCTCCGGCACCGGGAAGGTCGCGCAGGCCGCGCAAGGGGCGCGACAGCAGCGGAAGGACCGCCGCCACCAGGGCCCCGGCGACGATCCACATCGTCGGACGCGGTCCCACGGCGGAGGTCAGCGCACCGGCGGCGACGGCACCCAGCGGAACCGTGCTGTAGTTGATCAGCAGCGCCGTGGAGGTGACACGGCCGAGCAACTCCTGCGGGCAGTACGACTGCCGGAAGCTGACGAGGATCACGTTGCAGGCGACGAGCCCGGCCATCGTCATCGTCGAGCCGATCACGAACAGCGCGAGCCGCGGCCCCGGCGCCGTGAGGGGGATCAGCAACCCGAACAGCGAGCAGCCGAGTTGGGAGGCCACGAGGGCGCGGGCCGTGCCCAGCCGGCGCGCGAGGCGGCGCGCGCACAGCACCCCCAGCACCCCGCCGACCGCACCGCACGAGCCGAGCAGCCCCACCGTGCCCGCATTGAGGCCGACCGAGCGGACCAGGAACAGGATGTACGTCGCCTCGTAGCCGGCCAGCGCGAGATTGGCCGCCGCGCCGAATCCGATGACCGTCCGCAGCAGCGGATCACGGCCGATGAAACGCAGCCCCGCGGACATCTCCTTGCGCAGTCGCACCCGGCCACCGGCGCCCCGCGGCTCGTCGGCCCGTATGCGGCGCAGACACCAGGACGACACGACGAACGAGACGGAGTCCAGCAGCAGCCCCGGGACCGTGCCGAGCAGCTGGGCGAGCAGCCCGCCCGCACCCGGGCCGGCGATCCGTGCCAGATGCTCACCGCCCTGCAGCTTCGCGTTGCCCTCCAGGAGTTCGGACCTGTCCACGAGGACCGGGAGATAGCTGGAGTACGCGGTCGAGAAGAACACCGAGGCCGTGCCCGTCAGGAAGGCCACCGCGAGCAGCTGCCAGACGGTCAGCACGTCCAGCCACCAGGCGGCCGGAACGCTCGTGAACAGTGCCGCCGAGACCAGGTTGCACACATGCATCACCGGGCGCCGGGGCCACTGGTCCACCCAGGCGCCGGCCGGCAGCCCGATCACCAGCCACGGCAGCCACGGCGCGGCCGTCAGCAGCCCGACCAGGGCGGGGGAGGCGTCCAGCGTCACGACCGCGGTGAGCGGAAGCAGCACCGACGTGACGCTCGTGCCGAATCTGCTGGTCGTCTCACCGATCAGCAGCAGCCGGAAGTTGCGGTGGCCGAACAGGCCGCGCCCCGGCGTGCTCACGGCTGCGGTGACGAGCGGTCTTTCGTCAGCGGTCATGGTGTGCGGGACGCCCTCAACTGCGTTGGCCGACAGAGGAGTTCACGCTACACGAGCCCTGCGGCCCACCCGGGCCGGACGCGACGCCCCCTGCCCACGCGAGGAATCCGATGACCGACGGCCCGCCCGACTCGTTGACGCGCTTCCTGGACTGCGTCCGGCGCCACCCCGACCGCCCCGCGGTCCTCACCCCCACCGGCTGCCTGACGTTCGCGGCACTGCACGACCGCGTGGAGTCGCTCGCCAACGCACTGCGGCGAGCGGGCGCGGGACCCGGCACGGTGACCGGCGTCGCCCTGCCCCGCTGCCCGGACCTCGTGGCGGCACCGCTCGCCGCGTGGCGCACGGGATCGGCCTTCACCCTGCTGGACCCCGCCCACCCTGGTGCCCGGCTGCGTGCCCTCGCCGGTGTGTCGGTGGTCGTGACGCCGGACGGCGGCGACTGGGCGCCGGGCGTGCCGACGGTCAACCCGGCGGCACTGCCCGCCCCGGGACCCCTGCCCGCGTGCGCCGTCCCCCGCGACGCCACCACGTACGGCGTCCCCGACGACGCCACCACGTACGCCGCCCCCCGCGACGCCACCGCGTACGTCGTCCACACCTCCGGCTCGTCCGGCAGGCCCAAGCCGGTCCAGGTCTCGCACGCCAACGTCGCCCAGCTCGTCGGCGCACTGGAGCGCGCCGGCTGTCACCCCGCCGCGCCCGGTCGGGTGGCATGGCTCGCGGGGATGTCCTTCGACGCCTCCGTGCAGCAGTGGCTCAGGATCTGCCGAGGGGACACACTCGTCCTGCCCGACGAGGCGACCCGGCAGGACCCGCCGCGCCTGGCGGCCTTCCTGCGCGCGGCGCGGATCACCGACCTGGACGCCACCCCGGCGCTGTGGGCGCTGCTGCGCCCCCATCTCGTACGGCGGGCGCCCGGTGAACTCCCGCTGCGGCTGTACCTGGGCGGTGAGGCCGTGCCGCGCGCCATGTGGGACGACCTGGTGACGCTGGCCGCCGACGGTTCCGTGACCGCCCTGAACCTGTACGGCCCGGCCGAGTGCACGGTCGACGCCACCGCCGCGCCGGTCATGGGCCCGGACCCGGTGATCGGGGGCCCGCTGCCCGGCGTACGGGCGCACGTCCTCGACCGGCAGCTGCGGCCCGTGCCCGACGGGGAGAGCGGGGAGCTGTACCTCGCGGGCGGACAGGTCGCCCTCGGCTACGCCGGTCTGCCCGCGCTCACCGCCGAGCGGTTCGTCGCGGAACCCGGCGGCCCGGCCGGCTCGCGCATGTACCGCACCGGGGACCGGGTGCGCCGCTCGGCGTCCGGCGCGCTGGCCTACGAGGGCCGTACGGACGACCAGTTCAAATTGCACGGCGTGCGCATCGAGCCGGGCGAGATCGAGGCCGTCCTGGCCGGCCATCCGACGGTCGCCCGCGCCGTCGTCGTGCCCCGCGAGGAACGGCCGGGCGACCGCCGCGCCGTCGCCTACGTCACCGCCCGCGCGGACGCCGGACCGCCCGAGCCGGCGGCCCTGCGCGCGCACTGCGCCGACCGGCTGCCCTCGGCACTGGTGCCCTCGGCGATCGTCGTCCTGGACGCCTTCACCCCCGCGCCGGGCGGCAAGGTGGACCGGGCCGCCCTGCCCGCGCCCGACTACGCCCGCGCCGGCCGCGGCGGCACCCCGGAGGGCGAACGCGAACGACGCCTGTGCCTGCTGTACGCCGACGTCCTCGGGGTACCGCGTGTGGGCCCCCATGACGACTTCTTCGAGCTGGGCGGGCACTCGCTGCTGGCGATGCGGCTCATCGGCCGGGTCCGCGCCGCTCTGGGCGCCGAGGCGGAGGTGCGCGACCTGTTCGCCGCCCCCACCCCCTCCGCCCTGGCCGAACGGCTGGCGGCCGCCGCACCCTCCCGGCGACCCGTCCTGCGCCCGCTCCCGCGCCCGCGGCGCCTGCCCCTGTCGTACGCCCAGCGGCGGCTGTGGTTCCTCGACCGCCTGCACGGGCCCGGCGCCGCCTACAACGAGCACATCGCCCTGCGCTTTCGCGGCCCGCTGGACCGGTCGGCGCTGCGGGCGGCCCTGCACGACGTCGTCGTACGGCACGAAGTGCTGCGCACCGTCTTCCCGGAGGACGCCGGCGGCGAGCCGTACCAGCACATCCTCGACCCGGACGAGTCCCGGCCGGACCTGCCCTGCCCGGACGTCACCGAGGACGGCCTCGCCGACGCGCTGCGGGAGCGGGCAACCGTCCCCTTCGACCTGGCCCGGCAGGCCCCGCTGCGCGCGGCACTGCTCCACCCGTCGCCCGGCACCCATGTCCTGCTGCTGGTCACCCACCACATCGCCAGCGACGGCTGGTCCCTCGGCCCGCTCGCCCGGGACCTGGCCCTCGCCCACCGGGCGCGCTGCGCCGGCCGCGCCCCCGACTGGCCCGAACTGCCCGTCCAGTACGCCGACTACACCCTGTGGCAGCGTGCGCTGCTGGGCGACCCGGACGGCCCGGACAGCCTGCACAGCCGTCAACTGGCCTACTGGCGCAAGGAACTCGACGGGCTGCCGGAACGGCTGCGGCTGCCCGGGGAACGACCGGCGGGCGCTCGGCACCCCGGCGGCCGGGGAGGGACCGTCCCCTTCGTCTGCGGTCCCGAACTCCACAGCGCACTGCTGGAGTTGGCGCGCGCGCAGCGCTGCACCCTGTTTATGGTGGTCCGCGCCGGGCTCGCCGTGCTGCTGACCCGGCTGGGTGCTGGGGACGACATCCCGCTCGGCGTCGCGAGCGCGGGCCGGGGCGACCCCGCCCTCGACGACCTCGTCGGCTTCTTCGTCAACACGCTCCTGCTGCGGACCGACACCTCCGGCGACCCGACCTTCCGGGCCCTGCTGGAACAGGTCAGGGAGACCGACCTGGCCGCCGCCGACCACCAGGACCTGCCCTTCGACCGGCTCGTCGAGGACCTCAATCCGCGGCGCGCGGGCCACCAGCAGCCGCTCTTCCAGGTCATGCTGGCCTTCCAGAACACCGCCCGGGCCGACTGGGACTTCGGCGCCGGGCTGACGGTGACGCCGCAGTCGGTGCGGCGGGACCGGGCCAGATTCGACCTCGCCCTGTCGGTCACCGAACTGCACACCGCCGACGGCGCTCCCGGCGGTCTGCGCGGGGACCTGGAGTACTCCCTCGACCTGTTCGAAGCGGCCTCCGCCCACCGGCTGGCCGCCCGGCTGACGGCCGTCCTGCGGACCGCGGCCACCGACCCGGACCGCCGCATCGGCGGCTACGACCTGCTGACCGAGGACGAGCGCCCGCGCCCGTCGACCGCCGCGGCACCCGTGCTGCCCGAAACCCGCGACGCCCTCCACCTGTTCGAGGACCGGGCGCACCTCACCCCGGACGCCGTCGCGGTGCGCTTCGAGGGTCAGCGGATGACCTACGGCGAACTCGACGCCCGCGCCGACCGGCTCGCCCACCGCCTCGCCGCGCGCGGCACAGGCCCCGACGTCGTCGTCGCCGCTGCCCTTGACCGGTCCGCCGACCTGATCGTCGCGGTGCTCGCGGTATGGAAGACGGGAGCCGCGTTCCTGCCGGTCGACCCCCGCTACCCCGCCGCCCGCATCGCCCACATCCTCACCGACGCCCGTCCGGCGCTGCTGCTGACCGCCGCGCACATCAGCCTGCCGGACACACCGGCGCTGCCCCGGATCGACGTCCAGGACGACGACCCGCACGACCCCGCACGGCCCGTCACCCACCCCCACCCCCACCCCGTACGCCCGCACCCCGACCACCTCGCCTACGTGATCTACACGTCCGGCTCCACGGGCACCCCCAAACCGGTCGCCGTCACCCGGGCCGGGTACGCCAATCTCGTCGCCCACCAGGCGGCCACCCTGGGCGTGGACAGCGGCAGCCGGGTCCTCCAGTTCGCCTCGGCCGGCTTCGACGCCTTCTTCTGGGAACTGGGCATGACCCTCCCGGTCGGCGCCGCCCTCGTCCTGGCCCCTGCAGCCCGCCTGCTGCCCGGGCCCGAGCTGGCCCGCCTCGCCGACGAGCACGCGATCAGCCATCTGACCGTGCCGCCCGCCGTCCTGGGCGCCCTGTCGCCCGACGCCCTGCCCGGCGTCACCACCATCGTCGTCGCGGGGGAGGCGTGCGGCGCCGATCTTGCCGCGCGCTGGGCGCGGGGCCGCACCTTGATCAACGGCTACGGCCCCACCGAGGCGACGGTCTGCGCCACGATGAGTGAGGCCCTGCGCCCCGACGGGAACGTCCCACCCATCGGCGACCCCGTGCGCGGCACACGCGTACACGTCCTGGACGACCTGCTGCGGCCCGTGCCGACGGGCGTGACCGGCGAGCTGTACATCGCCGGCGCCGGACTCGCGCGCGGCTACCGCGACCGCCCCGGCCCGACCGCGGAACGCTTCGTCGCCGACTCCTTCGGGCCGCCGGGAACCCGCGCCTACCGCACCGGAGACCTGGTGCGGCGAACCTCGGACGGACGGCTGGAGTTCGTCGGACGCGTCGACGACCAGGTCAAACTGCGCGGTCACCGCGTCGAGATGGGGGAGGTCGAGGCCCGCGTCGCCGCCGCCGACGGGGTGGCCCAGGCCGCGGTCGTGCTGCGCGAGGACCGCCCGGGAGAACGCAGGATCGTGGCGTACGTGGTCCCCGAGGCCCCGGCCGGGCAGGACAGCGGCGAACGCGGACGCGTCGAGGACTGGCGCCAGGTCCACGACGCCGTGTACGCGGGGCCCGGGGCGGCACCCGGCGAGGACGGCTTCTCCGGCTGGCACGACAGCCGTGACGGCACCCCCATACCGGTGGAGGACATGCGGGAGTGGCGGGACGCCACCGTCCGCCGCCTGCGGGAACTGCGCCCCACCCGCGTGCTGGAGATCGGCGTGGGCAGCGGTCTGCTCCTCACCCAACTCGCCCCGCACACCGCCGAGTACTGGGGACTGGACTTCTCCGCCGCGGCGATCCGTCGGCTGCGCCCGCGGGTGGACGGGCTCGGCCTGCCCGAGGGTCGGGTGGTGCTGCGGCAGCAGACCGCGCACGACCCCACGGGCATCCCCGAGGGCCACTTCGACGTGGTCGTCCTCAACTCCGTGGTGCAGTACTTCCCGAACGGCGCCTACCTCTCCCGTGTCCTCGACGTCGCCGGGCAGGCCCTGGCCCCCGGCGGGCGGCTCTTCGTCGGCGACGTGAGGAACCTCCGGCTGCGCGACCGCGCCCGCCTCGGCGGCGTACCCGAACTCCTTGTCGACCCGGACTACTTCGCTGCCCACGCAGCCCGTTCAGGCCGGTTCGCCACCTGCGACGTGCGGCTCAAGCGCGGCGAGCGGAGCAACGAACTGACCGCTCTGCGCTACGACGTCGTCCTGGGCACGCGCGCGGCCCCGGACGAAGACGAAGCCGGCACCGGCCCGGTACTGCGCTGGGGAGCCGACGCCCGCACCCCGGACGCCGTCGCAGGGTTCGTCCGCACCCGGCGGCCCGCACGCTTCACTGTCACAGGCGTGCCCAACGCCCGGCTGACCGGCTTCGTCCCCGATGGGGGCCGCCCACGCCGCGCCACCGCCGACCCCGAACACCTCGCCCGCCTCGGCGAGGAGCTCGGCTACGGCGTCGCGCTGCGCTGGTCCACCGCCACGGACGACACCTGCTTCGACGCCGAGTTCACCGAGGGCGGCAGCATCCCCGAACCCCCGGTGCGCGCCACGGCGGACGGTGACCTCGCCCGGTACGTCGGCACACCGCGCACCGCGGCCGACGAGCACGGCCTGCACCAGTCGGTACGCCGCCAAGTCGCCGCTTTCCTGCCGGACTTCATGATGCCGTCGGCCGTGGTGGTCCTGGACCGGCTGCCGCTCACCGCGCACGGCAAGACGGACCGGGCGGCCCTGCCTGCCCCGCCCACCGCGCGGCCCGACGGTCCCACCGCCCTGGGCCACCCGCGCACGGACCGCGAGAAGGCCCTGTGCGCGATGTACGCGGACCTGCTCGGCCTCGACGAGGTCGGCACCGACGAGAGCTTCTTCGACCTCGGCGGCCACTCGCTGCTCGCCACCCGCCTGGTCAGCCGTATCCGCGCCGACCTGGACATCGACATCCCGGTGGGCACGCTGTTCGACGCGCCGAAGGTGGCCGATCTCGCCCCCCGCCTGGACGGCGCGCCCACCTCCCGGCCACCACTGCGGCGCATGCGCCACCCCGACTGAGACCCGCCCGGCGCGAACCGGACCGCAACCGACCGACAGGGGACCACCGCAATGGACTTCAGTCTCTTCTACTTCGCCGACAACAGCGCCGGCACGGCGGCAGGCGACCCCCGCGGCCGGTACGACCTGCTCCTGGAGGGAGCCCGCTTCGCCGACCGCAACGGCTTCACGGCCGTATGGACGCCCGAACGCCACTTCCACCCCTTCGGCGGGCTCTACCCCAACCCGGCGGTGACGGGCGCCGCGCTCGCCACCGCCACACACCACGTCGCCATCCGCGCCGGAAGCGTCGTCGCGCCTCTGCACCACCCCGCCCGGATCGCCGAGGAATGGTCCGTGGTGGACAACCTCTCCGGCGGACGCGTGGGCGTCTCCTTCGCCTCCGGCTGGCACCCGTCCGACTTCGCCCTCGGCCACACCGCGTACGCCGACCGCAAGACGGTGCTGATGCAACGCCTCGACGACGTACGGCGGCTGTGGCGCGGCGAACCGCTCGAGGTGACCGACGGCAACGGCGTGCCCACCACCGTCCGCGTCTTTCCCCCGCCTGTTCAGCCGGAGCTGCCGGTCTGGGTGACCAGTGCGGGCGAGGTCGACACCTTCCGCGCCGCCGCCCGGGCCCGCGCCGGGGTGCTGACGCACCTGCTCCACCAGGACCTCGACGAGCTGACCGAGAAGATTGCCGAGTACCGCAGCACGGCCCGTCGCACCCATGGCGGCTGGGACGGCCATGTCGCCCTGATGCTGCACACCTATCTCGCCGAGACCCGCGCCGCGGCCCGCGACACCGTGCGCGAGCCCCTGCGCGACTACCTCAAGAGCTCCATCCACCTGGTGACCCGGTCGTTCACCGAGGCCGACCCCGACTTCGACCTGCACTCCCTGGACGAGGAGGACATCGAGTTCCTCCTCACCCGCTCCTTCGAGACCTACTTCGACCAGCGGGGCCTGTTCGGCACCGTCGACGACGCCCGCCGCACGGTCGACGCCGTGCGCGCCGCGGGAGTCGACGAGATCGCCTGCCTGATCGACTTCGGCGTCGACGCCAAGGCCGTCCTCGCCGGACTGCCCCGGATTGCCGAACTCCGCGCACCTTCCGCCGCCGACCGGCCCGGCGCCGGCCCAGCCACCCACCGAGCCCGGAGGTCGAGCTCAGCATGATCCCCCTGTCTTTCTCCCAGGCCCGCTTCTGGTTCCAGGAAGAGCACGGCGGCGACGACCACGCCTCACCCGCCGCCCCCGTGCTGCTGCGGCTTCACGGGGAGCTGGACACGGCCGCGCTGCAAGCTGCCCTGCGAGACGTGGTGGCCCGCCACGAGAGCCTGCGCACGGTCTTCCCGGTGACCGACGGTGTACCCCACCAGCGGGTGCTCGGCCCCGACCGGGCCTGCGACCTGGCACTGGCCACCACGGACGTCACTGCGGAGGAACTGCCCGACACGATCGCCGCGGTGTGCGGGGGCCGCTTCGACCTGTCGCAAGAGCTGCCGGTCCGTGCGAAGCTGCTGGCCGTCGGGCCGGCGGAACACGTCCTGGTCGTGGCGGTCCACCACATCGCCTTCGACGGCTGGTCGGTCGGCCCCTTCGTACGCGACCTGTCGACCGCCTACGCGGCACGACTGCGCGGCACTACCCCCGTGCAGACCGAACTGCCGGTGCAGTACGCCGACTTCACCCTGTGGCAACGAGAACTACTGGCCTCGGACGGCTTCGAGGAGCGGGAACTCGACTTCTGGCGCACCGCGCTGCACGCCCTGCCCGACGAACTGCCCCTGCCCTTCGATCGCCCCCGCCAGGCGACCGGCACCCACCGCGCCGGACTGATCGAATTCACCCTCGCACCCCCCACCCTGCACGCACTGGCCCAGGTCGCCCGCCACCACCGGTCCAGTCTGTTCATGGTGCTGCATGCGGCGGTGGCGGGTGTGTTGTCGCGGGTGGGTGCCGGGGAGGACGTGGTGGTGGGCAGTCCTGTGGCG
>NZ_JBEPBM010000063.1:0-24914 GCF_040299205.1 Streptomyces sp. NPDC000983 | reverse complement strand
CCTCCTGCGCCGACGGCGACAGATGCCGGGCGTCCCCCACCAGATCGTTCACACCCCTCCAACGACCCAGAACCCGAACCGTTTCTGATCAATAACGGCACTCGAGAAGGTTACCGAGATACTCCTTGAACCCTGATCCACCCGATGCTGTGGTGGCTATCTCGGATCAGGGGAGATGCAGGTCCTCACGGGCCTGCTCCAGGTCACTTTCCCAGATCCACAGTCGTTGGGCGGGCGGCACGTCGTGGTAGCCGTACAGGCCCACAACAGTCGGCGTTGGCGTGCGCAGATCCACGCACACGCGCTGGTAGGCGTCCTTGATCGCCTTGGCGGGATCCTGCAGGTCAAGGGTGCCGAGTTTGATGCAGGCCCGGTACTCATAGCCGAGCAGCAGGTCGCGGCCGAATTCCCTCCAGGCGCCACGCTGTTCCTGCCAGGCGTCCTCAGCCTCGGTCACCAGCAGGTTCAGATCGTCGCGGCGCGGAATGGACGGGTAGATGACGAATGTGGCTGCCCAGCCCTGGGCCACCATGTCGACGTTGAAGGTGCGCCGGTCGGGATCGTCGTGCGGCGGCAGCGGGTCGGACGGCGTACCGGCGAACCACGGGGCGGTGTAGGCCAGCAGTCGGCCGTTGCTCTCCACCAGTTCGCCAGTGGCGATCACAGCCATCTTGCGCTGCGAGCCGTTCGGCCGCATCAGCCGCTTTGTCACCATGGCGCTGTGCTCTTCGGCGGCGCGCTTGCCGGCCTCCAGGTGCCGCTCAGCGGCATCCGGCGTAAGTCGCTCGATGAGGTAGCCGCGCAGATCGTCCGGCAGCGCATCGTAGGTACCGTCCAGCAGGCGGGCTTTGGTCCGCTCGAGCGTGGCTTGCGCGGTGGTCGCGCTGCCCCCGTACTTGCTTTCCGGGGTATCGATGGACACCATCCGAACGGACATCTCAATCTTCGGGGTGTCACCGTCGGTCACGTCGAGAAAGTGGTAGTCCTTGGCCGGACGGCTGGGACCGACAAACCCGAGATCCACCATCACTACTCCCCGACGTCGAAGGCGAAGGCCCGCACTACCACCATCGCAGCAGACCAGGTTCGCGTCTCCGCTGACACGCCGATCCGCTTTTTATCGAGTGGCCAGCACTACGCGCTTGTCTATGAAGCCGTATCTCAACCGACCTGGGAACGTGTGAATCGAACTAAGTTCCTGGACGGCTGGTCTTCCGGCGATACGCGCATGAAGGCAGGGCCTCCTGGTAGCTCGGGGGTGCGATCCCAATCCGAGCGGTTCCCGGAGCAGGGCTTCGGCGTAGTCGTATGACGCCCAGTTCGTGGCTATCTGTCAGCTGTGCGGCGCTCTCGGAACGTGACAGGCACGGCTTCCAAGATCATGGAGTTCTCTACGCCCCGTGATCCGACTGGAAGACCGTGCCTGCCGACGCATCATCGCTGATCCCGCCCGCCTTTGACCAACTCCGCGAGCATCGAGAGGCCGTGCCCGAGGAGATCCCGGGCCTGCTGGAGCGATTGGGCGAGGTGCCCGACCCGCGCGATCCGCGCGGTGTGCGGCACGCTCTGGTCGTCGTGCTCGCGCTGACCGCGTGCGCGGTGCTGGCCGGGGCGACCTCCCTGCTGGCGGTCGGCGAGTGGATCGGCGACGCTCCGCCCGCTGTCCTGGAACGCCTTGGCGTACGGCCCGATCCGGTGTTCCCAAAGCGGTGCCTGCCTGCGGAAACGACGATGCGGCGGCTGCTGGGCCGCATCGACGGCGACGCGTTGGACCGGGCGGTGGGCCGCTGGCTGGCCGACCGGCGTTCCGGCGCCGACGGCCGGCTGCGCGGACTGGCGGTCGACGGCAAGAGCCTGCGCGGAGCGGCCAGGGCAGACGGCCGGAAGATTCACCTGCTTGCCGCCTGCGATCACGTCCGCGGCCTGGTGGTGGCCCAGCTGGACGTGGGCGAGAAGACCAACGAGATCACCTGTTTCAAGCCGCTGCTGGAAACCGTCGCCGACCTGGCGGGCGTGGTCGTGACCAGCGACGCGATGCACACCCAGCGCGAGCACGCCGACTACCTGCTCGGCCGGGGCGCGCACTACATCGTGATCGTGAAGGGCAATCAGAAGAAGCTACGCAAGCAGCTCAAGTCCCTTCCGTGGAAGCAAATTCCGCTGCAGTCGCGCACCCGCAACGCCGGGCACGGCCGGGGCGAGATCCGCCGGATCAAGGTATGCACGGTGAACAACCTGCTCTTTCCCGGGGCCCGCCAGGCCGTCCAGCTCAAGCGCCGCCGGGTGGACCGCAAGACCGGGCGGATCAGCATCAAGACGGTCTACGCGGTCACCGGCCTCACCGCCGAGCAAGCCACGCCCAGCGAACTCGCGAGCTTGATCCGTGACCACTGGAAGATCGAGGCCCTGCACCACGTCACAGACGTGACGTTCGCCGAGGACGCCTCCCAGCTGCGGACCGGCACCGCACCTCGCGCCATGGCGACTTGGCGCAACCTCGCCATCGGCGCCCTTCGCCTCGCAGGGAGCACCAACATCGCCGCCAGCCTGCGGCGCAACGCCCGCGACGCCAGCAGGCCGCTCGCTCTCCTCGGACTCACATGATCACGAAACGGACGCCACATCACTTCGCCGAAGCCCTGGGTGGCCTCCTCGTCCACGCCACGGGCCCGTTCGGCGTGCTCCTCGTGGACGCGGCCAGCTGCCTGCTCTCCGCCGTGCTGCTGCACACCCTCCCCGGCCTCCTGGGGCGCCCAGCCACTCGGCGCCCTCACCGCCGGCCTGCTCGCCACCTGCGCGGGAACCCACACGGCCCCGCACCGCCGTGTCTGCTCAGCCCTCGGTGGACCGTCACCGCAACCGCACCTGACGCAGCCACCCGACACCGGGACGGCCCCCGCCCCACACGGACGCCCGCGATCCGGCGCGGCCATCCACCGGCCGGCCCTGAGCAGGCCCGATCGGACGCTCCTGCACACCCGCGGGGTCTGCGTGACAACACTCCGGCGGACGTGACCGCGCGGAGCGAGGACGCGAGGGTGAAGACGGGGCCGGAGCACTGCCGGTCCTTTCGGCTGGTTCGACGATGCGCCTCGGCAAGGTCCCGCCGCACAAGCCACGCCACAGCCCACAGGCGGGCCTGGCCCCTCGGAGCGGAGCCAGGCCGGGTGTTCCCGATGCGGGGTCAGCTCAGGGGCGGCTGGGCCCAGACCTCCGTCTGGTTGAGGCGGTAGATGCCGATCCCGCCCCTGGCCAGGAGGTACAGGCGGCTGCCGCGGTTGCCGGGGGTCCCCGATTGCCAGATCACACGATCCGCGGGGTCGTAGACGACGAGGTTGCCGTCCTCCTGCATGATGCACACGCCGGTTGGCCTGGCACTGGTGCCGGACCTCCACAGCACCTTCTGGGGACGGGCGGTCTCGAACAGGACCAGGTTTCCGTCCTCGCCGTACAAGAAGGTGTATCTGCCGTTGTGGGACACCAGGAACTGCCCTGCCGTGAGGGTGTCGCCAGGGAGCATGCGGTCGCCTTGGGCAGGGGGCTTCTCCGTGTCGTAGAGGTAGTCCAGGGCCTGATGGTCGAGGACGCTCGCGATGGTGGTCGGCGGTCCCCAGGGGTCCATGGAGTCGGCCTCGTTCTGCCCTGACGGACCCCCGCTCTGCGGCTCGAACGTCAGGTCTGGGTGACTGTACTGCCACTCCGCCCACAGCCGGTCGGTATTGGCGTGGTGCAGGAAGAACACCGGGTCGTTGGGGGAACTCAGCGGGCGCATGTGACCGCCAACCCACTCGTGCACCCGGTTGTGGATGTACGGGGCGATCCCGCCCTCCAGTCCGTTCCGGAAGCTCGGGAGGCTCGTCGTGTTCCATGGAGCGGTGTCGTAGGGGGTAGCGGCGAGACAGGCTGTCACGTCGGAGGCAGTCGGGAGGTTTGGGGCGTGAACCCCGAACTCCCGGGTCAGGTAATTCTGGGCGATGTCGATGGTAAGGCAGGGCCAGGCGCCATTGTCGAAGGCAAAGGGCCCGCTGGTGACCTTGTGATCGCCGGACCGCCCGTTACCGCCCATGAATGCGTCGCTCCAGATCGACGTGTGGTCGGTCGACCAGTCCCAGTACAACAGGGGGACCATGGGATCGACGAACAACAGATCCTTCTCGAACCGCCGGAGAAATTCACGGTGCCAGGGCAGGAAGCTGGGACCGCCATGACCGTAGTAGGCGATCTCGGAATGCTGCACCACATATTGGTCGTACAGTCCCAGCCGCTTCATGGCCACAATGGCCTGGCTGTACTGCTTCTTCTCCGGCTCGGTCAGGAACTCCTGGTTCCTCCGCACATGAGCCATGGCCCATCCTCCTGAACCGCCGCAATGACGCCCGATTCCTTCATCACAGAGTCGACCGGGATGACATTTCCGGCAACACGTACACCTCCCGTTCCCGCCGCTGGCGAGTCCCCAGGCGGTGTCATCTTCGGGCCTGGACATGATCACCGCGTTGACCAGGTGTTCAACCTCGTCGGCCGCAGACACCTCGCACCCCGTCGTCGCGTGGACCTCGTGTTCGTATCCGCAATCCGGCATCATCACGACCCGGGACACGAAGGTATCCGGCGGGCCGGCTTTCCGTGTGACCGGCGTGCTTTCGTCGTCGGCGCGGCCGAGGACGGCGGAACTCGACGCCTTCGACGCCTCGACCAGCGTTGCTGTCGGTCGTCCCCGCGCGTGCAGGAAGAGTACTCAAGCAGTCTGCACGACGATCTCAACGCTTTGGTGTTGCCAGCCTGCGGGAGTAGTTCGCGCAAGACCGAGGACGCGGCCCGGGGCCTGCCGCCCTCCCGACGCCTGCGGGGGTAGTTCGACATCCAGCCTGGTGCCGGGACCAGCCTCGGAGGCGTCCCCACGCCCGCAGGGGTAGTTCCCATCCCTCGCGCGCCCTCAGGTCACCGCGCCAACAGGCGGAGCCTCAAGTGGAATCCGTTGAACTGCCGGGTGGCAGGCCGCTGCCAGGCCACAACGGGGATCCTGCTTCCACCCGGGCCAGAAGCCGGCCGACCTCCACGAGGACCTCGAGCCGTTCGGCAGGCCCGTACACGCGACGCGTCCCGGATGCGGGGTCGACGGCCTGGACTTCGCTGCGGGGACCGGCGCACACCAGAGCCCGGGCAATCTCCGGCAGGCCGAGGCTCAGGGCGTCGCAGTCGTGGTCACGAACCAGTTGGAGCAGGTCTTCGGTGACGGCCTCCCAGTTCCCCAACTCCGGCCAGCGGGCTCCTCCGTCAAGTTCGTGGGTGAGCGTGGACAGCGGAACAATCTCACCGGGACGGCGCCCGCGGACGAGCAGGTCGTGGATACGAGCGCCGTCGGGCTGCCGAACGCGCGGGTGCAACAGAGAGGCCGCGGCCACCACGGTGGTGTTGATCTCGTGGGCATCGGCCGGGTAGTAGGGCTCGTGCGCGAATAGGAGGTAACTACCCAAGGCGGGCGCAACCGAGGCGGGTTCGGGCTGGGGCATGGAAGGGATTCCTTTCTGCAGTATGGGTTCGTTGAGGGCGCAGCTGTCGCAGGGCGGGGTGTCGGCCGGGGGCGCAACGGTGACGGGCCCGGAAGCGGCCAGTGCGTGGGGCCGGGTGGCGCTGGCGGGGCCGTGCTCAGCCGTGGCCTTGAAGGTCTGAGCAACCTGGGGCACGAGTGGAGACCTGGTCCGTGTGGCCCCACGCCGTCCGCTCGTGCTCCTGGTCGTGCTCGTGGTCGTGGTCGTGGTCGCCCTGGAGGATGTGGGCGACCCGTCCTGCCAGCTGGAGCATCATCCGTTCGCGGGCGATGAGTTCGCATGAATCCGCCCGGCCGCCGCTGGTGCGGAGCAGATCGGCGGTGTCCCACAGCAGCAGCTGGCCGATCTCGGCAGACCGGCGCAGTTCGGAGCGGTCGCTGCCAGCGGCAGCCTCGATGAGGCACGTATGCAGGACGGCGAGACGCTGCAGGTACCGGCATGCCCTGGGCTTTTCAACGCTGCGGACGTGGGCGCGGGCCCGTGCGTCCAGGCGGTCCGGCACATAGTCGGCGAGCAGCGGCCCGAGGAGAATCGCCGGCAGGGCGACCTCGGCGGGGACACCTTCGGACATGGCAAGCAGCCCGACGGCCAGGCTGAGCAAGGCGGCAGCGGCGGCGGTAAGGCGCAGGGAGCCGGGGATGCCGGGTGCAAGTCCGATGCGGCGGGCGGGGCGGCGGGTCAGCCAGCGCAGGGCCAGCCGTTGCAGGGGTGTAGCCGTGGGGGTGAGGATTCCGATCTGGTGCGGGGTGTCGGGTGTGCTGCCGTCGCCCGGGACGGTCCAAGCAAGCCACCCCCAGCGGGTGCGTTCGTGGATGAGGACGGGCTCGCGGGCGGCGGTACGCGTGTGGTCGCGGATGTGGCCGGTCCGCAGGGCGTGGGAGCGTTCCCTCTCCCACCGCTGCGGGTCATGGGGAAAGGGGCACTCGTGCTGTGTGGCCGCGGTCGGCGACGGTGTGGGGCGGGTGCCTGTCACAGGATGCTTCCTTCCGATTGATCGCGCAGGGCGGTGGCACACGGTGTGCAGCGTCCGTCGCTGTCGGGGTGGGCACGGCGGGGGGTTGGGCCGTGGCAGGTGCGGCAGGGCGGCCAGTCGAGGCAGGCCGGGCAGAGGTCCTCGCCGGGGGCGGTTGCGGGAACGCCGCAGCCGGCGCATTCGACCAGGGCCCGGTGGGTGAGGGCCTCGCTCACCTTCCGCTCAGCGGCGGAACGGGTGATGGGCTGCGGCAGGTCGTCCTGGCCGGGTGCGTCGTGGCGGTCGGCCGCGGTGGAGGGCGGCGGGTAGGCCTGGGCGGCGCGCAGCCGGGCGGCGACGATCGCGCCGACGGAGGTCCTTACCGGAAGTGGCAGGGGCCGGGCGGCGATGACGTGCCACAGGTGCTCGCGGTTCCAACCGGCTTCCAGCATCACGGTCACGACGCGGCCCTGGTCGGTCAGCGCCTGCCCGGTCAGCAGCAGTTCCGGGCGGGACGCCCCGAGCTCGAGCAGGAGCTGGATCCCCGGGTGTATCTCATCCGCGGGCGCAGGCGGCGGGGACGCCGTCGGCGTGGCCGGCTGGTCCGTCCGGCCCGTTGTTCGCGTTGCGTCGCTGCGGCACGGACGGAGGGGTCTGGTGTTCTGCTGGGTGGTGTTCTTTCTGTTGGTGTTCTTAGGGGGGCGATGAACCGACGTCGGTTTATCCACTGGTGGAAAACCCGACATCGGTTGCGACCTGCTGTTTTGCAGGCAGGGCAGATCGGTGATGAAGTACGCGGCCGCGCCGAGGGTGCCGTCGGGGCAGCGCTCGCGTTCCCGGAGCAGGAAGCCGTGCCGCTCCAGCTCCTTGAGGCCGCTTTTGACGGCCGCCTCGCCGTCGCGGCCGCGGCGTGCCAGGGCCGTGACGCTCATCCGCCAGCCGTCCCGGTGGGTGCTGACGTAGCCGAAGATCCCCTTGGCCTTGAAGGAGATCCGGCTGTCGCGGAACAGGCCGTTGGCGATCTGCGTGAACTGATCGCCCGCCATCACCCCACGGCGGATCCCCGCCCCGAAGCCCGATGGCATCTCACCCGCCGGCACCGAGAACCATGCCGAGCCAGCCGCCGTATCCGGGGCGACGTCGGGTGCGGGGCGGTCGGTGATCGAGTACACGATCTCCCCGAGCGTCCCGTCGCCGTGGCGGAGTTGCTCGCGGATGAGGTAGCCGTGCCGCTGCAGTTCGCTCAGCCCGCCGCGTACGGCGTCGCGGCCATCGGGTCCTGCGCGCACGAGGTCGGCGACCGTCACATGCCAGCCGGCCCGGTGCGTACTGATGCAGCCGAAGATCCCCTTCGCCCTGAAAGAAAGCCTGACGTCACGGAACAGACCGTTGGCGATCTGCGTGAACTCATCCGCCGCCATCACCCCACGACGGACCCCCGCCCCGAAACCGCTCACCGTGCTTCCCCATGTGCCATGGGCGCGCAGCCACCCATGCCTTGGAGCAAACGCGCAGAAGCGGGGCCTGGGCCGCTGTGTGGGGTGATGGGGGCGAGATCCATCCCCTCAGCTCACTCGGCGCCCCCGACCAGGAGGACAGCCACAGCCCCCGACCACCGGTCACGATCGGGCAACGTGCGCACTGGGCTGGCGTGGTCGGTTTCCTGGTCGGGCCGACCACACATCTCCGCAGCCCGGCCCCTCAGCCGTTGCGCAGCCCGACTGCGCAGCCGGGCAGGCTTGTTGCGCAATGCAGGCTGCGCAAGCGACCGAGGATCCTGCGCAGTCCAACTCGAGCCGGGCGGCTGCGCAGTCACCCGAGATTCCTGATCGTGTCTTGCGCAGGCATATGGACGCATTGCGCAGTCGCCTCTCGCGGCCCCTCCCCCTCGCCGTGCGTCTGCGTATCGGCGTCCGGGTTGCGGCGCATCGGGGTTCCCGTGATCGCCGGGGACGCTCCGGTCTGGAAACACGTGCGTCGGCTGCGATGACCTGTCGCTGGCAGGCGGACGGCCCGTGGTGGGGGTCATGGTGGGGCCGACCATGACCCCCACCACGGGTTTCGTCTCCGCATCGTGACCGTGGTCGGGGGTTCGTGGTTGGTGGTCGGGTCGGGGTCGCCGCGTTTCCTCAAGGTCAGCAACATCCTTTCTGACCTGGGAGTTTGACCATGCCCTCTGGCAAGCATGCTTCCCCGAGCGAGGCCGCAGCTCCGATGGCGGCCGGCGCCCGGCTGGAGGCGATGCGCCGCCGCGTCCGCCTCTCACGCATGGCGCTCTGGACCCTCATCGCAGCCGGCCCCGCCGCCCTGGCTGTCGCTGTCACCTCCGCTCCAACCACGGTCGCGGCGGCCTCCTCGGCCAAGCCCGCCGCCGTGCGCAACGCGGCGGCCACCGCTGACCCGGGCGGCTATGCGCAGGTGTTCGTCGGTGCGTGGCTGCGCAGCAGCACCGATGATCCATCGGCTGCGCAGGCGCGGCTTGCGCAGTCGATGGCCCCCGATGTCGGGCTGCCCGACCCAGCCGGCGATGCGCACTCGGTGCCTGAGTCAGTGACAGCGGTGCGCAGTGCGCAGCGTGGGTCCGGCGCGTGGTCCGTGACGGTGGCTGCGCAGTACGCCGACGGATCGGTGCGCTACTACGCCGTGCCGGTGGCCGCCGACCGGGCGGGCGCCTCGTTCACGGTGACCGGCGCGCCCGCTGTGGTGGCCGGCCCGGGCCGGGCCGAGAGCACCAGGTCGTCGTACGGCGTGAGCGTCCCGGAGGGTGATCTGTCGGCGGCCGTCGGGGAGTTCCTCGCTGCCTATCTGACCGGGGCCGGGGAGGTGGACCGCTACCTCGCTCCCGGCGTGAACCTCACTGCCGTCTCCCCCGCCCCGTATACGGCGGCCACGGTGCAGCAGGTGTCCGCCGCCCAAGAGGTCGCGGCATCCGAGCTGGTGCCGGCCGACGGCACGAAGGTCCGCGTCCTCGCACAGGTAGAAGCCCGGGACTCCGGCGCACGATGGCCGCTGGCGTACGAGCTCGCCCTCTCCGCGCGGTCGGGCCGCTGGGAGGTCTCGGCTCTTGAGTCCGGCACGGCCCGCACCGGGGGTGTCCGGTGAGCACGGTGAACAGCGTGATGCTCGCCGGTCAGCTGGACGACCTCGGCGACTCGTGGATCAGCATGTTCCAGGACTGGGCGACCAAGGGTCTGCAGGCCGGTCTGCTCGTTCTCGTCGTCATCATCATGATCCAGAAGTTCAGCCTCAAGGCGGGCATCGGCGCCCTCCTCCTGATGATCATCGCGCTGGGACTGTACAACTCCCGCGAGGACCTCGCGGACATGTTCGAAGACGAGGTCAAGAACCCCGCCAAGGGCGCAGGCGCACCCGCTGTTCCCGGCAGCGCGCACGGTTTGGCCCCCGCCGCAGGGAAGCACTCCGTTGACGTCGGAGGCGAGCTGTGAGCGCGGTTGCCACGGGCGGCCGGACGGGGCGCTTTTACACCTCTGCCCGCCGCCATCCCTGGGTGCTGGGCAAGGTCGCGGACTGGAAGATCCCCCTCGGCCCCTACACGCCCGTGCAGATCGCGGTCGCCGTCGGCGGCGGCTTCCTCCTGGTCAAGACGATCAGCTGGTGGTCGTGGATGGGGCCGGTCCCCCTCGCCGGATGGGTCCTGCTCATCTGGTTGGTGCGCAGGCCGAAGGTTGGGGGGCGTACCCCGGTGCAGGCCGCGCTGGGCTGGACGCTGCTCGCCTGGCAGCCCCGCGGTGGGCGGATCGGCGGGCGACCCGCCCGCGACCGCGCCGCGCACCCGCTGCTCGGTGGCTTCACCATCGAGGCCTCGCCCGCACCGGCTGCGTTGCCGACCGCGCAGGCCATACCTGCCCCTACCGTGCAGCGGCGTGCTCAGCGGGCGCCGCACCCGGTCCCGGCCCCAGGTCGCGCCCCCGCACCCGGCCGCGTCCGGACGACTACGCCCGCGGCAGCCAGGCCCGCCTCAAGCGTGCAGCAACTGCTCGTGCTCGCCCGGCAAGGGGGCGCGCGGTGAAGGTTCCGATCCGTCACATCGCCGGGCACCTGGTGTGGTCGACCCAGGGCAGCGTGTGGGCCGTCTACCGCCTGCACCCGGGCCCGGACGCACAGGGCAGGGTCGAGGAAACCGTCCAGGGCACTTACGTGCCCGCCCCAGTCCGCGACGAACAACTCGCCAAGGTCACGCACCTGGTGCGCTCGCTGGCTGGGGCACCGCGCCTGTTCGGGCTGTGCGCGCAGGTCGACCCGGGTGAGATCGCCCTGCGCATGATCGAGGGCATCGAACCGGCCCAGCAGCACGCACCCGGTGCGGGCCGGCATCCGTGGGTGGAGAACGTCGAGGCCACCCTCGACCTGCTGGACGGCCAGGAGATGCACCGCCGCACCCTGTGGCTCGCCGTGCCCCTGCGGACCGAGACAGCCGGCCTGCAGATGTCGGCGTCCCTCGGCGCGGCGTGGGCCGGAATCGCACCGATGCTGGGCCTGCGGCCGACGCCAGTAGCCCTGCGGGAGGTGAGCGCGTATCGCGAGCAGGTCGCACGGGTGGAGGCCGCGCTCGCCGGGGGCATCGCCTTCCGCCCCGCCCGCCCGGCGGAGATCGTGTGGATGATCCAGCACGCCCTGCACCGCGGCCTCGCCGAGCCGCTGCTGGCCGAGGCCGAAAGCAACGGCATGTACGGCGGGCAGGTACGCGGCGGTGTGCTGCGCTCCCCCAGCTACGCCGACCTCGGCCAGGTGCGCCTGCACGAAGGCGGCATCGACCCCGAACTCGACGACGTCGACGAGCTCAAGAACGGAAACCGCATCACCCGGTCGGACCGCCAAGCATGGTGGCGGGTGAACATGAGCTCGCCGCTGATGCGACGCTGGCTGCAGGTCGAGTCTGAGGCAGGTGTCGGTTACCAGGCGCATCTGGCGCTGGCAGAGTGCCCGCCCGCCGTCAGCCAGAACTCTGCCGACCTCTTCGCGCAGCTGGAGCTGCTCGACTTCCCCGTCGACTACACCGTCGACCTCACCCTCGTGACGGCGGAGAAGGCACGCGAGCAGGTGCGGCGCAAGAAGAACGAACTCATCGACCAGGCCGACCAGTACGACGCCCGCCCCACCGGCATGCCTGCCTCTCTGACCGAGGCAGCTCGCGACCTGGGCGAGCTTGATGCCCGCCTCTCCCGCACGTCGGTCGAGGTCGAGGTGCAGTCGGTGACGGTGCTGACGGTGTGGGGCCCGACCGCCGCCGTCTGCGACGCCCGGGCCCGCGCCCTGGCCGCGCTGCTCGGCGGCGCCGACTACCGGGCCGTACGCCCCGCCGGCCTGCAAGAAGCACTCTTCACCCTGGGCCTGCCCGGCACCGTACGGCCAGGCGTGGTGCGGGAGTTCACCCAGCACCAGATCAGCGAGGACTGGGCACTGGGAGGGGCCTTCACCTCAGCGGAGGTCGGCGACCCCAACGGCATGTTCCTCGGCATCGACCTCGACAGCGGCACCACCCGCCCCGTGATGATCAATGTGGCTGATGCGCCCAAAGTGGATGCGTCCGCGTCCATGGGGATCGTCGGGGACCTCGGCGCAGGTAAGAGCGTTTTGCAGAAGCTGATCGCGGAAGCAGTGTGGGCGCGAGGCGGCTGCGCCATCTGTATCGACCGCACTCCCGTCCGCGAGTGGGCGACTTTCGCACGCGCCGCGGCCGAGGACCGCGTCCAGATCATCGACGCCGCACAGGCCGAGGCGTCCATCGACCCGCTGCGCATGATCGAAGGGCCCGAGGGACGGCATTACGCCCTGTCCTACCTCACCCTCCAGCTCGGCATCGGACCGATGAGCACCAACGGCGAGGTCCTCCACCATGCCGTGGAACAGGCCGCCCTCAGCGACGCACCCTCCATGCACCGCGTGCTGGAGGTCCTCGAGGAGATGGCCGCGCGCGAGGCGGGCCGACGCCAGGATGCGGCAGCCACTCTCGCCGGTCTCATCCGCGTGGTGGCCACCCACTCGCTGGCACGGATGGTCTTCGACCCGGCGCTGCCGCCGGTGCGGCTGGACGCCTCCAGCACCTCAGACATGATCGTGATCACCACCACGGGCCTGAAGCTGCCCCCGAAGGCAGCGTTCAGCAACCCTGAGATCCTCAATCAGCAGCCGCTGGAGGCGCTGATCGGGCGGGCCGTGCTCTACCTGATTGCCGCGATCGCCCGCCAGACCGCCTTCGAAGACCCTGCGCGGTTCACCGCGGTCGTTCTGGACGAGCTGTACTGGCTCACCTCCTCCGCCGAGGGCACCGCCCTGGTCCACGAGATCCTCCACGACGGCCGCAAGCACGGAGCCGGCCTGCTGGCGGGCTCGCACGACGCCGAAGAACTCGGCCCCGACCGGGGTTTGATGGCCTACCGGGCGCTGGCCCGCACCACGGACCGCGAGCGCGCCCGCCGCGGCCTGGAGTTCATCGGCCTCGACCCTCACGACAGCGAGCTGCTGCGGCTGGTGACTACCGGTCTTTCCCCGGTCGGCCGCACGGGCCGCGAGGGCGAGTTCCTGCTGACCTGCCCGCGACAGAACACCGGCCGGGTCAAGGTCTCCATCCCTCGCATCCCGCGCATCACCACGTCCATCACCACCACACCGGGACGTCGCACGAGCGCTGCCTCGCCACCCGCGGGTGGACCACTCGCCGGTGAGGCCGCCAGGCCCCGCTCAAAGGAAATTGCCCGATGACCTCTTCGATCTGGGACCACTCCTGCCGCCAGGACGCCGCCGCGAGTGTCCTCACCGTCATCGCTGTCACGGTCGGCATGCTCGTTCTGGGCGCTGGGGCGAGTGTGCCGCAGAGGTGGTGGCCGCACACCGGTCATGCCTTCGCAGCAGATGCCCAGCCCACGACCGGGGAGCCGTGCGCGCTGATCGTGGGTTGGGGCAAGGACTACTGCGAGCGCGGCGCCACGGCAAAGGCTGCCACCTGGCAGGAGGGTGGGACCGGACCTTGGTGGCGGCTCGTGCCGGCCGGTGCCGCTGTGGCCGCCCTAGCAATGTGGGGCCACCGGGGTGCTGTCGGGCAAGGGCGGCGCTGAATGTTCCCTCCAGACCGCGCCGCCTTGCGTTCGGCCGGGTTCGTCGTGCTGCTCACGGCTGTGTTCGTCTTGGTCAACAGCCAGGTCGTCTACGCAGCCGACAGCACCGGCGAGACCGGGGACCTCCTCGCGCCGCTGAACATCACCTCCTCCGAGGGGGTGCCGATCAACGGCTACGAGCTCAACGCCCAGGGCGGCTCCATCGTCGCCTTCAAAACGCAGGCACTGGCCTTCGCACTGTCCGGGCTGTTCACGCTGATCCGGCTGCTGGTCGGTCTGGCCGGATGGGCGGTCGAACTCGCCTTCCGGTTCCCCCTGCTGGCGCTCCTGACCGCTCCGGCTCAGAAGGTCGCCGACGCCTACGACACCGTCGTCGTCGACACCCTCGGGCTGAAGGGCCTGCTTTTGGCCTGGGCGTTCGTCTTCACCGGGTTCATGATCGTGAGCGGGCGCATCGGGCGCGGCCTGGGCGAGATGTTCCTGACCCTGCTGATCGGGGCCGTCGCCGCCTCCGCCCTCATCCGCCCGGACACCCTCCTCGGTACCGACGGACCTCTGGGACAGGCTCAGCAGGTGGGCGCCGAGGTCGCCCAGCAGAGTGTCAACTCCTACGACTGGGGCGGCAAACTCGCCACGCTCGGCCCGTGCTCCGACATGGACGGCCCGCAGGAGATCGCCTGTCTGGAACGTGAAGACAGCCAGCCGGTGTCCGCCGCCGAGGTGGCCCGCCCCCTCCAGGACTCGATCACCAACGCGCTGATCGTGAAGCCGTACATGCTGCTGCAGTACGGGCGCATCCTCGACCCCGCCAAAACATCCGACCGCAAGGCCTACGCCGTCCACCTGAAATGGGTCACCGGCGGCTACGACGCGGACAGGACGACAGCGGACGACGAAGGCGCCTGCAGTTTGCTGAAGGGTCCGGCCAAGGAGTACTGCCTGGGCGACGCCGAGGACACCGGACAAGGCGGGCTGCCGTCGCTGACGCCGGGCGGTGAACTCCTGGACGCGCCCAACGCGATCATCACCGATGAAGACCGCGAGTTCTCTTCCTTCCTCGAAGACATGGAGAAGGCCGGCGACGTCGGCAAAGCATGTGCCGCCTACGCCGAGAAGCCGACCTGGTGGCGGGTCGGCGGCGCGGCCCTGCTGCTCGTCGCCGCGCTGTTCATCTGCGGCATGCTGCTGTCCGCCACGATCGTCCTACTGGGCACCCAGGGCATCTGCGCGGCCGCCGCGGCCGCGGCCGGTGTCACCTTCGTCGCCGGCATGCTGCCCGGGCCCGCCCGCCAGGCTGTGTGGAAGTGGCTGTCGATCTGGGGTATTTCCATCCTGGCTGTTGTCGGGATCTGCACGTTCATCCCGTTCTTCGGGATCGCCGTGGACGCCACCATCACCGACGGCCCCGACCTGATGGTCGAGCGGATCCTGCTCATCGACGTCCTCGCCGTCGCCGGCGCGGCCGGGCAGCGCAGGCTTCTGACCGGCATCGCCTCCTTCGGCCGGCGTATGGCGATGCGCATGCGCTACGCCAAGGTCGGCGGTACCCACCTGCCCGGCGACACCTCCGAACTCGGCGCCGCGCTCGCCATGAACTCCCCCGCGGCCATGGGCGGCTACGGAGGAAGCCTTCGGGCCTTCACCGGCAGCGGGAGCGGCGGCCGGTTCGGGCTGCTGGGCACCCGCCAGCGGCTGATGCGCGCACTGGGTTCCTTCACCGACGGCGCAGGCATGCCCGTCGACACCGGCCGCGTGCTGGGCGACGCCACAGCGGAGGCGGGGCGCGGACTCGCCCCGCTCACCGCGGCCGCTGCCGTGGGCGGGCTCGGCGTACGGCTCGGTGCGAAGGGCGGCCACTGGCTGCTCATCGGCCGGCGCCCCGACCGGGAGCAGCTGGCCAAGTGGCGTAAGCCTGGTGCCGACAGTGATGCGGACGGCGGCTCGGCGGGCCCGGGTGGCGGCCCATGGGGCGGCGGGTCAAGCGGCTCGGACCCGCTTCGGCCTGGCGGCCCTCCCGACCGCTACCGCAACGAACAGGGTCAGATCGTCGACCGTCACTCCGGGCAGGTGCTGCACGACCAGCACAGCGACCGAACTCTGCTGTCCACCCGCGCCCACAACCGGCTGGTCCGCTTCCGCGGGTACCGCATCCTCAATCGCGGGGGCCGGACCGCGTACGGAGCGACGGTCGGCCTGCCGGGAAACGTCCGCAGTGCCCAGGCTGCCGGCTCGCGCTACGCCCAGGACGCCCGTCAGCAGGTGCGGGTGTGGGGCAACACGCTGCGCGAGGACAGCCGATCCTGGGCCAGCACGGGCGGCCGGCTGGCCCATGTCATCCGCGAGCACACCGATGACAGCAGCGGAAGCGGCCCGTTCACCAGCCGCCGCCTGCCGGCCGCAACCACTGCGGCCCCGGCCCCACGCCAGGCAACGCCCACGCGCCCCTCATCCTCCGGTCGGCCGTCGGGCCGCCCGGCCGCAGCCCCCGCACGGCCTGCTGCGTCGAACGGTCCCGCAGCACCCCCGCCCGCAGCACCACTGGCGCGCCCGGACGGCCCTGCGCCGCAGTCCCGGTCCGGACGGGGCAGGCCGACCCGTCCGGGGCGATCCGGCGACGCCGACACGGGCGATTCCGCCGACACCGGCAATCAGGCCCGTATCAGGGAGGCGATGCGGCAGGCGGAAGCGCTGCGCGAGCTGCGGGCCCGATGGGCAGCCGAGGACGGTGAGGACGCATGAGGCCGTCCCGGCACCGGACAGCACGGTGGGGGTGCATGGTGGCGCTGCTGATGCTCGCGGCCGTGTGCTGCGCGGCTCCTGTCTCTGGCGCCATCAGCGCCTACGTCGCACTCAGGGCAGGCGCTCAGGACGACAGTGGGCTCGCCGAGGACGGCAGTGCCGCGGACATCCCGCCCCGCATGCTGGCCGCGTACAAGAAGGCCGTGCAGCAGGCCGGGACGTATGTGCCGAGGTGTCGGGGCATACGCTGGCCGGTCCTCGCCGGCATCGCGAAGGTCGAGTCCAACCATGCTGTCGGTCGCAGCATCACCGCAGGCGGCGACATCCGCCCGAAGATCTACGGAGTGCTCCTCAACGGCTCCGGGGCCGGTGGGAACACCACCGTCTTCCCCGACACCGACAACGGCCGCTGGGACGGCACTGCGCGCGGTGAGCGCGCGGTCGGACCCTTCCAGTTCCTGCCCTCCACCTGGGAAAGCGTCGGCAAGGACGCGGGCGGCGACAAGACGGCCGACCCGCACAACGCCGACGACGCAGCCCTCGGCGCCGCCATCTACCTGTGCGGCAACGACCGCGACCTGACGAAACGATCGCAGTTAGAGGCCGCCATCTTCCAGTACAACCACTCGCAGGCCTACGTCACCAACGTGCTCGGATGGATCGACCAGTACACCGCGGCCGCCAAGGACCCAGACCTGAAGAACGTCACGGGCAAGGTCCGCACCGTCATCGAGGCCGCCCTCTCCCAGCGCGGTGTCCCCTACTCCTGGGGCGGCGGCAACGCGAGCGGCACCTCCTACGGCATCTGCTGCTCCCCCAACGGGAAAAGCGGCGCCGGCATCAAGGGCTTCGACTGCTCCGGGCTGACTCAGTACGCGTACGCGAAGGCCGGCGTCAGCCTGCCGCGCGTGGCGTCCGCCCAGGCCGGTGCCGGCCGGCGGATCCCGGCTGGCCTCGGCACGAGCGCCCTCAAGGCGGGTGATCTCGTCTTCTACGCCACTGCTCCCGGACGCGATTCCACGATCTACCACGTCGGGATCTATGTGGGGAGCGGCAAGATCGTCAATGCTCCCCGGCCGGGGGCCGTGGTGCGCGTGGACCCGGTCAACGCGATGCCGGGTTTTGCGGGGGGAGCGCGGCTGCTGTGACCACCGCCCCGCGTTCACCGCGCCTGCTGTTGCTGAGCACCGTCATCCTCGCGGTCACCGGGGCCGCCCTGCTCGGTGTGCCAGCCGGCCAGGAGCCCTCGGAGCCGTCGACGGCGTATGCACCGCCTCGGGGCCCATCGTCAACAGCCACCGCGTCGCCGGCCGGCCAGTCGGCGACTCGCGCAGGTCCTTCCACGACTCGCGTCGCACCTCCCCCGCCGGCTGTCGAGTCCGCTCTGCCGCCGCCCGGCGAGGGCGTGGCCGGCGACGCGGCCCTCCAGCGGAACCTGGAGGCCGCCTGGCCCGCCGACCTTCCCTCCCACGAGGAGCGGAAGTTGCTCGCCGCCGGTCGCGCGCTGCTGCGTGCGGACGCCACCGGAATCGGCCGTGCGAAGTGGCCCGAGGTCTTTCCCGACACGGGCCAGGCGGTGGCCCCGGCGTTCGCCACCGCCCGCTTCCGCATCCAGGCCGCGGTCGCCCGCCGGGGCGGCAGCCCGGACAAGGCAGTGGTCCATCTGGTGTGGGCCGGTATGGACCGCGGCGGGACCTACACCGATCTACGCATCACCGACTGGCACTTCACCCGCACCATCGAGAAGGGAGCAGCGACGTGGACTCCGCAGCCCCGTACCTGACCAGCCAAGCCCGCGTGCCAGAAGCCGTTGTGGCGTCCGGCGAGGGGCTCAGTCTTGTCTCGGGCATCGTGCACACCGCAGGCTGGCTGCTGTCCTTGTGGTGGCTGGTGGCCCTGCCTGCTGCGGCGGCCTGCGCCGCGGGTGAAGGACTGGTGCGCCATCTGGCCCGGAAGGCTTCGGCCGAGCGGATGGCGCTGGAGCTCGTCCCCGCCCGGCACTTCGACCCCGGGCTGGAGGAGATCTTCCGCCGCGGTGTCCAGCTCGCCCGCGCCTCAACAAGCATGCCGTGGTGGGCGCCGCGCCGGTCGAAGGCGGTGCAGATCAGACTGCGGGCTGACGGGTCCAGCCCGTTGCGCTACCGCATCGAAGGCCCGGCCGGCGGCGAACGCCTGCTGTCGATTACGCCGTTCGGTCCGGCCGTCACCGTCACCCGCGGCCGACCACTCAGCGACAAGCCCCGAACGCACACCGTGCGGGCGGAGTTCATCCTGCGCGGCCGGCCGACCGCACCCCTGCGTGACGTTCCCCTCGACCCGGACCCGCTGCAGCCGCTCATCGACGCGGTCTCTGACCTGCGTGCCGAGCTGGGGGACCTCGCTGAGATCCGGCTCGACATCCAGCGCGCCCCCAAGTGGGCCCTGCGGGCAAGGCGTGTGCAGCTGCTGAGCGATGCCCGTCGCGTCGAGCGGCGTGAAGTGCAGCGGGCCGCCCGGTGGGTGCGGCAGGACGCTGGGGGGATCGAGGACTCGGTGATCGGGCAGGTGCGGCAGCTGGCCGCCGGCAGGCAGGGCGGGGGTGGGCGGCGGCTGGTCATGCCGCCCGTACCGCGCCGGGTGGAGCCCGCCGATGCGCTGGGCAAGCTCGCCGAGGACGACCACTTGGTGCGGGTGCAGCTGCTGGTGATGTGCGCCTCCAACACCAAGGGCCGTGCCGAGGCCCGGCTGGCGCAACTCCAGGCTGCTTTCGATGTGTTCGGCGGTGTCTCACGCTGGGCGATGCGGGGGTGGAGGGTGGGCCCCTGGCGGTTCGGGGCGGACCGCTGGCCCAGCCGGCGCGGCTTCGAGCGGCGTTGGAGATTGGGCCAGTGTCAGCCGCCCCGCCCGAACTGGGTGCGGCTGGACGAGCTGACGGGGCTGCTCAAGCCGCCCACGGTGCACTGCCGTCTGCCTTTACTCCCCGGTGACCTGCCCACCTTCCGGCACGGGGATCCGCAGCTGCTGTTGCAGGGGATCTACCGCGGCCCCGACGGTCGTCGGCGCCTGGTCGCCACCTTTGCTGAGGAGACGCTGTTCGAGGTCGGGGTCGGCAAGGCGGGCGGCGGGAAGACCGAACGGGCCCTGGCGCAGGCGATCGGCTGGGCTCATGCCGGCGGAGGGCTGATGTTCGTCGACCCGCACCGTGACTCATGGTCGCGTGCCCTGCCGTTCCTCGCCCACGACCACCTGATGGAGCGGATCGCCCTGATCGACCTCAACGCCAGCGGGCCTGCCGCGCAGGTGAGCTCCTGGAACCCGATCGGGATGCACCAGGGCCAGACGGCGCACGAGGTCGTCGAAGCAACCACCGACGCCTACGCGAGCGTGCTGGGCTGGGACGACGCCACCGCTCCTCGCGCGATCACCATCCTCATGGCCGCCCTGACCGTACTCGTGGCCGTCAACGCGGCCGCCTGCCGGACCGAACGGCCCGAGGACCAGGCCACCGTCTTCCAGGTGCGGCCGCTGCTCACGGATGCGGTGTTCCGGCAGGCGGCGCTCACCGCAGTGGCCGACCGCCTGGACGAGGAGACCCGCTCGTGGTGGCGGACCGTGTTCCCCACCCTGCCCACCGACGCGTTCGCCGTCGTCCTCAACCCCATCGCACGCCTGGCCGCCAACCCCGTCACCCGCGCATTCCTCGGGCAGCCGGCCGGCATCTACAACATCCGCGCCGCCATGGACACACAGATGATCGTGTGGGTGTGCCCGGGCGGGAACGGCCCCACCGACCGGCTCATCACAGCGCTGTTGGCGCGGGACCTGCTACGCGCCGTCCGCTCACGCCGCGACACCCCCGAAGCCCAGCGGGTGCCGTTCCGCCCGTACTTCGACGAACTGATCACCCTGACCGGCGCGGCCCCGGAGACGATCGCTGCCATGTTCGAGGACTTCCGTAAGTACAGGGTCCACGTCCATGGCATGACCCAACTCCTTGCCCGCCTCCCCCAACCCGTGCGCCTGTCCCTGGTGCAGAACGCGTCCACTCTCGCCACCACCGCCGGCTCACGGTCCGCGATCGCTCCCGTCACCGCCGAATGGGGCGACGCCCCCAGCCCGGGCGTCGTCGCTGCACTGGACCGGTTTGAGCACTACATGTCGCTGACCGTCGCCGGGAGCCGGGTAGGTCCTGTCCGGATCACCGGCCCTCACCTCGACGAGGTGTTCGCCGGCTTCGCCCGCCCCGGCCACAGCCGGGCACTGGAAGTGGCGGCACGGGCCACCGCGGGCGCCGCCCCTCTCACTCAACTCGCCACCCGCGCGGCCCTGCAGACCGGCCGCGTCCTGGCCTTCCTCACCGAACACACCAGCACCCACCCCGCCGCCCATCTGCACAAGAACGGGGACTACCAATGACGATGACCGGCACTTGCGGATCAGCGGCGTTTCCACCGCACTCGCCCTCTCCTCGCACGCTCCCCGCATCAGCTGCGGGCCGTGCCCGCCGGCACCGTGCCACTGCCGCCCGCAGGCTGCCGAGGGCTTTCTGCCGCAGGCCAGGCGTCACTGTCCGCGCTGCGCTCCTGTCACCTCCCTCGCCCGTTCGGCCGCGTGTGTCCAGGAGCGTCTTCACCGGCGGGTTTTCAACTCGGCTCGCCGCATCCGGGGATGCCAGGTGCGGACTGGGCGGTGGGCTTGCCACCGTGCGGCCCTCCAGGCTCGTCCGGCGCAGCGAATCACTTCCGGGAACCTCTTGAACTTTGCTCACGCGAACCATTAGTTTGATTTTGTGCCAGCCGCTACAGCAGCAAAAGCACGCTATAGAAGCCAACTTGGGGGATGAAGATGACTTCCGATGCCCGATTAGTTCGCAGTAACAATGCATTACACGAGACATTGTGGCCGACCGGAACGCTGCAGGTATCGCACGTCGGGGACGCCCTGGTCGTGCACGCGGCCGGAGAATTCGACAGCGACGACCTCAACCTGGTGCGCCGCCGGTTCCCTCAACGCCACGTCACCCTCGACGGCGACGTCATCACCGTCTGGCCCCGCCCCCGGCAGGACCGATAACCATGCGCTTTCCCCGGCCCACCTCACCCCATCCCGACTCCCCGGGACACCACGCCCCCAGCGGCCGACGCACACGGCACGGCAGCAGCGAGCCGGAAAACTCCTCCCGGGCCCGCACAGCGGCAGTTGTCATCGCCGCCCTTGTGCTCGCTGGCGCCGCCGCCTGCACCCAGGGCCTCCACACGCAAGGCGCCTCGCACGCCGTGTCCTCACACACCCCGGCCCCCACCACCCAACAGACCACACCGCCCAAAGCTCTGGCTCAGCTGCACGGGCAGGACAGCCTCGTGCTGACCATCACCTCCGCCGAACAGCCCGAGGGCGGCTTCCTCACCCTGCGCGGCACCCTGAAGAACACCGGAAAGGGCACCGCCGTGGTACCGGCCGCGCTGCGCGGCAACGAACGGGAGATCGTCAAGAACGGCCAGTCGCTGGGCGGTGCCTCACTCGTGGACTTCCGCGGCAGAAAGCGCTACTACGTGCTGCGCGACACCGAAGGACGACCACTGACCACGACCGGACTGAACTCGCTCAAACCGGCAGAGAGCGTGCCCGTGTTCATGCAGTTCCCGGCACCGCCCGCCAGCACGCGGCAGGTCGACTTCTACCTCCCGCAGTTCGAATCCGCCACGCTCCCCCTCCCCCGATGAACGGCGGCACGGTCCCCGCCCGCCCCCGGCAGACCCGCCCACGCCGCACACCAACCACCACAGCGGTTGTGGGCGCCGCTTTGGCCCTGGCCCTCGGACCTCACACCCCCGCCCTCGCAACCCCCACCCCCGCTGCCACGAACAGCGCAGATGCAGCAGCCAGCAGCAGCGTCGACCGGGACGCCCCCGCACTCGCCCTCACCGACGGGGCCGCACTGGCCGCCCCGAAAATCCTCGACCTCGACCTCACCCTGCACGCAATCACTCAACTCATCGAAGACCAACCCGCGCAGGAAAGCGGCTCCGCAGCTCCCCCACCGGAATCCAGTGCAGCCACCGGAAGGCCCGGACACGAGGAAAGCACCACCTCGGCGGCACCGACCGTCAGCGCTTCCCCTGCCCCTGCACCAGAAGCCCGCCCGGACACCTCCCCCTCCCGGGAAGCCCAGCCGCACGCCTCGCCCACCACGACAGCCGCTGTCCCCGAACCGGTCTCAAGCAACCGGGCGTGGCGCAGCATCCTCGGCGCCGGTGCGCTGCTGGCCGCCCTGGCCACCGCCCTGCTCGCACTACGCCGACGCGGCCGCCGTCCCCGGCCGTCCAGCTCACCTCGCCGATGGGCCCGTGGACAACGCCGACTGCACGCGGCCATACCTGAGACGGCGGGAATGGCCCGGCTCGACGTGGCGCTGCGCATCCTCACCCACACAGCTCAGGAGCAGGGACAAGCGCCTCCTGAAGTGCAGGCGGCACGCCTGACGGGCGGCACGATCCAAGTCCTCCCCCACGACCGCGGTCTGCCACCCGAATCCCCCTTCACCACGTCCGAGGCCGGCTGGTGGACACTGCCCGAGACCGCCGATCCGCTCGGTGACGAGGAGGACGTGCCCGCAGGGACGGCGCCGTTCCCCGGCCTTGTCTCTCTGGGCACCGCGGCAGACGGAGCCCTGCTCCTGCTCAACCTGGCGCACCTACCCGCTCTGCTCCTCGAGGGGAGCCCTGACCACATCACCGAGGTGTGCACCTCCCTCGCCCTGGAAGCGGCCCTGAGCCCCTGGGCAGGCGACACGGAAGTCTGGGCCGTCGCCTTCGGCGACGACCTCCCCGAGGCTCTTCCCCACCATGCGATCACTCATCTGCCCCACGCCGGCGAGGCATTACGTGAACTCAGCCAGCGGCTGCTCGACATTCACCAGCAGCCCCCAGAACTTCCCCAGCCCCACCTGCTGCTGCTGGCACCCACTCTCAACCCGGACAGCGCACAACAGCTCGCCCACGCCCTGCACGCCACCCACCGCGCCCACACCACCCTCATCGCTCCCGCACCCGTCACCGTCGAGCACTTCCCGGGCGCTCCCCGCCTCAACGCCTCCACCCACAAACGCCAGCACATCCCCGGCACCGGCACCGCCATCGCCCTTCAGCGTGTAACGCCCACCGACCGCCAAAAGATCATCCAAGCCCTCACCGACACACCACAGCCCGGCGCATCCGCAGCAACAGCCAGCCCCACACCCTTCGAACCCCAACCCGCACCGGCCAGCAGGCCCGCAGCCGGACAACCGGTTGCACGGCCAGAGGAGCTGCAGGACGTGCAGGGGCAGAACACTCCGGCTCAAGGGCCTCACCATGCGCACCTCGCCCCTGACCGCCAGGCACTCCCAGACGACACACCCGCGCAGGACGATTCCGCTTTCCCGGCCCTGCTCGCCGCATCCGCCGCACTCACTCCACAAGGCCAGCCCGCCGATTGCCACCCTCGGTCGCGCCCGCACCCACCGACGGCCCAATCCGAGCCCGCGCCGGGCCACCCACCCCGATCAAGCCCCGAGGCGGCCATCCGGTCGGGGCTACCCTCCTCGGCTGCCTCCATATCGACCTCACTGCACGGCAAACGCCGCCCTGACAGGGCCCGGTCCCGCGGCGCCGGCCAGGACGAGGCAGCCCCAGACCCTCACGCCCCAGAGCTCCGCGTGCTCGGACCGGTGGAAATGGACCGCGTCGCCGCAACCGGACACGGACCGCGCCAGGCCCAGCTCGCCGCACTGCTCTACTTCCGCCCGGGCCGCAACGCCGACACCCTCTGCACCGACATGGACCCCGACAGCCCTTGGTCCAAACGCACCCTCAACGCCCGCCTCCAAGGCCTGCGCCGCGCCCTCGGCGACGACAGCGCCGGCAATCCCTACGTCCCCCGCCGCAACCACGCCGACGACCCGTACCGGTTGTCCGCCGCCATCCGATGCGACTGGAACCAGTTCCGCCACCTCACCGACCGAGCCCTGCCTCTGGGCCCGGACGGACTAAACGACCTCGAACGGGCGCTCGCTCTCGTCCGCGGCCGCCCCTTCGGCGCCCGTGCCCTGCCGTGGGCGGAAACCCACCAACAAGAAATGATCACCCAGATCACCGCGGTCGCCCACGCCATCGCCACCCACCGCACACCCCCCGGACCCCACCACAACCTCACCACCGCCCGTCAGGCCATCGCCACGGCACTCGAAACCGACGACACCGCCGAGGTCCTCTACCGCGACTGGATGCGCATCGAAGCCCAGGCAGGCAACCGGTCAGGCCTGCACACAGCCCTCACCCGCCTCCAACACGTCAACCAGACACTGAACTGCCCCCTGGAAGACGAAACCGAAGACCTCATCGCCCGCCTCCTCCAACACACCGCCAGCAACCCATGACCCGACGCCCCACACCCGCCCAGGACGACACCCGCCCCAGCACCGGACAGACACCGCCCCGCGCGCACCGGGCCCTCGTCGCCGTCATCGCGTCCGCAACCCTCCTCATCGCCGGCATCGGCTTCGCGGGTTCGTACGCCGCCGTACGGGAGCTTGCCCTCAAGAAGGGCTTCGGCAACTTCAGCTACGTCTTCCCGATC